>JAYSWJ010000030.1:0-5905 GCA_043718065.1 Polaromonas sp.
AAGGGTTACCGCATGGTGCTGATCATGCCGGAGGACCTGAGCGTTGAGCGGGCGCAAACGATGCGGGCCTTTGGTACTGAGCTGATATTGACGCCCAAAGGCGGCGGCATGGAATATGCGCGCGATTTGGCCGACAAAATGCAAACCGAAGGCAAGGGCCGCGTGCTAGACCAGTTTGCAAACCAAGACAACCCGCGCGTGCACTACGAAACGACGGGGCCTGAGATTTGGGAGCAAACGGGCGGCCGGGTGACGCATTTTGTCAGCGCCATGGGCACGACGGGCACGATTACTGGGGTATCGAAGTACCTGAAAGAAAAAAACCCGGCCGTGCGCATCATCGGCGCGCAGCCGTCCGAGGGGTCGCGCATTCCGGGCATTCGCAAATGGCCCGAGGCGTATTTGCCGAAAATTTATGACCCCAAAAACGTGGACGAGCTGATCTACGTGAGCCAGCTAGACGCCGAAAATATGTGCCGTGACATGGCCAGAATGGAAGGTATTTTTGCCGGGGTGTCTGCCGCCGGGGCCTGCTGGGTGGCGCAGCAAATAGCCGCGCGCGAGGAGAATGCAGTGATTGTGTTTATCGTATGCGACCGGGGTGACCGGTATTTGTCGACGGGGATTTTTCCGGCTTGATGGTACGCGCCTTGTAGCACCCAAAAGCCTTGCAACTCAAGGCTTTTTATATAACAAATAGGCCGTTCAGGCCGTAGAACCTGCTCAAGCAGCTATTAAATTTATAGTATGACCTTACCCCCTAAATTCTGTACCCAGTGCGCAACACCGCTGCAAATGATCAGCGCCAACGAGGATGCAGGCCAAGTCGAGCGCCTGCGCTGCCCAACCTGCAGCTGGACACACTGGAACAACCCCACGCCCGTGCTGGCCGCGATTGTGGACTACAACGGCCAGCTGCTGCTGGCACGCAACGCGGCGTGGCCGGGCAAAATGTTTGCACTTATCACCGGATTTATGGAGGCCAGCGATACCCCCAAAGAAGGCATTGCGCGCGAGGTCAAAGAAGAAACCAACCTCGACTGCAGCGAGGTCAATCTGGTGGGCGTGTACGAATTTAAGCGCATGAACCAGGTCATCATTGCCTACCATGTGGTGGCGCATGGCGATGTCAAACTATCGCCCGAATTGGCTGAATACCGGCTGTATGACTATGACAGAGCCAAATGCTGGCCCGCAGGCACGGGCTACGCGCTGGCCGACTGGCTGCTGGGCAAGGGCATTGAGCCGCAGTTTGTAGATCTGCCCAAGAGGCCTGATTAAGCACCAAAGCGACCTCAAAAACGGACCCAAACTGCAACTTTGCCCAAACCACAGCGTATTGCAGCAGTTACACAAAAAACCTTAGAATACAACTATGTACATCAGCAAAGAACTCGACACCCGCGGCTTAAGCTGCCCCTTGCCTATCCTCAAAGCTAAAAAAGCTTTGGGTGAACTTAACAGTGGCCAGTTGCTAAAAGTACTGTCTACTGATGCAGGGTCGGTGCGCGACTTTCAGGCTTTTGCCAAGCAAACCGGCAACGAACTGCTAGAACAGCAAACATTGAACGGCGACTTTATCCACATCTTGCGCCGCCGCTAATTAACCAGCGTGTGTTGCAGGTGGCAGGCCGCAACGCGGATGCTAAACTCTGCCAAACTATTCATTTGCTACAAATAAAATAGCTGCTTGAGCAGGATCTACGGCCTAGAACCGCTAAAACTCTTTATGTTTTGAGTTGCTGCAAATATTTGCGGAAATCGTCACCCACCTCGGGGTGCAGCAGCGCCAACTCTACCGTAGCCTGCAAAAAGCCTTCTTTGCTGCCGCAGTCAAAGCGTTTGCCTTGGTACTGGTAGGCGTAAACAGGTTGTTGGCCGATTAGTGCGGCAATGCCATCGGTCAGTTGAATCTCGCCACCCACGCCGCGCGGCTGCTCGCGGATTGAGTCAAATACTTGCGGCGTGAGCACGTAGCGGCCCGCCACGCCCCAAGGCGAGGGGGCATCCTGCGGGGCGGGTTTTTCGACAAAGCGGTCTAGCTGCATCAGGTGGTCACCTACCATTTGGCCGCCCACCATGCCGTAGCGGCGCGTTTGCTCGGGCGGCACTTGCTGCACGGCAACCAAACAGCCGCGCTGAGCAGGTGGCAATGCCTGGTACTGCGCCACCATTTGTTGCAGCACGCCGGGGCCTGCGCCCTCGCCCACCATCAGGTCGTCGGCCAGCAGCACGGCAAACGCGCTGCCCGCTACCAAATGCTCGGCGCACAAAATGGCATGGCCTAGCCCCAGCGACCGCGGCTGGCGCACATACGAGCACACCATGTCGTCCGGCTGCAGCGTGCGCACCAAGTCCAGCAACTCTTGCTTGTTGGCAGCTTCTAGCTCGCTTTCCAGTTCATAAGCAGTATCAAAATGGTCTTCAATGGCACGTTTATTACGCCCAGTGACAAAAATCATGTGGCGAATGCCCGCTGCGTAGGCCTCTTCAACAGCATATTGAATCAAAGGTTTGTCCACAATGGGCAGCATTTCTTTGGGCTGGGCTTTGGTGGCGGGCAAAAAACGGGTGCCTAAACCGGCTACGGGGAAAACTGCTTTTTGAATAAACGAAGTGTGATTAGTCATAGAAATTAGGTATCTTTAATATCCAGCATAGACAAATAGACCTATTTCCGCTAGAGTGTTACAAAATAAATGTGAGCCAATAGTGGCTTGCATAGGCGACCTAACGCACGCGGGTGAAGGCGCAAGATTAAGTTAATTGTGGACATCTTACTGCTTGAATCACTGATCCCTGAGGCCATGGCCTGGCTTGAGGCCCGCCATAGTTTGCAGTACCGCCCCCAATTGGTCAGTGACGAGCGGGCATTGCGCCATTCCACTGGCCAGGTGCGCGCCATTGTGGTGCCCAACCAAGTGGTGATTAATGCTGAGTTTTTAGATTTTTCACCCAAACTTGAGGCAGTGGCGCGCCTGCAAATTGGCACTGACAATATCGACCTAGAATCGTGCCGCGAACGCGACATCAAGGTGCTGCAAGCACGCAGCGCCAATGTGCGCGCCAATGCTGAGTTTTTAGTAGGCTCGCTGATACTGCTGTACCGCCAGGGCCTGCTTAGCGCCCTGCTGGCTAAGTTCAAGGCCGTGCATGCGCCCACCACAGCACCTGCTAGTGCTGCCAACGATTCTCACGCACCTGCTGCCAGCGCGCTACCGCCTGTGCCAGACCGCGCCACCAAGGTGCCTGTGGGCCGCGAGATCAATGGTTCAGTCATTGGCCTGCTGGGTATTGGACCTGCGGCCAGCGCGTTGGCCGGCTTGCTCAACGGCATGGGAGCCCGCGTGGTTGGCTACGACCCTGCGCTGCACCACAGCTCGCCCCTGTGGCAACAAATGCGCGTGCAACCCGTCAGCCTGCTGGACATGATGAGCACGGCCGATGCGGTGTCGGTGCAAATGCTGTATGCCTCGCGCTACAAAGGATTTATCAACGAGCGCATATTGGCGGCATGCAAACCTCATCAGCTGTGGGTTAGCATCGCGCGCAGTGCCTTGTTTGATTCCGCCGCCATGCTGGAGGCCCTGCAAGACGGGCGCATTGGCGCTTGGCTAACCGACAGCGCCGACGAAAGCCGCGACGCAGCTATGCCACTGCTGCGCACACTGCCCAATTTTTATGCCACGCAGCGCATAGGCTCGCTCACACGCGAGTCGCGCCAACGTGCCAGCTGGTACATGGCGCACCGGTTGCACGATGTTCTGTCGCCGGGCGATGCAACCACTACCAACTCGGACATGATGGGTTTGCCGGGCGACAATGCGCCCTCCAGCTGGATCGACTCAGGCCTGCTGAGCCCCGCAGCGCGGCAAGCGGGCACGGCGTCGAAAACCTGATCCTTAGGTTAGCTCCCTCTAACGCTTGGGTTAGCTCCCTCTAACGCTTGGGTTAGCTCCGTTCAGCCCAACCGCAGCAATTGCTCGCGCAGTTTAGCCAGCGCGGCTGAAAAGTCTGCCACACGCCCACGCTCTTGCGCCAGCACAGCAGCGGGCGCTTTGGCCACAAAAGCCTCGTTGCCCAGCTTGCCATTGGCTTTGGTAATTTCTGCCTCTAGGCGGGCCACTTCTTTGCCAATGCGCAGCGTCTCGGCACCTGCGTCTACCTGCATAAACAAGCACAGCCGCGCATCGCCCGCCACAGCGGTGGGCGACGTAGCAGCGGCGGTTTGCCAGGCAGCAGCATCGTCAAAAATCTTCACCTCACTCAGCTTGGCCAGCGCCTGCAGTACATGGGCTGATTGCGACACAAAATCTGCATCACCCACCACATACAGAGGCAGCTTGACGGCTGGGGACACTTTCAGCTCGCCGCGCAAATTGCGGCACGCATCCACCAACGCTTTGAGTTTGGTGACATGGGCTTCAGCTAGCACGTCAATACGCTCGGGCTGGCTGACGGGGTAAGCAGACACACTCACACTGTCGCCCGCACGGCCCGCCACGGGGGCTACTTTTTGCCACAACGCCTCGGTAATGAACGGAATGACCGGATGGGCTAAGCGCAAAATAACTTCGAGCGTGCGGATCAGTGTGCGGCGAGTGGCGCGTTGTTCAGCTTCGCTGCCGTTTTGAATTTGCACCTTGGCTATTTCTAAATACCAGTCGCAAAACTCGTTCCACGCAAAGTCATAAATGCTGTTGGCTACGTTGTCCAGGCGGTAGTCTTCAAAACCTTTAGCTACGTCAGCCTCTACCCGCTGCAAGGTTGATGCTATCCAGCGGTCGGCTTGGCTAAATTTTAAATAGCCGTGCGCGGTGCCGCCCACTTGGCATTCTTCTTTGGTGTGCTCTTTCAGCCCGCAGTCTGCGGCCTCGCAGTTCATCAGTACAAAGCGGGTGGCGTTCCACAGCTTGTTGCAAAAGTTGCGGTAGCCTTCGCAGCGCTTGGTGTCAAAGTTGATATTGCGGCCCAAGCTGGCGTAGCTGGCCATGGTAAAGCGCAGGGCGTCTGCACCGTAGCCAGGTATGCCGTCGGGAAATTCTTTTTCGGTGTCTTTGCGCACACGCGGTGCGGTCTCGGGTTTGCGCAGACCGGTGGTGCGTTTCTCGAGCAACGGCGCTAGCGCAATGCCGTCAATCAAGTCCACCGGGTCCAGCACATTGCCCTCAGACTTGCTCATCTTCTTGCCTTGGCTGTCGCGCACTAGGCCATGGATGTACACATGCTTAAACGGTACCTGCCCTGTAAAGTGCTTGGTCATCATGATCATGCGGGCGACCCAGAAGAAGATGATGTCGTAGCCCGTCACCAACACCGAAGAAGGCAAGTACAGGTTGTAGTCATCCGTGGTAGAAACAGCGCCGATCGGCGACGGGCCGCCCCTAGCCGTGAGAGCCCCCTCGGGGGGCAGGGAGGACACGCCAGTGCCGACCGTGGGGGCGACATGCTGTGGCCAACCCATGGTGCTGAAAGGCACCAGCGCTGATGAATACCATGTGTCCAGCACGTCTTCGTCGCGCTTGAGTGTTTTACCTGGCGCTTGTTTTTGCGCATCAGCCTCGTTGCGTGCCACATAAAATTTGCCATCTTCGTCGTACCAAGCCGGTATTTGGTGGCCCCACCACAGCTGGCGGCTGATGCACCAGTCTTGAATATTGTTCATCCACTGGTTATAGGTATTCACCCAATTTTCGGGAATGAATTTCACTTCACCGGTTTGCACAGCGTCTATAGCTTTTTGGGCGATGGATTTTCCTGTCGCATCGTTCTTGGTCATGGCCACAAACCATTGGTCGGTCAGCATAGGTTCCACCACTTGGCCAGTGCGTGCGCAAATCGGCAGCATCAGCTTGTGCGGCTTGATCTCAACCAAGAAGCCTTGTGTTTCTAAATCTTTGATAAC
>JAYSWJ010000291.1:0-19545 GCA_043718065.1 Polaromonas sp.
CAACGCGCAGCGCGCTGGATGTGGCCCGCGCTGCTGACAGCCGGTTTTTTCGCCATCGGTATTCAATATGAGTTAGGCGCTATCGCCCCTTGGGTGGTAGTGCAGTTTGGCGGTATTGCGGTGGTGCTATGGGCCTCTACAATGCCCCGACAAACAGGTGCGATAGGTTTACGCTGGAGTGCGCTAATTGGTATGTATGCGGTCGCCAAAGTGCTGGAAATGGGCGATGATGCCGTGTTTCATGCGAGTCAAGGACTTGTCTCGGGCCACAGTCTTAAGCACATTGCTGCAAGCTTGGCCGCACTGCCCGTCATATTTGCGCTGCGACATAATGTGAAGCAGCAGGCGGCACTTGCTGTTTAATACACCGCACTTTGTACCAGCCGTTTAAAAATACCTTTCGTTTAACTAAAAAAATACAAGGCACGCCATGGCAGTAACTACCGCAAACCCCTCTGGCTCTGCACAGGCTCAGGCGCACGAACACCCCAATCAATTTGCGCTGCTGAGCCAGCGGCGTTTCGCACCTTTCTTTTGGACGCAATTTGCAGGCGCAGCCAACGACAATCTGTTCAAATTCGCCTTCACAGTCATGGTAACTTACCAGCTAAGCATTAGCTGGATGCAGCCTGCCACGGCGGGGCTAGTGATTGGTGCATTGTTTATTTTGCCCTTTTTGTTGTTCAGCGCCACAGCCGGACAAGTGACTGACAAGTTTGATAAAACCACCATCATTCATTGGGTTAAAAACTTAGAAATTGGCATCATGATGCTGGCCGCATTTGGATTTGTAACAGCCAATGTGCCTGTGCTTTTAGCGTGCACATTTTTAATGGGTCTGCACTCGACCCTGTTTGGTCCTGTTAAATTTGCGTATATGCCGCAAGTTTTAAATGAACGCGAGCTTACCGGGGGCAACGGCATGGTGGAGATGGGCACGTTTGTGGCTATCTTGGCGGGTAATATTGTGGGTGGTTTACTAGTCGCTATGCCCCAAGTAGGCCCCACCTATGTGGCGGTGGCTTGCGTGGCAGCGGCGCTGGTGGGCAGGGTGATTGCGCAGTTTATTCCGGCGGTGCCCGCTACCGATCCGAACCTCAAAATCAACTGGAACCCGGTTACTGAAACGATTGCCAACCTCAAGCTGGCACACGACAACATCGTGGTGTTTCGCTCGCTGCTGGGTATCAGTTGGATGTGGTTTTTTGGTGCCGTATTTCTGTCGCAATTCCCCAGCTTTGCCAAAGAAGTGTTGCATGGCAGCAGCCAGGTGGCATCGCTGTTGCTAGTGGTTTTTTCTATCGGTATCGCCATCGGCTCGCTGCTATGCGAAACGCTCAGCCGTCGCCATGTAGAGATTGGCTTGGTGCCGCTGGGTGCCATAGGTATGAGCGTATTTTCTATCGACCTGTACTTTGCCTCGCGCGGCTTGCCACCCGGTGCTGAGTTGAGTATTGGCCAGTTCATCAGTATGAGCGCGCACTGGCGTGTGATGGCCGACTTGGCACTGCTTAGTCTGTTTGCGGGCCTGTACAGCGTGCCTATGTATGCGTTGATTCAACTGCGCAGCCAGCCCACGCACCGGGCACGCATTATTGCAGCCAATAATATTTTGAACGCGCTGTTCATGATTGCCAGCTCGGTGATGGCAGGTGCGCTGCTGGGTGCTAAATTCACCATTCCGCAAATATTTTTATTCACTGGCTTGGCTAACGCAGTCGTAGCGTTCTACATCTTTATGCTGGTGCCCGAATATTTCTTGCGCTTTGTGGCGTGGGTTGCCTCACGTTTTGTCTACCGCTTCAAAGTTACGGGCGATCACCATATTCCTGTAGGGGGTGCAGCGATATTGACTTGCAACCACGTTAGCTTTATCGACGCAGTGCTGCTCATGGCGGCTAGCCCACGCCCTATCCGCTTTGTGATGGACCACCGAATATTCAAAATCCCCGTGCTGGGCTGGATGTTCAAGCTAGCCAAAGCCATCCCTATTGCCCCGCGCAGCGAAGATCCGGCGGCTTACGAACAAGCCTTTATTGATGTGCAAGCGGTGCTGCGGGAAGGCGATTTGCTGGCGATTTTCCCCGAGGGCGGCATTACCCAAGACGGGCAACTGCAAGAATTCAAAGGCGGCATTATGAAAATTTTGGAAGATGCCAAAGCCCAAGGCATCGAGCCGCCCGTGATCCCCATGGCGCTGACTAATTTATGGGGCAGCTACTTTAGCCGTATTGAGAAAAACGGTGCCATGGTACGGTCCTTTAGGCGTGGCGTCTTCAGCCGCGTGGGGCTGAATGTCGGCGCGCCCATTGCAGCCGGCCAAGTGCAGCCCGCAGTATTAAAAGACCGGGTAGCACAACTTTTATCACGCTAACGTAGCATTTGTTGATACCTTGCGCGCTACGCACAGCTACTTGGTATGCAACACTTCGCGCAACGCCAAAACGGCGGATACTTTATTCACCTTAACTTTAAAGAGACCACTATGCAACAACCCATCGTTCAACGCGACACCAAGGCTTGGCTAGCCCAAGTATGGATTTCCTTTGGTATTGCCGTATTTTTATGTGGCACGGGCTTGGCTTATTTACCAGGGCAGGATTTGGACCGCGCGTTTATGGTGATGGGCTATATTTTTTGTTTGTCCACAGCTTTCTTTTTGGCTAAGTTTATTCGTGACAACCAATACAAAACTGTTGACACGCCGATGTGGCGCATGGTGGTGTACACCGCATTTTTTATCGCCATGACACTGACGGCTTGGGGCTTATGGCGCATGAATTTGAATGAAACCTATAAGGCTTTCTTGTTGGTGAGCTGGTTGTATCTGATCACTACCACCTTCACGTTGGCAAAAACATTGCGCGACAAGCATGAGGCTGATTCTGCTGAAATTCGCTTGTCTGCCCGCATGGATGCGCGCCGCGAAATGGCTGCTGAACAGCAGTGATCTTTCCATATCGAGCCTCAAGGAGTAATGTATGACCTATAGTTATAAAAAATCTTTCGCCACCGCTTGGATGGCAGGTTGCGTCATGTTGGCAAGTGTTACCAGCACCGCAACGCTGGCGCAAAGCGAGGCGTCGCTAGTGCTGTCTGCGCTGCCGGTAGCTTCGGTAGTGGTATCTGGCGCGGGTGCTAGTGCAGCGGTGGGGGCTGTTGTTGTACTGCCAGTAGCCTTGTCGACTGCAGGTGCCGTTCTGGTGGTAAAAGCTGTGGAAAGCACGGCGCGCGGAACTGTGTATGTACTAGAGCGCGCATCAGACGGTGCACGCACCAGCGTTGAGCTAGCGGGCAAGGTGGTACAGGGTGCGTCGATTGCCACTGGCACGGTAGTCACGGTCAGTATCATCGGCGCGGGGGTGGTGTTGTCGGCCTTGGGCGAAGCCATAGCATTTATCCCTAACGAGTTGGGCCGCTCACTGATGCACAACGAACGCCTCACCAACTAACTAATAAATCAACACGTCTAGTAGCCGCGAAACATTTGCTGATAAGGAGCCCTATGAATTTTCTGCGTAATGTAGCTCTAGTGGCTGCCACGGTAGCCTTGGCGCTACCCATGGGCGCAGCGCACGCTGGGCGGTCATGTGACGCACCCAAGCAGCCGTCACCGCAGGTGATAGAAAAAGGCCTGACGCTAGCTGAACGCACGCTAAAAACTTTAGAGACAGAATATGCCCGCAATGGCACCAAAGTAGTGGTACTAGCACGCGCGGGCCAAGATCTTGCCAAATACGGCCTGCGCTATTCACACCTGGGCTTGGCCTACAGGGCACAAGACGGCCAATGGCTGGTGGCGCACAAGCTCAACACCTGCGGTACGGCAGAGGCATCGGTGTATCGCCAGGGTTTAGGTGAATTTTTCTTGGACGATTTGTTCCGCTATGAGGCCGCCTGGATGGTGCCCACCCGCGAGGTGCAAGACAAGCTGCACGCGACTTTGTTAGATACCGCACGCAGCACCTCGATGCATACCAAGCCCTACAGCATGGTCAGCTATGTATGGGCGCAAAAATACCAGCAAAGCAACCAATGGGCCATTGAAACCTTGGCCGCTGCGATGGAGAGCAGTATCAAAAACCGCCAGCAAGCACAGGCATGGCTGCAGTTCAAGGGCTACGAGCCTACGACGCTCAAACTAGGTGCCCTTACGCGGCTGGGCGGGCGTATTACCGCAGCCAACATAGCATTTGATGACCACCCCAATGAAAAACGGTTTTCAGACCGTATTGAGTCTGTCACTGTTGACTCGGTCTTTATGTGGCTGCAGCGGGCGGGATTGGCTGCGGCACCTGTGGCATTGCGCTTGTAATTTTAAGGTGATTGGGTGGCCAAACGCTATCAATAAAATAGCTGCTTGAGCAGGTTCTACGGCCTGAAACGCCTAAAAAGCATCAAAACACAAGCAAGACTACAAGTTTAGCCGCCAACACCGTATTTATGCGTAGCGCTTATTGCGCAAATTATTTTTCATCTCTTTGAGCATGGGTTGCAACTTTACACCGCCTATGCGCAGTGCCACTGTGGTGGCCAAGATGTCGATGATCAACAAATGCAGTAGGCGTGACACCATAGGGCTGTAGCGATCATAGCCCTCGGGGTGGTCTGCGCTTAAATGGATATTGCCCGCACTGGCCAGTGGCGAACCACTGGCGGTGAGCACAATGGTGGTGGCACCGTTTTTGCGTGCAATGTCGCAGGCGTCCATCAGGTCACGCGTGCGGCCAGAGTTGCTGATGACTACCACGCAGTCGCCGGGGCCTACGGTGGACGCGCTCATCACTTGCATGTGGCCGTCGCTGTAGGCAATAGACGTTACGCCTAGGCGAAAAAACTTATGCTGCGCGTCCTGCGCCACGATGCCCGAATTACCTACGCCAAAAAATTCAATACGGCCGCGCTTGTTGTAGGTGTCGGTCAAGGCCTCGGCAGCGCGCTCAATTGCAAAAGTGCTGGCGTCGTTGCGGTACTTTAAAAAAGCGGCCACGGTGTTGTCAATCACCTTGACCATGATGTCGCTTACTTTGTCGTCTACGTCCACACTGCGGTGGATAAAAGGCACACCCTCGCTCACACTGCCTGCCAGCTTGAGTTTGAAATCACTCAAGCCATCGTAGCCCATGCTGCGGCAAAAACGCACCACGGTAGGCTTGCTCACATGCGCACGATCCGACAGCTCGCTAACCGGCAAATTGGCAAACGCCCGAGGGTCAGCCAGTACCAGTTTGCCTACGCGCTGCTCCGCTGGTGCGAGCGACGACAAAGAGGCTTTGATACGGTCTAGCATGGGGATACTTTCATCGAGTTTCTTCTTCCCACGCATAGCCATCGCGTGCAATCATGGCGCTGGAGGCGCTAGGCCCCCAGGTACCTGCTGCATAGCCACGCGGGGGCATCGCGCCACCCTTCCAGTAGTCCAGCACGGGCTCTACCCAGCGCCAGGCTTCTTCTTGCTCGTCGCTGCGTACAAATAAATTAAGCCTACCGTCGATCACATCTTGCAGCAGGCGTTCGTACGCGCCTACACGCTCGGTGCCAAAGCGCTTGTCAAAATCTAAATCCAGCTGCGCACTGCTTAGCGTAGCGCTGTCCCGCCGGTTGGCTTGGCCTTGCGCCATCAGGTGCAGCTCTAAGCCATCTTTGGGCTGCAGGTGAATCACCAGCTTGTTAGCCAGCCCAGTGGGGGTGTTGAAAATAGCGTGAGGCGTTTGGCGAAAATTCACCACAATGTGCGCTTCGCGACCCGCTAAGCGCTTGCCTGTGCGAATGTAAAACGGCACACCCGCCCAGCGCCAGTTAGCGATCTCTGCACGCAGAGCGACAAAGGTTTCAGTTTGGCTTTGAGGGTTGACACCCGTTTCTTGCAGATAGCCCGGCACGGCCACGCCTGCGATATTGCCTGCGGTGTATTGGCCGCGCACCGTGTGTTGCTGCAAGGTTTGCGGTGTCCAGCGTGTAAGCGAGCGCAGCACCTTGAGCTTTTCATCGCGAATCGCATCAGCATGCGCGTTGATGGGTGGTTCCATGCCAATGGCGCACAGCAGTTGCAAGGCATGGTTTTGCACCATGTCACGCAACGCGCCAATACCATCGTAATAGCCACCGCGTTTTTCAACGCCCAAATCCTCAGCCATGGTGATTTGAATGTTGGCAATGTGTTCGCGCCGCCACACGGGCTCAAACAATGCATTGCCAAAGCGCAACGCCATTAAATTTTGTACTGAAGGTTTGCCAAGGTAATGGTCTATGCGAAATACCTGCTGCTCCGTAAAATGCTGCAATACGGTGCGGTTGATCAACCGGTTGCTGGCCAAGTCTTGGCCTAGCGGCTTTTCCAACACCACGCGGGTTTGTGCTGTGTTCAGCCCGGCTTTGCCTAACTGCTCACACACTGTTGTGAATAAATTAGGCGATGTGGCCAGATAAATCACTGTAGTGTCTGCCACACGCTCGGCTAAGCAGGCACCTAATACTGCGTAGTCTTCGGGTTTGGACAAATCCATGCGCTGGTAAAACAGCATGGCCGCAAAACGGTCAAACTCATCTGCCGTAGGCCGCTTGGCCAGGTCGACTAGGTCGAAGCGCGAGCGTATGAGCTCGCGGTATTGCGCGTCGGTCATCGCATCGCGCGCAACGCCCAAAATGCGGCCACCCTCGGGCAGGGTACCGTGGCGAAAGGCTTGGAACAAGGCGGGCATCAGCTTGCGCCAGCTTAGATCGCCTGTACCACCGAATAAAACAAGGTTAAAGCTCATAGGGGTGTCATTTTATTGCTGTAATGTAACTCGATTTCGTAACTTTGGGCAATGGTCGAACTAAATCGATTGCCTTATCGAACGTTGCTTTCCTAGTAAATACCCTGTCATAGTCAAGATTTGAAAGCAAGTACATTTTAATTTTATGTAACTAAATTCCTGTAACTTTCACAATTGTAATTCCAAATAAGTATGAAAAAAACAGCCCTATTCGTATGCATGCTTGCTGTAACCGGGTTTGCACAAGCACAAAGCGTTAACGTCATTTGTTCAGTGCAAGCTGAGTGGTGCAACATGATGGGTACCGTGTATGCCAAAACTACCGGGGTCAAAATTAACATTTCTATGAAGGGTTCCGGCGAGGCACTGGCACAACTTATCGCCGAGAAAGAGAACCCCAAAACTGACATTTGGTTTGGTGGCACGGGCGATCCGCATTTGCAAGCGGCAGAGCAAAACTTGAGCTTGGAATACAAGTCGCCAGCACTAACCCAGCTGTACCCTTGGGCGCAAGACCAAGCCAAACAATCGGGCTACAAAACAGTTGGTATTTATTCTGGGCCGCTGGGTTTTGGCTACAACTCTGAGTTAATTACCAAGAAAAAATTACAAGTACCTAAAACTTGGGCCGATTTACTCAACCCAAGTTTGAAAGGTGAGATTCAAGTGGCCAACCCCGCGTCCAGTGGCACCGCCTACACAATGGTAGCCACACTGGTGCAACTGATGGGGGAGGACAAAGCGTTTGAGTACATGAAGCAATTGCACAAAAATGTCAGCCAATACACCCGCAGCGGTACCGGCCCTATAAAGGCAGCGGCACGTGGCGAGACAACAGTGTCGATCAGCTTTGTGCACGATGGCCCCGGCGAGAAGATGCAAGGCTTCCCAATTGAGACCATCACGCCTGCCGACGGCACAGGTGCAGAGATCGGTTCAATGAGCATCATCAAAGGCTCACGCAATTTAGAGGCTGCTAAAAAGTTTTACGAGTGGGCGCTGACACCTGCTGCACAAGAGATGGCTGCTGCGGCCAAGCAGTTTCAATTGCCATCGAACAAAAATGCAAAGAACGATCCGCGTATTCCTGACTTTAAAAAGATCAAGTTCATTAACTACGACTACGCCAAATACGGCTCGTCTGCAGAGCGTCGCCGCTTGATTGCTAAGTGGGAAAAAGACGTGAATTCGCTGCCACGCTAAAAACACTAAAGGCAGGCGGCGCGCTGCGGCGTAGAACGCTTATGTCGTCAATCATGGTGGGTTAAGGGCGCACATGACATCTCAAATTACTGACTCTGGCGCGCAACCTAATCGTGCCATTGCGGTGTGGCTGGTGATCGGCATATTGGCCTATTTGGCGCTGCCTTGGTACGCCATTCAAGACAGTAATGGCTTGCTGCAAATTCCAAACATATTCAGTGGCGCTGACGCGGGCAATGGCGTCATGCAGGCTGGCGCGTACGGCAGGCCTTGGTTATGGCTGGGTGTGTTGGGGCTGCTATTGGCAGGTGTGGGCGCTTGGATGTTGCCCACTAAACGCCAGGGCGCGGTGCTGATGGCGGGCGGTTTGCTGGGCTTAGTCGGCATACTGGGCACCGCGTTTTCCATTGGTGCCAAAGGCTGGTCGTTTGCTTGGATGAATGCCAGCTTTGGTGAGTTAGCGGTCAATCAATTTGGCATCGGCTGGGGTGCTGTGGTGGTGCTAGTGTCGCTGGTGGTGTTAACGGCGTTCGGCACGGCAAGGCGCGGATATTTCAAGGGTGATCTATTCATTGCCGCTGCGGTGCTGGGCTGCGCAGCGCTGTTGTCACTTTTCATTATGTTCCCTGTGCTCAAGGCGCTTAGCGCTGCGTTTTTTACGCAAACGGACGACGGCACCAGCACCTTTGCGCCTTGGGCTATGTGGGGCCGCATTGCCAGCGAGCGTAATTTTGGTCTTAGCTGCGTGGTGGGTGGCCAGCGTTGTGGTGTAGCCTGGAACACTTTATTTCTAGGATTGATGACAGCCACGTTTACAGTGGTGTTGGGCACGTTGATGGCACTGATGGCTGAGCGCGCGAGCCAGCGGTATGCCAAACCGCTTAATGTGCTGGCCATGCTGCCTATCATCACGCCGCCGTTTGTGGTGGGGCTAGGTTTGATTTTGCTGTTTGGGCGCGCAGGGGTAGCCAACCAATTTTTAGAGTGGGCCTTTGGCATTGAGCCCACGCGCTGGTTTTATGGCTGGTTTTATGGCTGGTTTGGTGTCTGGGTGGCGCAAACCTTTGCCTTCACACCCATTGCTTTCATGATCATGCGCGGTGTGGTGCAGGGCATATCGCCTAGCCTAGAAGAGGCAGCGCAAACCCTGCGCGCTGATCCGCACCGCACCTTCATGACTATTACGCTGCCGCTGCTTAAACCCGGCTTGGCCAACGCGTTTTTGGTAGGGTTTATCGAAAGCATGGCCGATTTTGGCAACCCGATTGTGGTGGGGGGTCAGTTCAGCGTGTTGTCCACTGAAATATTTTTTGCTATCGTGGGCGCGCAGTACGACCAAGGCCGGGCGGCGTCGCTGGCGTGGATATTGACGGGCTTTGCACTGGCCGTGTTTGTCATTCAAAATAAATTGCTGGGCAAGCAAAACTTCACTACTGTCAGCGGCAAAGGCGACTCGGGCATTGCCATGCCATTGCCACCCACTATCAAGCGCATTGTGTACAGCACAGCGCTGCCTTGGATGGCATTTACGGTGGTTGTATATTTGTTTGCCTTTGCTGGTGGCTTTGTGCAAACCTGGGGTCGCGACTACACGCTCACGTTGGTACACTTTAAAAATGCGTTTGGCTTGGAAATGGGGCAGTTTGGCCTAGTGTGGGCAGGTACCGCGTGGGACTCACTATGGACCACGCTCAAGCTGGCTGCGATCTCAGCACCGATGACGGCCACTGTGGGATTGATGATTGCCTACTTGTTAGCGCGCACAGAGTTCAAAGGGCAAAGCGCGTTTGAGTTTGCAGCATTGCTGGCCTTTGCCATTCCGGGCACGGTGCTGGGGGTAAGCTATATCTTGGCTTTTAACGTGCCGCCCGTCGAGCTAACGGGCACAGCGCTGGTGATTGTGTTGTGCTTTATGTTCCGCAACTTGCCAGTAGGCGTACGCGCGGGCACGGCAGCGTTTAAGCAGCTAGACAAATCATTAGACGAAGCGTCGATGATGCTGCGCGCCAGCTCGGTGCAAACCTTGCGCTACGTGGTGTTGCCGCTACTCAAGCCCGCCTTAGTGGCAGCCTTGGCGTACAGCTTTGTACGCGCCATCACTACCGTCAGTGCGGTAATATTTTTAGTCACGGCCGAGAACGAGCTGGCTACTACCTACATCATTGGCCGCGTAGGTAACGGTGATTACGGCATAGCACTGGCGTATTGCACGGTGTTGATTATTTTGATGAGCTGCGCTACCGCGCTGATTCAATGGGTGGTGGGTGAACGCAAGCTGGGCCGCCGCAAAGGCGTTATCGCTCCTGCAGCTGCACACTGACATACCTCTAATTTTTAGAATAAATAAGACTATGAACCAAGGCATCGTTTTTAAAAATATAACCAAACGCTATGGCACGGATGCATCGACACCGCTGGCTGTTAAAGGTATTAGTTTTGAGGCAGCCAAGGGTACGCTCACTACAATTCTGGGACCATCGGGCTGCGGTAAAACTACCACCTTGCGCATGATTGCAGGGCTAGAGTCGCCCACCAGTGGGCAGATTTTCATTGACGGTCAAGACGTCACTACATTGGGGCCAGCGCAGCGCAACGTCAGCATGATGTTTCAAAGCTATGCGTTGTTTCCGCATATGGATGTGATTGACAACGTAATGTACGGCCTGAAGATGAGCAAGGTGCCCAAAGCGCAGGCCCTGCAGCGTGCGCAAGATGCGCTCAAAAACGTGGGCTTGGTCAATTACGACACCCGTTTGCCCAGCGAGTTGTCGGGCGGTCAACAGCAGCGCGTGGCGCTGGCGCGTGCGCTGGTGCTAGAGCCTGCGGTGTTATTGTTTGACGAACCACTAAGCAACTTAGATGCGCGTCTGCGCCGCGAAATGCGCGAAGAAATTCGCAGCCTGCAGCAGCGACTTGGGTTGACGGTGGCCTACGTGACGCATGACCAAAGCGAGGCGCTGGCTGTCAGCGACCAGATCATTGTGATGGACCACGGCGTAATTGCGCAAAGCGGTTCGCCGCGCGATTTGTACGAATACCCTGCCAGCGAATTTGTAGCGGGCTTTATGGGTGAGGCCATGCTGTTCCCGGGTGCCTCAATGGCTGATGGGCAGGTATTGCTAGGGCCGCTAGTGATTAAACCTAAACAAGCCATAGCCGTTGGCAAAGTTAAAGTCGCTGTACGCCCCGAGGCGTGGCACATACACGCTGCGAGCTCTGGCATGGCGGCGCGGTTGGCTAAGCTGGCGTATTTGGGTAGTTTCTACGAATACACTTTCGACACTGAGCTGGGCGCTATTTTCGTGGTGTCACCCGATTTGGTGCACGTCTTGCAAGTAGGCGCTGAGGTGGGATTGAGCCTGGCCGACCACGGCGTGTCAGTTGTTGCCGCTTCGTAACCTGTAAGGTGCCAAGTCGTTAGATAATAACGGCATGAACCAACTTGACGCACTCAAACAATTTACCACCGTGGTGGCCGATACCGGCGATTTTAAACAGCTCGCGCAATTCAAACCGCAAGACGCCACCACCAACCCATCGCTGATTTTAAAAGCGGTGCAAAAGCCAGAATATGCGCCCTTGCTGAAAGACGTGGTGGCGGCGCACAAAAGCAAATCACTGGACGAGCAACTAGACCGGCTGGTGGTGCGCTTTGGCCGCGAAATTGTCAATGTCGTGCCAGGCCGCGTGTCGATGGAAGTGGACGCGCGCTTGAGCTTTGATACTGCAGCCAATGTCACCCGCGCCAAGCGCTTAATCGCCATGGCTGCCGCTGAAGGCATACCGCAAGAGCGTATTTTGATTAAACTGGCCTCCACCTGGGAAGGTATCCAAGCCGCAACAGAGCTAGAAAAACAAGGCATCCATTGCAACCTGACGCTGCTGTTTGGGTTCTGCCAAGCCGTGGCCTGCGGCGCGGCCAAGGTACAACTGATCAGCCCGTTCGTAGGCCGCATCTACGACTGGTTTAAAAAATCCAAAGGTGCTGAGTGGGACGAGGCTGCCATGGCCGGTGCCAATGACCCTGGCGTTAAATCCGTCACCCAAATTTACAACTACTACAAACGCCACGGCATTGCTACCGAGGTGATGGGTGCTAGCTTTCGCAACGTGGGCCAAATTACAGCGTTGGCGGGCTGCGACCTGCTAACCATCAGCCCCGAGCTGTTGGCACAACTGGCCGCAACCGATGCGCCGTTGGTGGCCAGTTTGCAGGCGAATGCCGCTAAAGCTATGGACATTGCGGCAGTCAGCTATAACGAAGCCGCTTTTCGCCTGGCGCTGAACCAAGACGCGATGGCCACTGAAAAGTTGGCCGAGGGCATTCGCGGTTTTGTCACTGATGCTGTCAAACTCGACCAACTGCTGATTGCAGCCTAAAATTATTCAGAGAGTTCAATACCATGGCACGTTGTGACCAAACCGCTGCTTGGTCGCAGCTGCAATCGTATTACCAAGCGCAGGGTGCTCAGCTGGATGTGCGCACCGCGCTGCAAGCTGATGCGGACCGCGTTGCCAAGTTCTCGCAAAGCGCGCCGCACATCTTTGCCGACTTGTCGAAAAACCAAATTGACTATGCATCGCAAGCGCTGCTGATGCAACTGGCACGCGAGTGTGGGCTAGAAGCGCAGCGCGATGCCATGCTGCGCGGCGACGCTATTAACACCACTGAGAATCGCGCTGTTCTGCATACACTTTTAAGATCAAAATATGCCTTGCAGGCCGTAGAACCTGCTCATGCAGCTATAAAATCTATAGCAAATTATGAAAAGATAGCAGCAGTACGCAGCACACTGCACGCCATGTTGGCGTACGCAGAGCAAGTGCGCGAAAATACAAAAATCACTGATATCGTCAATATTGGTATCGGCGGGTCTGACCTAGGCCCACAAATGGCTGTGCTGGCGCTGCAAGGCTTTGCCACCACTGGCCAGCGCGTGCATTTCGTGTCTAATGTGGACGGCCATGAACTGGCACAAACTCTCAAAGGCTTAAAGCACGAGAGCACATTGTTTTTAGTAGCCTCCAAGACTTTTACCACCATAGAGACTATGACCAATGCCGCCAGTGCCAAAGCGTGGTTTATGGCGCAGGGCGGCACCGACACGGCGCGCCATTTTGCGGCACTCACCACGAATGTGCCAGCGGCCAACGCATTTGGCATCACCACAACGTTTGGCTTTTGGGACTGGGTGGGAGGCCGCTATAGCCTGTGGTCGGCCATCGGTTTGCCGCTGGCTATCGCTATCGGCGCTGAAGGTTTTAAACAATTTTTAAGCGGCGCTGCGGGTATGGACGCGCACTTTGCCACTGCGCCGCTTGAGCAGAACTTGCCTGTGCGTCTAGGCTTGCTAGACGTGTGGTATCGCAACTTTTACGGCTACACCTCGCGCTGCGTGGCGCCCTACCATGCGTTTCTTAAGCGCTTGCCTGCGTACCTGCAGCAGCTAGAAATGGAGAGCAACGGCAAGCGGGTAGACAAAGACGGTAAAAGCTTGGCGTATGCCACGTCCCCCGTGGTGTGGGGTGAGCCGGGCACCAATGGGCAGCACGCGTTTTTTCAAATGCTGCACCAGGGCACTGATGTGATTCCGATGGAATTTATCGCTGTCAAAACGCCGACGCACCATTTAAAAACGCACCACGAGCTGCTGTTGGCTAACGCTTTGGCGCAAGCCCAAGCATTTTTGCAAGGCAAGGCTGACTCGAGTGGGCATAAAGATTTTCCGGGCAACCGCCCCAGCAGTTTCTTTATCCTAGACACTCTCACCCCTGCCAGTTTCGGCGCGTTGATCGCGCTGTACGAACACCGCGTGTTTGTCAGCGGTGCGATATGGGGCATTAACAGCTTTGACCAGTTTGGCGTGGAGCTGGGCAAGGTGTTGGCCAAAGACATTGAGGCACGCTTGGCCTCGGGCGATGTGGCGGGGCTAGATGCGTCTACCGCTGCGCTGCTACAGCGCTTATGCTAAATCCAGATGACTATAAAAAATGCAAACTCTGAATATCGTATTTGACTTTGGCGCAGTGCTGTTTACCTGGCAGCCTCGCGCGCTGGTACGCGAGATTTTTCCGCAGCAGGCCAGCACCGACGCGCAAGCCGCAGAGCTGGCGCACGACGTGTTCAGCCATGCAGATTGGCGCGCCTTTGACGGCGGCTTGATCAGTCAGACCGACGTGGTGCAACGTACGTACACACGCACGGGTCTCGACGCACAGGCCCTGCACACCATGGTGGACGGTATCGCACACAAGCTGCAGCCCATCGACACGTCGATTGCCCTGCTGGCCGAGCTGCGCGCACGTCGCGATGCGGGCGAGCCGATCAAGCTGTACTTTTTGTCTAACATGCCCGAACCCTATGCACGTGTGCTGGAACAACGCCACAGTTTTATCAGCTGGTTTGATGACGGAATTTTTTCAGGCGACATCAAGCTGACCAAACCAGACCCAGCCATTTACGCACTGGCCTCCCAGCAGTTTGGTGCCGCGGGTGCCAGCACGATCTTTGTAGACGATTTGCAAGCCAATATCGAGGCTAGCCGCCAGCATGGCTGGCGCGGTGTGCATCTACCGGATCCTGCTGCGTTACGCACTAAATTATTAGATGAAATAGGCCTGCATAGCAGGTAATAATTGCTTAAGCAGCTATTAAATAAATAGTAGCGGTGGTGTGCAGCTAACCTGGTTGCGCTACGTTGCGGCTTTTAACGCCACCTTTGTCCACGTCAAACTCCACTGTGCGGCTTTGCCCGTTGGTGCCAGGAAAGCCGTCAAACACACTGCGAATCAAATACGGCATGGTCACTGTTAGCGTGGCATTGCTGCCGCTGCTGGTGGCAGAGGCTTCAAAAACTTTGTTAGTACCCTCGGCAATGTCTACCCGCAGGCGGCGTGTGCTGACATCGCGGCTGACGGTGCGGTAGCCCACTACTTGCGGGCCCCACGGGTCGGCGGCCCAGTAGCCAGGGCGCCAGCCAAAGTTAGCGTGGTAATAGCTGGGGTGCCAGTAGCCTGCGTTGCTGTACACCGGCACACTGCTGCGCTGGGTGCGGGTGTTCACGCCGTAGTCTAGGCTCACGTCAAATCGCCCCTTGGTGCCAGTAGCGGCTTCTTTCAATCCTAGCTTGGTCATCTCGTCACGTGCCAAGTCTTCATATGTTTTGTGCTCTAGGCTGCCCTCTTGGCTGCCGATGCGTTTAAAGTTGTAGGTGCTGCCCGCTGCATTGGCAGGCCAGCGCTGAAAGCTGGTGACGTCGCTGCGCAGCGTGGACGCGCAGCCAGTCAGCAGCACCAGGGTGGCCGCAATCAATCCGTAGAGTATCTTTTTCATAGCTAAGTAGAGCATAGTAGTTGGGTGTGACGTCTAGGTGGCCGACACTTCATAGCGCTTGGTAACCCCAAACCCTGTCAGTAAGGTTTGCAATATGTTAGATAAGTTCAAAAGTAGTGCGCAAATAATGGTTTTAAATGGTGTGTAGGCGCTCTACAGGGTTTACCTATGCGATATGAATTACGTTTAGGTTAATTTGCTAAACTCTGATACACCTCATACATCACACTTTGCACACTACTTCAGGTTATTGCACTGCAGAAAGCACACCATGTCTAGCCCTAGCACCCAAGCCCCCACCAAAGCATTTGCCTCGCAAGCTGATCTGGAAGAAAAAAAGATCACTTTCGCGCAGCTGTCACCGCACTGCTGGGCCTACACCGCTGAGGGCGACCCAAACTCGGGCGTCATCATCGGCGATAAATTCATCATGGTCAGCGACGCTACTGCCACACCCGCGATGGCGCGCGAGCTGATCGCCAAAATACGCACCGTAAGCGATAAACCCATTAAGTACGTGCTGCTCACCCACTACCATGCCGTGCGCGTGCTGGGTGCCAGCGCATACGTGGCTGAGGGCGCCACCGAGGTCATCGCCAGCCGTGGCACCTACGAACTAATAGTGGAGCGCGGCGCGCAAGACATGCAAAGCGAGATAGAGCGCTTTCCAAGATTATTCCGAGGCCGTGAGAGCATCCCCGGTCTAACGTGGCCCACGATGGTGATTGGCGACGGTAAGCCCGGCCGCCAAGGTTCGCTCACCGTGGATTTAGGTGGTGTCAAAGTACACATCTGGCATCCCGGCGCAGGCCACACGCGTGGCGACACCATTGCGTGGGTGGAAGAAGAAAAAGTATTGTTCAGCGGCGACTTGGTGGAATACGAAGCTGGCGTCTACACCGGCGACGCGCAGCTAGAAGAATGGCCCGCCACATTAGAAGCCCTGCGCGCACTGAAAGCGGAGGCCATCGTGCCCGGACGCGGCGAAGCCATGCAAGGCGCGGCCAATGTAGACAAAGCACTCGACTACACCCAGCGTTGGGTTGAGACGCTTTTTAAATGCGGCAAAGAAGCTGCAGCTCTTGGCCTAGACCTCAAAGCCTCTATGGCGCACACCCGCGCCAGCATGGACCCCATGTTTGGCCACGTATTTATCTACGAGCATTGCCTGCCTTTTGACGTGAGCCGCGCTTACGACGAGGCCCAGGGCATTAAGAATCCGCGTATTTGGACGGCGCAGCGGGATCAAGAGATGTGGGCTGCGCTGCAGGCTTGAGCAAAGTCACAGACCGTTCCTGCGCCATCAACTCTTCTAGCTGCTGACGCCCCGCGCGGGCCATGCTGACCAAGCGCTCTTGGTCTTTATGGTAAGGCCACATCTCCTCGATTTGCGCCATATTGTGTTGGCGAAAGCGCTGAGCTGACAAGTGCGCATCGTCTGCGCTGTGCCCTAATGCTTGTAGTACGTCTTGGGCGCTCAGCAGCGACGACTCAAACGTTTCACGTTGAATCAACATAACCCCTTTGGCGCGCAGCTGGTAAAAATGCTGCACATTGCGTGCCCGCACCACCAGTTGCAGCTGCGGAAAATGCTCTTTGCAAATGTCCACAATCTCCAGCGTCTGGTCTACACCGTCAATCGCAATAATCAACACCTTGGCGGCAGCTGCGCCTGCGGTGCGCAGCAAATCAAGCCGCGTGGCATCGCCATAAAACGCGCGGTAGCCAAAGCGCATTAAGCCTTCTACTTGCTCTGCGTCGTGGTCTAGCACGGTAGCTTTGTAGCCATTAGCTGCCAAGATGCGCAAAATTATTTGGCCGTAACGGCCAATACCCGCCACAATAATGGGCGACTGCTGCTGCTCGCTGATCTCGTCCATTTTGGCCTTACCACTGGCAGCGTAGCGCGGCAGCAAAAGCTTATCAATCGCCACCAAGATCAACGGCGACAGTAGCATTGACAGTGCCACCGCAGCCAGCAGCATCGACCCTATCTCGGGTGTAAAAATCTTCAGCCCCACGGCTTGCTGGTACACCACAAAAGCAAACTCGCCGCCCTGCGCCAGCATCAGCGTGAAAATGGGTCTGTCTTGATAGGGCAGTTTCATGGCGCGTGCCAAGCTATAAATGGCAACGCCCTTCAGTGCCATAAACGCCAGCACGATGCCCGCGATGAACCAGGGCGATTTGACCACCACACCAAAGTCAATGCTCATACCTACCGCGATAAAGAACAGCCCCAGCAGCAGCCCTTTGAAGGGTTCAATATCGGTCTCTAGCTCGCGCCGGTATTCGCTCTCGGCCAGCAACACGCCTGCCAGGAAGGCGCCTAGCGCCATCGACAGCCCCACAAACTGCATTAGCGCCGAAATGGACACCACCAGCAGCAGCGCCGCAGCGGTAAAAATCTCAGGCGTTTTGCTGTGCGCTATCCAGCGAAACAGTGGCCGCATCAGCAGCCTGCCGCCTAAAATAATCCCCACAATCGCACCAAGTGCCTTGGCACCCTCTAGCCACGCGTTGCCATAATGGCCCGCGGCCTGTACCGCCAGCAGCGGCAGTAACGCCAAAATAGGAATGGCCGCAACGTCTTGAAACAGCAGCACCGCAAAAGCCGACTGGCCCGATGGCGTGGCCAACTGGTTACGCTCACCCAGCACCTGCAGCGCAATAGCGGTAGACGACAACGCCAGGCCCAGCGAGCCCACCAAAAGTACTTTCCAAGAGTAATTCGCGCCACCAACCCAAGTAAATACTGCTTGAGAAGCTATAAATAAAATAGCGGTGCAACTAACTACCTGCATGCCACCCCAGCCGAATATCGGCCTGCGCATGCTCCATAACCGACTAGGCTCCAGCTCTAGCCCTACTAAAAATAGCATTAGCACCACGCCAAATTCTGCGAAATGCAAAATACTTTGCACATCAGTCACCAGAGCCAATCCCCACGGCCCAATCGCCATGCCTGCGGCCAAATACCCAATGATTGAGCCTAAGCCTAGCGCTTTAGACAGCGGTACAGCGACTACAGCCGCAGCTAGGTAAAGGAGGGAGTTAATAAGCCAAGGGGAGTGTTCCATGCCCCAAGCTTACCGCGACTCAGGGTATATTCACGGGCATTGATAACGAGATTGATATGACCCAAGACACTCCACGCCCCACTTTGCCCGATCAACTGTCGGTTGACCCGCGCAGCCCACATCATGTAGCAGCCGTGTTCGAGCATGACATTGGTATTCGCCTTAACGACAAAGAACGCCATGACGTAGAGGAGTACTGCATCAGCGAAGGCTGGATCAAAGTACCCGCAGGCAAAACAGTAGACCGCAAGGGCCAGCCGCTTTTGATCAAGCTTAAAGGTAAAGTGGAGGCGTTTTACAAGTGAGTTTTGGCTTTAGCCAAGCAATCCCAGTTTTTGCGCTAAACCAATACGCTGCAGTTTGCCAGTCGCACCCTTGGGAATTTCGTCCATGATAATAATTTTTCGGGGTACTTTAAAATCAGCCAGTTTAGTAGCAGCAAACGCCCTTATTTCTTGATCCGTGGCTGTTTTCCCCTCGCGTAACACCACGGCTGCGGCAACTTCTTCGCCTAACTTATCATGTGGAATACCAAAGGTTACCACCTGTGCAACTGCGGGGTGATCCATTAGCACCTCATCCACCTCGCGCGGTGATATTTTCTCGCCACCACGGTTGATAATTTCTTTGAGTCGCCCTGTCAGCGTTAAATAACCAGCTGCTGTCATGGTGCCTTGATCACCGGTGCGAAACCAGCCGTTGGTGAAGCCTTCAGCGTTGGCTTTTTCGTTATTTTCATAACTCAGCGTAACGTTTTCACCGCGAATCACGATCTCGCCAATCTCACCTGCTGCTAGCAAGTTGCCCGCGTTATCCATGATGGCAACTTCAGGGCCGGCTGCAATGCCCACTGAACCCGGGATACGCAATGCTGGGGGCAGTGGACTGCTGGCCATTTGGTGGGCAGCTTCGGTCATGCCATAAGACTCGATGAGAGGAGCTTTAAAAACTCTTTCAAGCTCTGCAATCACCTGCGGCGGCATAGAAGACGATGATGAACGGATAAAGCGCAGCGGGTTGGCTTCGATCACATCCATATTATTGGCAGCGCGCGCCAAGATGGTTTGGTGCATCGTGGGTACCGCTGTGTACCAAGTGGGCTTGCACTCTTTCATCCAGCTAAAAAACTTAAGCGCATTAAAGCCTGGCGTGCAAAAAATTTGGCTACCTA
>JAYSWJ010000292.1:0-7360 GCA_043718065.1 Polaromonas sp.
CCTGCTCGACCTGGCCCAGCAAGGCATGCTCGATTTGTCGCATGTGCAAATCTTCGTACTAGACGAAGCCGACCGCATGCTGGACATGGGCTTTATCCACGACATTCGCAAAGTGCTGCAAATGGTGCCTGCACAAAAGCAGTCGCTGCTGTTTTCGGCCACCTTTAGCGACGAGATTCGCCAGTTGGCCCAGGGGTTGCTCAACAATCCCAAGTCGATTCAAGTCACGCCCAGCAACACCACGGTGCAGCGCATCAGCCAAAGCTGGCATTTGGTGGGTCGTGCTAAAAAGAAGGCGCTCTTGGCGCACATTATTCAAGAGCACAACTGGAGCCAGGTGCTGGTGTTTACGCGCACCAAATTTGGCGCTAACCATGTGGCCGAGTTTTTAGAAAAGAATGGCATCAGCGCCATGGCGCTGCACGGCAACAAGAGCCAAGGTGCCCGCACGCAAGCGCTGGCTGGCTTTAAAAGCGGCGACATTCGGGCGCTGGTAGCTACGGATATTGCAGCACGCGGTATTGACATTGAAGACCTGCCGCACGTGGTGAACTACGAAATACCTAACGTGAGCGAAGACTACGTGCACCGCATTGGCCGCACTGGCCGCGCAGGCAAAGAAGGCCAAGCGGTCAACTTAGTCAGCTTGGACGAAGAAGGCTTTTTGGCGGCGATTGAGGCATTTACCCGCCAAGATATTCCGCGCAAAGACTATGCCGACTTTCTGCCCGATGCGGACGAGCGGGCCGAGCCGATTGCCATGGGTCGCCAGACCCTGTGGGGCGGCGCTGGCAAACCGCCAAGCCGTGACGTGATGGCGCAAGCTGCTAAAAACGCACGCCGCGAGATGACTGACCGCGTGCGCGAAAAGCGCAGCAGTGAAGGTGGTGGCGGCGGACGCGGCCCCGCTGGTGGCGGGCGTGGCCCCTCCGGTGGCGGGCGTGGCCCCTCCGGTGGCGGACGTGGACCAGGACAACATCAAGGCCAAGGTACTGGGCAAGGCAATGGCGGCATAGAACGCAACCATAACGATGGTGATTTTGGTGGCCCAGGCCCACGTGGACCTTCACATAATCCGCGCGGCCCGTCGCACAACCCACGTGGCCCATCGCACGGCAACAGGGGCCCACGCGCGCCCTATCCACAACAAGATGGTTTTAACCAAGGCCCCCCACAGGATCGTATGCCGCAAGAGCGCATGCAGCAAGACAACCAGCGCGAGGATGGCGACTTTGCCGACCCGCGCGAGCGCCAGCACCTACAACGCGATGGTTTGCATTTGCAGTCGCGCGCATTGAGCGAAGGCCGTCGCAGTAACAACCGGGGCAACCAAGGCGGCGGTATGGGTGGTGGCGCACAGCCCGACCCATTGCGCACCAGCATCGATGTGATGGGTAACCGTGGCCGCAGTGGCGGCGGTGGCGGCAATCGCAGCGGCGGTGGCGGTCAGCGCTCTGGCGGCGGCTACGGCGGTGGCGGTGGTGGCGGCGGACGTAGTCGCTCTGGCGGCTACGGCGGCGGTGGCGGTGGCGGCAACCGTGGTGGCTACTAAATCTTAGACGCACTGCCGGGTCTGCTGCACTGCCATTTTTTATAGATAGGACACATAGCATGGCCCAGCCAACAAACGATTCGCGCACTGCGCTACTGGCAGGCAGCACCGGCTTAGTAGGCCGCGAGCTATTGCAGCTGCTGCTGGCTGACGCACGCTACAACGCCGTGCATTGCGTGGGCCGCCGTGCCCCCGCAGTTACACATGCCAAGCTGGTGGCACACGTGGTCGACTTTACCAACGCAGCGCAACTGGCCGCGCTGCCCAAGTGCGACGACGTGTACATCGCCCTTGGCACTACCATCAAAGTGGCAGGCAGCCAAGCAGCTTTCAAAGCCGTAGATTACGATGCTTTTGTAGCACTGGCCCAAGCTAATACTGCTCAAGCAGCTATGAATAATATAGCTGTTAACAAGCGTTTAGGCGTAGTCAGCTCTATGGGGGCCGACGCACAATCCAGCGTTTTTTATAACCGCACCAAAGGACAGATGGAGGCTGACGTGGCCCGCCTAGGCTACGCCAGCGTCAGCATCGTCCGCCCCAGCATACTGGCGGGCGACCGCGGTACGTTAAAGCAAACTGCACGGCCAGGCGAGCAAATCGGCTTGAAGGTCATGCATGCATTGCGCTTTCTCATACCTGCTAACTACCAAGCCATTGCCGCTGTAGATGTAGCGCGCGCCTTGCACAGTATGGTGACACACAGCAACAGCGGCGGCACACGTATTGCGCTGTCTGGCGAGCTGCGCGAGTTGGCCACACGCTAACTAATGGGCGGTTAGGCAAAGCCCACTATTGCAGCTAACATGGCGGCAAAGGAAGCCACCATGTCATCTGCTCCACTGCGCACACTGCAAAACAACCAAGCGCCCAGCAACGTCACCACATTAGTGGCGGCTACCGCCAACGTGCTGAACCTGGCTAACCCCGGCCGCATGTACTACGAGAACCAAGACGTCTACACCCAGCGCGACTACGAACGCAAAATCGACTGGCTAGGCGGACGCATTGCCGCACTGAATGCCGACATCCTTACTGTGCAAGAAGTATGGGATGATGCGGCCCTGAAAGCCGCCGTCAACCGCAGCGGCCTGCGCTACAGCACCGTGGTGGTGCCAGGGGCAGAGAACGTTGCAGCGCCGCACACACCAGTCAGTGGCGAAGGATTTAACACCGTCAACCCGCAAACCGTGTTCTCCGGCGGCGCGGTGCACACACCTCGCGTAGGCATCATCACTCGGCTAGAGGTAGACAACATTCAGTCGTTTAGCCAGTTTCCGGACAATATGCGCATAACCGTGCCCGAGCTGGGCGAGTACGCCAAATTCGAACGCCCGCCGCTGCTGGCTACCCTGCGCATGAAGCACGGCCAGCGCATCCATGTGCTGACGGCGCACCTGAAAAGCAAGCGGCCTAAATATTTACAAGACGCACAGGGCCAAGTGATAGAAGACCGCGAGGACGATAAAATCACCGCCCGCGCCACCCTGCGCAGCCTGATGCTGCGCGGCGCTGAGGCCGCGGCCATGCGCTGTATCGTTATCGACCTACTGCAACGTACGCACGACCCACTGATCGTGATGGGCGACTTTAACGACGGCCCGCACAGCGTCACCACCCAAATCATCGCCGCCACCAACGAGGTAGCGTATGACAAAGGCGCGCGCGACACCGCTCTGTTTAACGCCTACGAAGTGCAAGGCGACATGGCGCTTAAACGCGACGTCGCTTACAGCCACAT
Source organism: Polaromonas sp. (assembly GCA_043718065.1). Taxonomy (GTDB): domain Bacteria; phylum Pseudomonadota; class Gammaproteobacteria; order Burkholderiales; family Burkholderiaceae_C; genus JAAFIP01. The sequence goes on from JAYSWJ010000292.1 coordinate 3,294, forward strand.
TCACCAAGGCTACCCCGAGGTGCTAGACCAAATTTTGGTCAGCGAAGAGTTCCTCTGCAACAGCCGCAACAGTATTGGCGATGTGCGCCGCGTAGACTACTTTAACGACCATTTACAAGAAGGCAAAGACCGCAGCCGATCCGACCATGGGTTTGTGCGGGCGGTAATTCGGGTGCGTTTGCCTGACGCCTGATCTTTGCTGCCCAATCTATCTACTATTAATTTAATAGCTGCTTGAGCAGGTTCTACGGCCTAAAAGCATCAATCTGCCTTAATTCCTGCCGTCTTGATCACGCCACCCCACTTGGTGTACTCGGCTTGGGCATACGCCGTCATCTTTTGCGGGTCAAGGTAGTTAGCCTCTGCACCCAGAGACGCAGCACGGTCTTTGAAGGCTTGTACCGCCATGATTTTTTGTACTTCTGCAGCTATGCGGTCCACCGCCGCCTTGGGCGACTGCGCGTGGGTGTACAGGCCAAACCATGCGTCTACGTCGTAGCCCTTCAAGCCAATTTCTGCGCCCGTGGGCACGTTGGGCAGCGACGACAAGCGGCGCGGGCCAGCCACCAACAGCGGGCGAAACTTGCCGCTGGTGATGTGCGGGATGAGCGGCGGCGCGGTGGTAACGGTGAGGTCGATCGAGCCTGCCAGCAAGTCAGTAATGGTTGGCCCCGTGCCACGGTACGGAATGTGCGTCATAAACGTGCCACTCAATTGCTTGAACAGCTCGGTAGCGATGTGCTGCACGCTGCCGTTGCCAGAGCTGCCGTAGTTCAGCTTGCCAGGGTTGGCCTTGGCATAGGCTATTAAATCTTGCGCAGTTTTGATTTGCTCTAGCGAGCTGCGCACCACCATCACCTGCGGGGCCGAATACACGTTGCAAATGGCTTGCAGGTCTTTTAGTGGGTCGTAGGGCAGCTTGACCAAATGCGGGCTCATGCAGTGAAAGCCGCTGTAGGCCATCAGCAAGGTGTGGCCATCGGGCTTGGCGTTCAACACGGCTTGCGCGCCCACGGCACCGTTGCCGCCGCCTCTGTTGTCTATAACTACCGGCTGGCCCAGCGCTTTGCCCAGCGGTTCCACCAGCGCGCGGGCTGAAATATCTGCCGTGCCGCCGGGCGGCGCGGGTACCACAATGGTGATCTGACGGTCAGGAAAGCTTTGTGCACGCACCCACGGCGCGGCTACTAGCGCGCCGCCGATGGCCAGCACGTTGCGGCGGGTGATGGGATAGATGGGATTGGCACGGCTAGAACCATCAGAACGGGCTACAGACAAGGTCATTAAAAAGTCTCCTTTAGTTTGCAAATACTGGGCCTTATGGTGTGTATTACAGCGGACTTAGCGCTGTTTGGCTATCCGCAAAAACACCAGTGGGGCATCGCAAACAGCGATGGCTTACCGCTCAGGCTATGGCAAAATTGCAATAGCCGTCGTAACTCACGAAATTGCGATGCAAAACTTATCTTTAATCATGCCTGCCGCCCCACGCCAATCCCTCACTAACGCTAGTAACACCAGCGGCAGCCGTATGGTCGAACACACTGCAGACCGTCCTGCAGACCGACCCACCGAGCGGTCGTTTGCGCGGCGCATCGACCTTACGTCGCTGCAGCTGTTTGTGGCCGTCTGCGAGCTGGGCAGCATTGGCAAGGCAGCAGAGCGCGAATACATTGCGCCGTCTGCAGTGAGCAAGCGCCTATCTGACCTAGAAACTACGTTGGGCACCGCCTTGCTATACCGCCACGCGCGCGGCGTAGACGTAACCCCGGCAGGCGAGACGTTTTTGCACCACGCCCGCAGCGTGCTGATGAGCCTGGACCGTATGCAGGGCGAACTAAGTGAATACGCCGACGGCGTGAAAGGCCATGTGCGCATCCACGCCAACATCTCGGCGATTGTGCAGTTTTTGCCCGAAGACATTGGCACCTTTGCCAAGGCGCATCCACATTTAAGAATCGACCTGCAAGAACACTTTAGTAGCGCCATCGTGCGCGCTGTTACCGAGGGCACAGCCGACATTGGTATTTGCAACCCAGAGGCCAGCGCGGGCGACCTGCAAGCTGGGCTGGGCGATTTACAAACCAAGGCATATCGCCAAGACCATTTGGTGCTGGTGGTGCCGCGCAAGCACCCGCTAGCGCGCAAAAAGCAACTGGCCTTTGCCGACTGCCTAGACTATGACCACGTAGGCCTGCACAGCAACAGCGCCATTTATCTAGCCCAAAACCGCGCTGCCGCCGCCGTGGGCAAAACCATCGCGCTGCGCATTCAGGTCACCAGCCTAGACGCCGTGTGCCGCATGATCGACAACGGCTTGGGTATTGGCGTGTTGCCAGATATAGCATTTGCGTTAATGCAAGGAGTGGGTGACTTGGTCGCCGTGCCGTTGACAGATGCGTGGGCGCAGCGCAGCATCGTGCTGGTAGCGCGCGATTTTTCTACGCTGCCAGTGCCTGCGCAGTTGCTGGTGGCGCACTTGTGCAAAGACTCGGCTTCTGTAGTGACGCCATGAATACTACTGATTTCATAGCTGTTCAAGCAGTATTTACTTGGGTTACAGGGCTATTTTGTTATGAAAATGTGCTTTGCAGTAGTGCTGAGCCCTCTATTTGCATACAAATTAGTTTGTTGAGTGTGCAAGGGGTCAGGTTAGCTGGTCGCAGGCGGGATGGCGTGTGCCAAACGCCCTCATGCTGGGGGTACCAGAAATCGGGCGGTTGGCAAACACACAACCGTGGCCACGAGACACTGCATGCAAATAACGGTTCGATAAGCACTTAGTCAGCAGAGTAGATCCGCCCCAACACTTTAAAATCACCACATCGCTCAAAAGCTCCCGAAAGTAACCATGCCAAGCACCTCCGCCCGCACCCTGTACGACAAAATCTGGGACGGACACGTTGTCCACACCGAAGAAGACGGCACCTCGGTGCTGTACATCGACCGCCACTTGGTGCACGAAGTCACCAGCCCGCAAGCGTTTGAAGGCTTGCGCCAAGCTGGCCGCAAAGTGTGGCGTACCAGCTCTATCGTGGCCACCGCTGACCACAACACGCCCACCACCGGCTGGGAGCTAGGCTACGACGGTATTACCGACCCTGTGAGCAAAGAGCAAATCACTACGCTAGACAAAAACATTGCCGAATTTGGCGCCGCCGCTTTCTTCCCCTTCATGTCCAAGCGCCAAGGCATCGTGCACGTCATTGGCCCTGAGAACGGCGCTACATTGCCGGGCATGACTGTTGTTTGCGGTGACAGCCACACCAGCACACACGGCGCGTTTGGCGCGCTGGCGCATGGCATTGGCACCAGCGAGGTAGAGCATGTGATGGCTACGCAAACGCTGCTAGCCAAGAAGGCTAAAAACTTGTTGATTCAAGTAGACGGTGCGCTGACCAAAGGCGTTACCGCCAAAGATGTGGTGCTGGCAATCATTGGCAAAATTGGCACGGCAGGGGGCAACGGCTACACCATCGAGTTTGCAGGCAGCACCATTCGCAGCCTTAGCATGGAAGGCCGTATGACCGTGTGCAATATGGCCATAGAAGCGGGTGCGCGCGCAGGCTTGATCGCGGTAGACGAAAAGACCATCGACTACGTACAAGGCCGCCCCATGTCGCCCACGGGCGTGGCACTGCAGCACGCCATCACGTACTGGAAAACGCTGCAAAGCGACACGGGCGCTGTGTTTGACGCCACCGTCACGCTGGATGGCAGCCAAATTATTCCGCAAGTTACGTGGGGCACCTCACCCGAGATGGTGCTGTCGATTGACGGCCGCGTGCCCGACCCCGAGAAAGAAAAAGATCCGGGCAAACGCCTGGCCATTGAGCGCGCCTTGGTCTACATGGGGTTGGAGCCCAACAAAGCGTTGAACGATTTGTTCGTCGACAAAGTATTTATCGGCAGCTGCACCAACAGCCGCATCGAAGATATGCGCGAGGCCGCTGCGATGGTCAAAAAAATCGGCAAACATGTCGCCAAAAACATCAAAATCGCCATGGTGGTGCCCGGCTCAGGCTTGGTCAAAGCACAAGCCGAAGCCGAAGGCCTGCACGAGATCT
>JAYSWJ010000293.1:0-19544 GCA_043718065.1 Polaromonas sp.
GGCTTTGGAGGGGAGAGGGGGGATTTTGGACGCGAAGGACGCTAAGGTTGCGCGAAGGACGCGAAAGAAGACAAAAAAAAGAAACCCAAAAAACAAGAATTTGAATCGAGAGATTTATCCCTCTCAATTTTTATTATTTTGGTATTTTCTTTTTCGCGTCCTTCGCGCAACCTTAGCGCCCTTCGCGTCCAGCAGTCCGTATTCAAATCCTGAAAAAAAACTACACCAGCTTCTTTAAAAGCTCAGCCTTCTTCGCACCAAACTCTTCGTCCGTCAAAATACCTTTAGCCTTCAGCTCACCCAGCTTTTCCAGCATGCCCATCACGTCATCTGGTTTGATTCCCACGGGCGCTGCAGGTTGAGCGGCAGATTGGTTAGACCCGCTCAAACCAGCTTGCAGGTTTTGCGCCAGCACTTGGCCCATGGCCATGCCAGCGCCCAGGCCCATGGCGTCACCTGCAATGCCACCACCACCCGAGCCTGCGCCTTCGGCAAACTTGGGGATGGACTGCGCAGTTTGGTACTGCATAAACTTGCCCATATCATTGCCCACCATGCCCATGCCAATTTTTTGGTCCAGGATTTTTTGCAGCTCTTCGGGCAACGACACGTTTTGTACGGTCATACCTTCTAGCTTGAGGCCAATAGCTGCGTAGGCAGGCAACAGTTCTTTGGTTAGCGCGGCAGCAAACATTTGCTGGTTAGCAGCCAAATCAAGAAAGGCAATGCCGCTAGACGCAATCGCGTTGCTGATGTTTTGCAGCACCAAGCCGCGCAGTTGACCCTCTACATCGGCCACGCTGTAAATGTCACGTGTACCTGATATTTCAGTGTGGAACAGCTTGGGGTCGGCAATGCGAAAGGCAAAGTTACCAAAGGCGCGCAGGCGCACCGCGCCAAAATCTTTGTCGCGAATGGTGATGGGCTGCGGCGTGCCCCATTTGCAGTCTAGCTGCTGGCGGGTGCTAAAGAAGTACAAGTCGCTTTTAAAGGGCGACTCAAACAGCTTGTCCCAATTTTTCAGGTACGTTAGCACTGGCAGCGTTTGGGTGCTGAGCTTATGGTTACCGGGACCAAACACGTCGGCCACTTTGCCTTCGTTGACAAACACAGCCATTTGCGATTCGCGTACTGTCAGCGCTGCACCGTTTTGAATCTCCATGCCCTCCATGGGGAAACGCCAGGCCAGCGTACCGTCACCGTCCTCGGTCCATTGCAGTACGTCAATAAATTGCTTCTTGATAAAGTCCATCAATGCCATGTGCGCGCTCCTTGAGAAGTTAAAGCCACCACAAAATGTGACTTACCATTAGCTTAATCTAAATTTTCAACTGTCACCCCACTAAAGACGCAAACCATCGCCAAAATAGTCACGAACCTAGCCTGCGCTAGCCCAAAGCTCAAAATCTCACCCTCATTCAGCCTAATTCGCCCAAATTACACCCAGATCTTATTTATGCAAGGCCTGCACCTCACCGCTGATTTATCGGGCTGCCAAAGGGGCCACCACTTGATGACCGATGCCGCTGCCTTGGTCGCCGCTTTAGTGGCAGCAACACAGGCAGCGGGTCTGCGCAGCCTGTCGCAGCTGGCCTACCAGTTTCCACCCAGCGCGCAGGGCCCCGGCGGTGTGACGGCCACCGTGCTGCTGGCCGAGTCGCATGCCTGCATCCACACGTGGCCCGAGCTATCTGGCGTCACACTAGACGTGTATGTGTGCAATTTTGGCAGCGACCACAGCGCAGCTGCCCACAGCCTGATGAACGCGCTGATTGCCCTGTTTGACCCGCAATCTGCGCAGCGCCACAGCCTGCAACGCGGCTTACTCTAGCTTTTTGGCTCTGGATTTTCAGCTTATTGCGTCCACCCCATGGCATTTGGCACCACTTAAACTGCGTTTTGTCGCAATTTGTTCGCCAGTAGCAGCGCAAGCTCTTAAAGTTCGCTCCATCTTATTAGCCGGAGCGCAGCATGCAACTTACCCCCGTTATCGCTATCCACGTCGCAGTTGCGTTGACTGCGGTGGTTATCGGCCCACTGGCTATTTGGGCACGCAAGGGCCATGGTGCAGGCAGCCAGCCGCCCACCCAAACGCAGCGGCCCAGGCTACACCGCGCCTTTGGCTATGCGTGGGTTACTTGCATGGTGATCACCGCCATTTCTGCGCTGTGGATACGCGACTACCGCTTGCCTAATATTGCGGGCTACACGCCCATTCACCTGCTGATACCGTTTGTACTGGGCATGTTTTTCATCGCCTTTCTTGCGCTGGCCAAGGGTGATATTCGCCGCCACCAACGCGTCATGGTGGGTACATATATTGGTGGTTGCTTAGTGACTGGCGCGCTTACTTTGCTACCGGGACGTTTGATGCACCAGTGGCTGCTGGCCGCGCTGTAAATGCAGCGCCATAACTCAGCCACGCTGCCACATAATTTTTTAACCCAAGGAGAACACACCATGCCCACTACGCTGAATTTTGAAAACTTTGAACACCTAGCCCGCAAGCGCACAGGCGCCAAGCTGGGCTGGCTGATCCACGCCAGCGTGTACACCGTGGTTAACTTGTTTTTGATACTGATTGCCCTGTCCACAGGCAAAGCCTGGGCCATTTTCCCGCTGCTGGGCTGGGGGCTGGGCTTGGCCATTCACGCAGCCGTGGTGTGGCTGGCCGGGGGCGGCAGCGCGCTGCACGAGCGGCTTGTGGCACGCGAGCGTACGAGCCTGGCTGCGCAGCGCGACCCTTGGTAGCCCATGGCATTGCCACGCCGATGCACATTTGCCAAAAATACAGCCCCGCGCGCGCACTTTGCGACATACTTTAGCCATGCCACCTGCTAACACTGTGCCACCAACAACGCCGCTGCTGCCCGCGCCCTCTCAGCGCACAGGCTTGCCATATCGCAAGCTGTTCAAGCACGGCCTTATAGCCGCAGCGTTTAACACGCTGCTGGCGGTTGCCATCACCGTGTTTGGCAACGACCTGTTGCAGGGTACGTTTGCTGCTCATCTTTTATATTCTCAGCTGATTGGCATGTCCATGTGGGCTTTGATCGACTGCGGACGGTTCTACATTGACCCCACTGGCTGGGGCGCGCTGCCCGCCATGGCGGCGCTGGTGGTAGCCGCCACACTGGTAGGGTACTTTGGCGGGTCGGCAGTTGGCGACGTACTGCGCGGCTACCCGGCACTGCACGGATGGAGCCAGTTCCCCAAGCCCATGGCCGGGTTTTTGTTAATGTCGCTGGCCGCAGGCACCGTGGGTACGTTTTACTTTGTCAGCCGCGAGAAGCTAAGCCGCATCAAGCTGGAACACGAAGAGGCCTTGCACCAAGCCAGCCAAGCCCAGCTGGCACTGCTGCAAAGCCAGCTAGAGCCGCACATGCTGTTTAACACCCTGGCAAACCTGCGCGCCTTGATAGCTACTGACCCGCCGCGCGCCACGCACATGCTAGACCACCTAAACGACTATTTGCGTAGCACGCTGGGCGCATCACGCCAGCTAGAGCGTGGGCAAGACCACGCACTGCAAGCCGAATTTGACCGCCTGCGCGACTACCTGGAACTGATGGCCATCCGCATGGGCCCGCGCCTGCGCTACAGGCTAGATTTACCCCCTGCACTGGCCAGCCAGCCCGTTCCGCCGCTGATCCTGCAAAGCTTGGTTGAAAACGCCATCGTGCATGGCCTAGAGCCGCAAGTAGCGGGCGGAGAGGTACGCGTAAGCGCGCATGCAGACGGCAACACGCTGGTGCTGCAAGTGGCTGACACAGGTGTGGGGTTTGACACAACGGTAAGCGCCGAGGGCTTTGGTGTTACCCAAGTGCGCGACCGGTTAGCTACGCGCTATGGTAGCCAAGGCACTATAAATTTAATAGCTGCTCGAGCAGTTACTACGGCCTCAAACCCCTTAAATGCATCTGAAAATAGCATGCCAAACCAGCTAAACTCACCGTTACTGCAGCCCTTGGCAAGCTACGGCACGCTGGCCGTGCTGCGCATTCCGCTGGCCGCTGCATCCAGCATCATCGCCGCCACTGCGCCCGCGACAGCACATTAACGCCACCCTCGCCACATGCCAACAATCACCGCCCCTCGCAGGCCCACCGCCCTGATAGCCGAGGACGAACCCTTGCTAGCCAAGGCCCTAGCCGCCGACCTAGCCACCGCGTGGCCCGACCTGCACATTGCCGCCAGCGTGGGCGACGGCATTAGCGCTGTGGCGCAGGCGCTGGCCCTGCTGCCCGACGTACTGTTTTTTGACGTACGCATGCCCGGCTTAAACGGGCTAGACGCCGCCGCCGACATTGCCGACCAATGGCCCGCCCACCGCGCCCTGCCACTGCTGGTGTTTATCACCGCTTATGACGAATACGCCATACAGGCCTTCGAACGCGCCGCTGTAGACTATCTGCTAAAACCACTGCAAATGGCCCGATTAGAGCAATGTTTATTAAGAATAAGGCCTCTAACCCAAGTAAATCGTTCTCAAGCAGCTATAGATAATGTAGCGCCGCCAATGCAGCCCACACTAAACCAACTGCGTGCATTGCTTGGGGTGCAGCAAGCGCAGGGCGCAACCACGGCAGCCCAGCCGCTGTTGCAACGCTTGCAAGTAGGCGTAGGCAACAGCATTGCGCTAGTGCCTATTGACGACGTGCTGTATTTTGAAGCTGCCGACAAATACGTACGCGTGCTCACCGCCACCAAAGAGCACCTCATCCGCACCCCCATCAAAGACCTGCTGCCCCAGCTAGATGCGCAAGTATTTTGGCAAATACACCGCAGCACCGTGGTGCGTGCCAGCGCTATCGACACCGTGCGCCGCGACGACGCGGGCCGCCTGCGGGTGCAACTGCGCGGGCGGGCCGACGTGCTAATTGTGAGTCGCTTGTTTACGCAGCACTTTAGGGCTATGTAGCCCGCTATGCCCTAAGGTGAGCTAGCTGCAATACCTTTGTATAGCCAGCTGGGACTTAAAAGGTCGTAGCGGTCACGGGCTTAGGTGTAAGTCCTAGGGAACATCAAATGCACCTTTAGTGTAATTTTTCACACTTTTTTTTGCAGGTGAGTTATAAACACTTAATTACACAAAGGAGATCCCCATGGTGAAATTATCACGCCGCAGCGCCATTACTGCCGCAGTTATCAGCCTGGCAGTAGCAGGCCTTAGCGGCTGCAACCGTATTCCCGACACTATCAAAATTGGCGTTGCGCAGCCTTTATCAGGTGGCATAGGCGCGCTGGGTAAAGACTTGGTCAACGGCGTACAGCTAGCGGTAGACGAGTTGAACAAAGCAGGCTTTAAGGTAGACGGCAAATTGGTTACGCTAGAAATGGTGGTGGTAGACGATAAATCTGACCCTGCCGAAGGTAAAAAAGTAGCCCAACAGCTGGTAGACGCGGGCGTAGTAGCTGTAGTGGGCCACCTCAACTCTGGCGTCAGCATTGCCGCCGCGCCCATTTACGCTGAGAAAAATATCGCCCAACTGGCCATCTCCAGTAACCCCAAATTTACCGAACTAGGCCACCCCACTACGCTGAGAATAGTGGCCAACGACGATCTGCAGGCCCGCGCTGTCGGCTCGTTTGCGGCCAGCCAAATTGAAGGCACAAAGTTTGCAGTGGTTGACGACGGCACGCTGTACGGCATCGGCTTGGCCAACGCCGCTGCAGACCAGCTTAAAGGTAAAAAAACCGTAGCCCTGCGCAAAAGCTACGACAACAAAACCAAAGACTTTACAGAGCTGGCAAACAACCTGAAGGCCGACGGCATTCAAGTAGTGGTCAGCACGTTGAACGACTTTCAAGTGGTGGGTTTGATTGAGAGCTTAACCAAAATCAATTACAACAAACAGATCGCTATTTTGGGCACCGACATGATCAAAACCACCGACATGCTTAAGCACACTGGTGATGTAGGCGCGTTTTATGCCACATCTATCGTGCTAGAAGCTAATGAGTTTGCAGGCGGCGCGGCCTTTCTAACCGCTTACCAGGCCGCCTTTAAAGTGCCCCCAGCCTACGGTGGCCATTACACCTACGACGCCACCCATATTTTGGCCGCCACCATCAAACGTATTAAAAGCGCCGATCCTGCTGCCATTACCGCCGCTTTAAGCAAAGTTGACGGTTATGCACCTGTAACAGGGTCCATGAAATGGACCAACAAAGGCGAACAGCGCTACGGTGTGGTTAGCGTGTACACCGTGCGCAGCGGCAAGTGGGAAAGCATTATGCGGTCAGACAACTGGTAAAACCACAGCCAAAACCGGCGCATAAAAAAAGCCTGCACATGTGCAGGCTTTTTGTTGGCTAGAGCTGGTGATTAGTAGCCGTACACTGCGCGCATTTTCCTGCGGTCATGGCGGCCTTCGTCACGGTCATCGTCGCGGTAGTGGCGGCCGTCGCGGTAGCCACGGCTAGGATAACTGTAGATAACTTGCTGGGGCTGGTACACCACACGCGGCTGCTGGTACACCACGGGCGGCTGGGCATACACCACTTGCGGTTGCGTATAAATCACTTGGGGCTGCTGGTAGACAACCTGAGGCTGTTGGTATACCACCTGCGGCTGCGGCACCACTACCACTTGCGGCTGCTGGTACACCACCGGGAAAGGCAGGCCAATACTGACATTCCAGCGCACATCGCCACCAGCATGGGCTGCGCCTGCGGCGACTAATGCAATGCCAACGATAGCGGCAGCACGAAGGGAAGCTTTCATACACGTTCTCCTTAAAGATGTTGTGTGAAGGTACAACGCACCAGCTTAGCAGTTGGTTGTCAGAAACTTGCAACCAAGCGTTTCGGGGCCATTTCACAGCCTAAAATCAAACTAGTTATGAACCACCCTGCAAACTCTACCCCCACAGCGCCCAAAGGCGCAGCCCCTGCTGCAACCCCCGTCAAACCCAGCAACTTCCTACGCCAAATCATCGAGCATGACCTGGCCGCAGGCGCCTACGCCACCCGCCGCTGGGCAGGCAGCCCCGGCGACGCAGCCCACCACGCCGCTGGCGCGCTAGATGCCGCCAAAATCCGCACACGGTTTCCGCCAGAGCCTAATGGCTACCTGCACATTGGCCATGCCAAAAGCATCTGCATTAACTTTGGCCTAGCCGCCGACTACGGCGGCGTGTGCCACCTGCGCTTTGACGACACCAACCCCGAGAAGGAAGACGCTGAATACGTTAACGCCATCATCGACACCGTGAAATGGCTAGGCTTTGACTGGAACGGCAGCCCCAGCGCCGCGCCCTACCAAGCCAGCGACTATTTTGGCTTTATGGTCCGGGCGGCTGAGTATTTGATAGAAGCCAACCTAGCCTATGTAGACGAGCAAACAGCGGATGAGATGAAAGCCAACCGAGGTGACTTTAACAAGCCCGGCATAGACAGCCCCTACCGCACCCGCACACCTGCCGAGAACCTGGCCAGGTTTAAAGAAATGAAAGATGCCAAGCACCCAGATGGCAGCATGGTCTTAAGAGCCAAGATCGACATGGCGTCGCCCAACATCAACCTGCGCGACCCCGCCATCTACCGCATACGCCGCGCCATCCACCACCACACGGGCGACACATGGTGCATCTACCCCATGTACACCTTTGCGCACCCTATTGAAGACGCGCTAGAGCAAATAACCCACAGCCTGTGCACGCTAGAGTTTGAAGACCAGCGCCCGTTTTATGACTGGCTGATGGACAAACTAAGTGCAGACAATTTAACCAGCACCGACGGCAGCGCGCTGCCAGCGCTGCTTGCAAAACCATCCCCCAAACAATACGAATTTGCAAGGCTAAACCTCACCTACGTCATCACCAGCAAACGCAAACTAGCCGAGCTGGTCACCCAAGGCAAAGTAGCAGGCTGGGACGACCCGCGCATGCCAACAATAGTAGGCCTGCGCAGACGCGGCTACACCGCACAGGCCCTGCGCCTGTTTGCCGACCGCATAGGCGTAAACAAATCAGACAGCTGGATAGACTACAGCACCCTAGAAGGCTGCCTGCGCGAAACGCTAGACGTGACAGCCCCCCGCGCCATGGCCGTGCTAGACCCCATCAAACTAGTCATCACCAACTGGGATGACGTTATGACCAAAGACTTCTTAGACACCTGCACCGCCCCCGTGCACCCCCACCTGCCCGACTTAGGCAAACGCCAGTTCACCATAGGCAAAGAAGTGTGGATAGAACGCACCGACTACGAAGAAGTGCCCAGCAAAGGATTCTTTCGGCTTTATCCGCCCCGGCCAGGCGCGGATGGCTTATTGCTCTCGGGCAACAAAGTTAGATTGAAATACGGCCACGTCGTCGAGTGCACCGGCGCCACCCATGACGCCGCAGGCAACGTGACAGCCGTGCAGGCCGTGCTAATGCCCGACACCAAAAGCGGCACCCCCGGCAGCGACGCAGTCAAAGTCAAAGGCGTCATCACTTGGGTAGCCCAAGCCGACGCCCTGCAAGCCGAAGTGCGCCTGTACGACCGCCTGTTCAAAGACGAACACCCCGACGCAGGCGGCAAAGACTACCTGGCCGCGCTAAACCCTGACAGCCTAAAAGTTATCACCGCCTACGTAGAGCCATCCCTGGCCAGCGCCCAGCCCGACGAGAAGTTTCAGTTTGAACGGCACGGCTACTTTGTGGCAGACCACAAAGACCATGCGGCGGGGAAAGCAGTGTTTAACCGAGTGGTAGGCTTAAAAGATAATTGGTCTAAATAAGCCTATTTATACGCAACAAAATGGCTCAGCAAGAACTTAACTGGATTTCCATCGATGGCTTCAAAAGCATTGCTTCTACTGGCAAGGTTGGTTTGCGGCCGATCAATCTAATTATCGGCCCGAACGGCTCAGGAAAATCTAATTTCATTGGAGTCTTTGCGTTCCTTCAGTCAATAAAAGAGGGACGACTATTCGAATATGTCAGAACTGCTGGAGGCGCTGACGAACTACTTTATTTTGGATCTAAACAAACACAAGAAATCAAAATCGAGCTATCTTTTGTTGATGATGTTAATGGTTACTCGTTAACACTAAAAGCTGATAACGACGACAACTTATTTGCGCTGCAAGAGTTGGTCAGTTTTTGGGATAAAGAGAGCTATCCGAATCCGTATTTCAATGCTCTTGCTGGTATGGAGTCTGGCAAAGAAGCAGGCATAAGCAATCCAGCACTTACAAGAACTGCGAGCTGGATTCGTGCACGTCTAGATCGATGGCGTCTTTACCATGTACACGATACCAGCCCCAGTTCGCCTCTTCGGAAAACTGCAAGAGTAGATGACAGCGATTACCTGCGCCCTGATGGCTCGAACCTTGCGTCGTTTTTATACCGACTGCAGCAAACAGAAAAATATACTGGTGCCTATAATTTAATCCGTAAAACTGTTCAGCAAATTGCTCCATTTTTTGATGACTTCTTGTTGCGCCCAGACAATCTAAATACTGAAGTTATTAAATTAGCTTGGAAGCACAAAGGTTCAGATAAATACTTTGGCGCAGCCGCATTTTCTGACGGCACATTGCGATTCATTGCTCTCGCAACTTTGTTTCTACAACCCCTAGATTTAAGACCGTCTGTAATCCTAGTTGACGAGCCAGAACTTGGGCTCCACCCTTCTGCGATTACTTTGCTGGCGTCAATGATCAGGCAAACATCTGCGGAAACTCAAATCATTGCCTCAACACAATCTCCATTACTATTGGATCACTTTGATCCAGAGGATGTGCTTGTAGCCACTCGAGTTAATAGTGCGACCACACTTACTAGACTGGATGCTGAGCCACTAAAAGGTTGGCTTGAAGACTACAGCCTAGGTCAGCTCTGGGAAAAGAACGAACTGGGTGGTCGCCCGATTTCAGAACTGCCGAACAAATAAGATGACACGTTTATTAGTTCATGTTGAAGGACAAACAGAAGAAACGTTTGTGAATGAGTTAATACGGCCGCATCTTCTTTCAAGAGGCTTTACATCAGTATCCGCAAGGCTATTGGGCAATGCTAGACAACGAGAGCGCCGCGGCGGGATAAAAGCCTGGGCGGCAGTAAGAGACGACATAACTCGTCACCTGCTAGCGGACACAGGCTGTTATTCAACAACGATGGTTGACTACTATGCACTTCCAGCAACTGGTTATAAAGCATGGCCCGGCCGCGAAAATGCTAATAATTTAACGCATGCCAGTAAAGCTCAAGAGGTAGAAAGTGCAACAGCACTGGATATTTCCTTGACTCTCAAAATTCCTCTCCAATTTTCGCGTTTTATTCCTTACGTAGTGATGCATGAATTTGAAGCTTTGCTATTTAGTGACTGTGAGTCCTTCGCAAGGGGCATTGATCGTGCCTATTTGGCTCCAGTATTTCAAAGTATCAAAGATCAGTTTGGTAGCCCTGAAGAAATCAACGATTCACCGGCAACAGCGCCTTCGAAGCGTGTTGAGATGCTTATCCCCGGCTATCAAAAACCATTCCTCGGGAATCTAGCCGCCTTAGAAATTGGATTACCGAAGATGCGGCAAGAATGCCCCCGGTTTGCGCAATGGCTGGCAAATTTAGAGTCACTTGTCTGAATCATGTTGAATCAAGACTTGCAACAAAAGCCTATGCCTGAGCTTGCATCGAAGGTGGTTATGGGCACAGAATTCGACGCCCAGCCCTGCACAGAATCCAAAATAGAAGACTTAGCCCTCGGCCAGTTTGACACCTACCGACGCGAAGCCGTTGACCCAGACACCATTGCCGCCAATCACCGCAGCATCGAGCAACAACTGGCCTCGCTGCGCCTGTACGACCCCGACAGGCGCTGCGCCACCCATGCAGGCATTTTGTTAGTGGGCAAAAACCCACGCTTTTATTTGCCCGGTGCCTGCGTGCAATATTTAGAGCTGCCCGGCACATCCCTCACCGAGATTCCCGTTGACCAAGCCGAAGTCTCGGGCGACCTGCATACCATCATCAAAGAACTAGAAGGCCGCTTGCGCCTGCTGATTAAAACCGCCATGGTCAAGGTGAGTGCTCTGCAAGAAAAGCAAGTGCCCAACTACCCCGAGGCCGCCATCCGCGAGCTGCTGATGAACGCCGTGATGCACCGCAACTACAACAGCAACTCGCCCATCCGCTTTTACGCCTTTGCCGACCATATCGAAATTCAAAGCCCCGGTGGCCTGTATTGCGAGGCCACCGCGCAAAACTTCCCCACCCGCAACAGCTACCGCAACCCAGTCATCGCCGAAGCCCTCAAGTCCCTAGGCTTCGTCAACCGCTTTGGCTACGGCGTGCAACGCGCCCAGGCCCTGCTAGCCGACAACGGCAACCCGCCTGCGGAGTTTGAGTTTGATGCGCATTCGGTGTTGGTGAAAATTTATAAACGACCAGTATGAAGACACAATGGCAGTTTGAACCGCATGGTCTTTGCGGCAGACCACAAAGACCATGCGGCGGGGAAAGCGGTGTTTAACAAGAGTACTGGGTTGAAAGATACTTGGGCGAAATAAGTATTAGCTCAAAGTACGGCTTTGCCGTATAATTTGTAAATTGAAAAACACAAACTAAATGCTCACCATTGCAAAAACACGCACCTTTCAACGCCTATAGCCAGACTATTGGACAGAAGATGAAAGAGGCGATTTTGCAAGCTATTTGGCACTCACACCCGACGCGGGCGATGTAGTGCCCAGCACAGGCGGCGTGCGTAAGGTGCGTTGGTAGCGCCCCGGCGCAGGCAAGCGCGGTGGCGTAAGGGTGGTGTATTTCAACCGTTTGGCTGACGGCGAGATCTGGCTGCTTTTGATCTACAGCAAAAGCGTGCGAGACAACGTACCAGCCGAGTTACTCAAGCAACTAAAACAGGAGATGAACAATGCCCATGACTGAAAAGCAACTACGCGAACGCGACGCCAAACGTGACATAGGTGCCGAGCTGCTGCAATCCGTGCGCGAGATGAAAGCAGGCAAAGGCCGGGTCGTTGCAAGAATCGAAGTACCTCCCGTAGTAATGGCCCGCATGAAATCTGGCTTATCACAATCGCAATTTGCCAGCCTGCTGGGTGTGTCGGTGCGTACCCTGCAAGACTGGGAGCAAGGCCGCAGGCAGCCTTCAGGTGCAGCTCGCACCTTGATCACCATAGCTGAGCAGCAACCCAAAGTATTAAAGAAAGCCTTCAAAGATTTAATTGAGGCAGCGCATATCGCATGAACGCGACTTATTTAGTCCATAAAGCCGAAGTGCGCCTGTACGACCGCCTGTTCAATGACGAACACCCCGATGCAAACGGCAAAGACCACGGGGTTGGGAAAGCGGTGTTCAACAAGAGTACTGGGTTGAAAGACACTTGGGCTAAGTGAACATGGAAACCACCGACTACTTTCGCAATGATGTCATGGTCAAGCGACCCTACATCAAACCCGAGTGGATCGAGCTGGCCTTAGCCAGCCCAGCGCGCAAGCATGTACAGCCCGATGATGGCCGCATACGCCACTGGGTGTGGATCGCAGAGATCAACCGCTACCTGCGCGTGGTCACCCTAGAAGACGGCAAAACAGTGCACAATGCATTTCCAGATAGGAGGTTTTCACTATGAAGATTTCATACGACAAAGCAACAGATTCACTCTACATCCACCTAGCCGAGCGCCCCTCTACCGACTCCGACGAAGTCAACGACGGCGTAGTACTTGACTTTGATGCCAACGGCGCGCTGGTAGGCATCGACGTGCAGCACGCCAGCAAGCGCGCGGACATTCACAATATCTCAATTTCCAAGCTGCCGCTGGGTGAACTGCTAGCGGCTTAACTAATCTGCGCGCCCATTTGAGACATGACTGCAACCCAAGTCCCAGCCAGCACCCTGCAAGCCACCCGCGCATTCGCCGCGCGCGTGGCCCACGCTTACCCCACGCAGCAGGCCATCTTGTTTGGCAGCCGCGCGCGCGGCACAGCGCACGCAGAGAGTGATGCCGACGTGGCCGTCATGTTAAGCGGCCCACCCGGTCACTTTGCCCACACCAAAATGGCCATGAACGACATCGCCTATGACATTTTGCTAGACACCGGCATCCGCATCCAACTCCTGCCCGTGTGGGAAGCCGAATGGGCACACCCTGACCGCTACAGCAACCCGCACTTACTGCACAACATCGCCCGCGAAGGCATTACCCTGTGAACGCACAGGACTTGATGGCCAAAGCGCAGCGCGCCCTAGCCAGCTCAGAAGATGCGCTGTGGGCAGTGCAGCAAGCACAGACTTTTGTGCAACAAATAGATCAGCGTTTTATGACGAGTTTAAATTGAGTACGGGTTTTTGCACCCCCGGCAACGACGCAGTCAAAGTCAAAGGCGTTATCACCTGGGTAGCCGTGGCCGATACCCTGCAAGCCGAAGTGCGCCTGTACGACCGCCTGTTCAAAGACGAACACCCCGACGCCGGCGGCAAAGACTACCTAGCCGCGCTCAACCCCGACAGCCTAAAAATCATCACCGCTTACATAGAGCCGTCCCTGGCCAGCGCCCAGCCCGACGAGAAGTTTCAATTTGAACGGCACGGCTACTTTGTAGCCGACCGCAAAGACCATCGGGCGGGGAAAGCGGTGTTTAACAAGAGCACTGGGTTGAAAGACAACTGGGCTAAGTAGATTGGATAAAACGTTGTTCTACCGCCCAGTAGAACTCAAAATTTTTGTTTTGTTCGATGTTTTAAATAGAGCTAGCTTCGTAAAACGCATCAAAATTAGTCCTTACTTTTCAGTCCGTATAACTCGTTGAAATTCGAATCCACTACCACCTTTCCAGTTGTAGTCCTTGGATATGGCACCGGCCTCTCCATCTACAACCTGCCGTAGCCGTTCAACAGTTATTGTTGCGGCATGATCACCAGCTTCAATACCGACAAAACGCCTGCCTGTTTTCATAGCAACCGCAGCAGTAGTCCCTGAGCCGAGGTAAGGGTCCAAAACCAAATCACCAGGCCGGGTAGAAATTGCAAGTATTTGCGCAATCAAAGCCTCGGGCTTTGGTGTGTCGAACAAAGGTTGCCCTGGAAACATGCAATGCAGATGCTTTTTTGCGTGATCGTTTGTCCCAACTTCTTTAGCAGTCCACAAGGTTTCAGGAGTTAATCCCTTTTTATTTTCTGTGAGGAACTTTTTCAGTCTGGGGACACCGTCACCACTTTTTCCAAACCAAATATTTCCCTCTGCTATCTCCCGCTTCATTCGCAACTCGTTAAAAGCCCAGCACCTGCCATTAGGTGGGGCATGCTTACGTCCATTCGGAGCTATCACATTGTAAAACTGGCTACTTACAGCGTGGCCAGCCTGAACATTTGCGGACACTGATTGCCAAGGCCCTCTAAGGTCAGAGTCTGGATTTTTATAACGATTCTGAACTTCTGCTGTAAGCGGCAGTTCATGGCGAGCATCACAAAATTTCTTGTAATTTTTTGCGTAAACAAGCACGTATTCATGATTGTTTGAGAACACACGCCTATTTTCGCGGGTCGTCCGTTGCTGCCAAATAACTGTAGTAACAAAATTTTCTCGGCCAAAAATGCTATCGATTGCGCACTTCAAGTAGTGAACTTCCGTATCGTCAATTGATACCCATAAACTACCGTCTTCGCTCAAAAAATCAGCGACACGAGAAATTCGCTCAGTAATTTGCTGAAGCCACTCTTCGTGACACTGATCGTCGACATAATGGATATACCGTTCTCCGTTTCGGTATGGAGGATCTAAATAAGCACAGCGAATCTTCCCCGCGTGCGTAGTAGCGATAAGATCGAGCGCAGCCAAGTTATCGCCGTGAATCAGTAGATTGCCTTGATCAGATGCACCGTAGCCCAAGTCGCTAACAGGTTGAAGAATTTTCTTAAATTTTCTTTGCTTTGTACGCACCTCGCGCACGCCAAGATCGCCAGCCAGTCCAGAGTCGTACACTTTTAATCCTTATCGTTTATTAATTATCTAGTTTCTATTGCTTAATCACCATATGCAAACAATTCAGTCTGACCTCGATTTTGAGCTAATTTCCAGCAAAACGGATGCCAAGAACGATAAATTTGAACAAAAAGAACCCGATTTCAGACCGATCCACTATCTCGGCAGTAAGCTTCGGATTGTTGGACAAATTGCCACTGCAATCGATGAGGTTGATCCTAGCGGAGGACCGGTCTTAGATCTATTTGCAGGATCAGGAACAGTTTCAATGGCTTTGTCAAGCCAACGTCGAGTCTTTGCTAGTGACATCCAAGAGTACTCAAGGGTTATCTGCAGCGCTTTAATAGGATCTACCTTACCCGACATAGGGATTGTCGATGCTTTTAAGGCTCGCCTAGAACAAGAGCAAGACTACGGCCAGCGCCTTTCTGAGGCAATCGAGCCCATAACCAAACATGAAGCGGCCGCCTTGACGGCAGCATTGATCGGTGATGTAGATCCAATATGCGATCTTTTGGATCATGGAAGCCTGCTTGCACAAGAGCTTGGCGCATCAGTCCAGATGTCTACCCCGGTCTTAAAACCCATTAAAGAAACACTCCGGAGGCTCCGGAATCTTGGATTGCATGGCTCATCTAAAGTAACAGCATTGCGCTACTTTGGCGGGGCTTACTTTTCTTACGCACAAGCTGCAGAACTTGACTTCCTCGCACACGTAATTAGTAGCTTCGAGTCAAATCGACGCGATGTGCTATTCGCTGCACTACTAAGTACAGCCAGTGACGTCGTCAACACTGTCGGTAAGCAATTTGCACAGCCAATTCGACCACGAAACAAGGACGGTACACCCAAGCGCCATCTAATCACAAAAATTGCACGTGACCGCGCGGTAAGTCCTACTTGTACATATTTTCGCTGGCTAAACCGCTATGCAGGAATTAAGCCTGCTATTGGAGAGAACCTGGCGATTAGGGCGGACTATTCAGACGCACTAGAGCTACTTAAAGGGAAGTTTAGCGTTGTGTACGCTGACCCCCCCTACACCAGAGACCACTACAGTCGTTTTTATCACGTACTTGAGACCTTAGCTTTGCGCGACAATCCAGCGATTGCTAAAAACCCAGGCGCAATACAAGGCGAGTTAAGCCGTGGACTTTATCGCGTTGATAGGCATCAGTCTCCGTTTTGTATCAAGACTCAAGTTCATGGGGCGTTTTTGGAAATGTTTAAACAGGTCTCAGCTCAAGATGCGAGTCTTGTCTTGTCGTATTCTCCATTTGATGGCGATACCAACGCTCGTCCAAGGCTAATGTCGGTTCCTGATATTGCAACCCTTGCAGCACAGTTCTATGTCAATGTTGAAGTGCGCGCAGTTGACGGTGTGTCACATAGCAAGTTGAATCACACTCGGCTCAACTACGAAATCCCTCCGAACGCAGAGGTGATGTTCATGTGCAGTGGTCAAAAGGGTTAAATCGTTAACGGACTCCATAAAGGAGAAGTCGGCCAAACGTTTTTGACTCGTTGGGCTGGAAACACAAATCTACGCACTTCACGTCCAGGAGCAGGCACTGCACTATGTAGCAGTTGAGTTAATGCAGCGTAAGAAAAATCACCCGGCATAACCAACATGTATGTAAAAGTACGGGTTGCGATCCGCACAAAAACGCCAATGGGTCTACCTATCGTCGGGTAAGCCAGCCCTGCGGCCGCTTCGAGCTCAAAACGGTAGTTACGGCTGCGAACGATGACCGCTGGACGCCGCTCTTGTTGGCCTATGGTCCCGTTAGGTCGAACATGAAAAAATGTCACAACCCGTGAAAGTGTAGTTGAGGCTTCGAAAAAATTTATGAACATTTCTTTACTGAAGTTTGCCTGCTTCCACCTTGTGTTCGAACTTGGAATCTCAACTACCAAAACATCTGATGTCTCGAGCACTTGGGGCATAGCATCGACGCTGGCCGCCTCATCTGCCTGCGCCTCGGGAAGCGTAATCAACTGTACGTTGACTGGGACTAATGGCTGAGTCGTTTGAGGCTGACGCTGTCGATTCACTCGCCCACGCTCTGCATTTTGCTCCAAGCGCGCCACCACCTGTGGGTCGCCTGTTGGGAACAAGCAGTCTGCACTTCTTGTTTTAAATGAATTCCATTGTTTGGAAAGTGCATTCACTTCTGCGGTAGTAAGCGTGGTTACATGAAACGCTTCTATGTTCCAACGCAGTCCACCGGCAGTAAGATTACCTGAGCCAGTAATTAATACGCCGCCGTTCTCTTTTTCAAACCATGCAATTTTTGGATGGAAAATTCTACTTGGATGCTTGGGAATATGGACGCTGGTGCCCAGAGACGGTGCCACAGTTTTAGCAGCATCAAGCTCAGCAATTGCGGAAATATCTGTAATTGCATCTATGCCAACAACTAAGTCGAACGCTCCAGCTTGTGCAAAGTTTACAAAGCCTTCGTCTTTTAAAAACATTCGAACCCCACCAGCAGATAGGAATGCAAATGCTCCAGCACCACGAGTGGCACCATCACAGGCCTCAAGTAAAGTATCAATCAGATACTCACTGCCGACATCGGTCGGATCTTGTATGTGAAGAGTCATAAGGGTTTAGCAAAAATTTAATAGTCTACGCAGAACTTGACGTTCGCATTACTTAAGAAGTTGCAGAATTATGTGCGCATTTTGGTATCATTTTTTTCTTTGACCGTTGGAACTGAAAATATGCACCGCGCTTAGCATGCCATTGCTCAATAGTCTACCCCCCGCCCACAGGCGACCCGCGCGGGATGCGGGTGGCTGAGATCACTACGCGGATTGTTCGGGTGGTGGAGGTTCCGCGCAGCCAGCTGGGTGAGTTTTTGAAGATGCCCGAGGCCTTGCAGGTGGGCGTGTATTTTTTGATTGGCGAGCTGTCAGAGTCTGGCCTGCCGCGCGTGTATATCGGCCAGTCGGGCAACGTGGGCAAGCGGCTGGTGCAGCACAACCAAGACACTGACCGTGGCAAAGACTTTTGGAACCGGGCGCTGGTGGTAGTGTCGCTTACCAACAGCATGACGCAAACGCACGCGCTGTTTTTAGAATGGTTTGCCATTGGCCAGGCCACGCAGGCCGGGCGCTACAGCCTGGAGAACGGCAACGCAGGCGCGCGGCCCCACACGCCCGCACCGCTAGAGGCCGACTGCCACGAGATCCACGAGACCGCCGCCACCCTGCTGGCCACGCTGGGGCAGCCGATTTTTGAGCCTTTGACTAATGCTGCTACCAGTAAAGGCGACAAAGAGCTGTTCTATTGCAAAGGCTCGGGCGCAGACGGTGTGGGCGAATACACGACCGAGGGGTTTGTAGTGCACAAAGGCTCGCGCGGCAGGGCAGACAGTGTGCCGTCTATCCAAGGCACATCGAACGAGCGCTTTCGCCAGCAGCTGGCCACCGACGGCACGCTGGCGCTGCAAGGCGGCGCGCTGGTCTTTACCCGCGACAAGTTGTTCGCCAGCCCCAGCATGGCCGCCATGGCCGTGATGGGGCGATCTGCCAACGGCTGGGTAGAGTGGAAAACCCCGCAAGGCCAGACGCTGGACGAGGTGAAGCGGCAGGCGGTGGCTGCGGTGGGTTGATGCATACTATGCTTTTCATAGCTGCTTGAGCAGGATTTGCTTGGGTTAGAGCCCACTTTCATGCCTAAAACTGCCCCTAGAACTACAAAAACCTAGTCGTATTACACTTACACCTATGCGCCCTTCCGAAGCTTTGTCCCTGCACCGCACGCGCATTCGCGAGATAGCGTTAAGCCACCGCGTCAGTGGTGTGCGGGTGTTTGGCTCTGCATTGCATGGCGACGACGTGGCAGGCAGCGACCTTGACCTGCTGGTTGAACCTACCGCACAAACCACATTGATGGACATTGGCGCGATTCGGTTTGAGCTAAAAAACCTACTGGGCCTTGACGTAGATGTGCTGACACCTAACAGCTTGCCAGCCAGCTTTCGCGCACAGGTGCTGCGCGAGGCTGTGCCTGTATGAGCCGCGCGCACCCACTGCGCGTTGCCGACTATCTGCAGCATATCTTGCAGGCAGTAGATAACATTCAATCTTATACGGCTGGCATGGACTTGGCAGCATTTATGGCTGACAGCAAAACCAGCGACGCAGTGATTCGTAATTTTGAAGTTATTGGCGAAGCCTGCAACAACGTGGTGAAAAACCACGCGGCTTTCGCCACCCAACACCCCGCCGTGCCTTGGAGCTTTGCCTACGAGATGCGCAACGCGCTGTCGCACGGTTACTTCACTGTAGATTTGGCTATCGTCTGGCAGACCGTGCAACAAGACTTGCCTGCGCTGCGCACTAAGGTAGCGGCGCTTGTCTCCCCCTGAATTCAGTGTACGCAATGGCTGAAACTGGCTACAAACCTGTGCCGCATGATGCGGCTTTCCGCAAGTCGCTGCTGGCCAAGCCTGGTGTAAAGAAGGCTTATGACGCGCTGGAGGAGGAATACACCGCCCTGCACGCAATGCTAGACGCACGCCAAGCCGCTGATGATTCAGATGGTGTGAAGCGTAATTGAAGATGGTAAAACCGGCTCCGCCTCGTGTCGTTATCT
>JAYSWJ010000294.1:0-7343 GCA_043718065.1 Polaromonas sp.
CTGTTACAAGAGCGCACCGACATTGGCCTGGCCACGGTGTACCGCGTGCTCACCCAGTTTGAGCAAGCCGGTATTTTGAGCCGCAACCATTTTGAGCAAGGCAAGGCAATGTACGAGCTGAACGAAGGGCAGCACCATGACCATTTGGTGTGCCTAGACTGCGGCCGGGTAGAAGAGTTTTATGACGCTGAGATTGAAGCGCGCCAGCATGTGGTGGCCAAAACCAAAGGCTTTGCGATTGCCGACCATGCGCTAAGTTTATATGCCCATTGCACCAAAGACAATTGCAGCTATCGGACGGTACGCAGATAGTAAAACAGTCGCTGTAGGCATCAATTTTTATACCTTTTAGGCCTGTAACCCAAGTAAAACTTGCTCAAGCAGCTATTTAA
Organism: Polaromonas sp.; assembly: GCA_043718065.1. GTDB lineage: Bacteria > Pseudomonadota > Gammaproteobacteria > Burkholderiales > Burkholderiaceae_C > JAAFIP01. Next base: position 393 of record JAYSWJ010000294.1, read on the forward strand.
TTAATAGCGTCTAATTCTTTATAGCCAGCACCGCCATAGTGATGCGGCTAGCGCAAGTCATCTGCCCGGCATCGTTGAACAGGCCAATCTGCCATACCTGTGTCGTGCGCCCAATGTGCACAGGCCGTGTAGTGCCCGTCACGTAGCCGCTGGTGGCACCGCGCAGGTGGTTGGCGTTAATATCCAAGCCCACGGCGCGGTAGCCGGGCGGGCAGCAATAGTTAGCGCCGCATGAGCCCAAGGTTTCGGCCAGCACCACGCTAACACCGCCGTGCAGTAGGCCAAATGGCTGGCGGGTGTGCTCATTCACCGCAATACGGGCTGTGATGAAATCGTCGCCTACCTCGGTAAATTCAATGCCCAGGTGCGCCACGGCTGTCTTGTCGTGCAGGCGGTTTAGCAGGTCGGTGCTGATGGGTTGTGTCCATATGGTCATGGGTTGATCGTAGCGTTAAATTTGAAAACTAGAATTTCATGCGCAATATAAAGAGTGCGACGCAACCAGCAAAGTAGCCTGGCACGCCACCAGTTGCCAGCGATAATCGGGCAATGCATTTTTATCCGCTTCGCGCCCTGACGACCTCAGTTGTGGCCATACGCCATAGCGTGCTGACCTGCAGCCTGCTACTGTGTGCGCTGGGCAGCCATGCTGCGGGGGCTTTGCCCGCCGACGTGCTGGCCACGCTGGCCCGCGCTGGCGTGCCGCGCGATGCCATGAGCGTGATGGTGCAAGCCGTGCAGGCACCAAGGGCGGACAGCACAAAATCTGTGCGTTTGGTGGCAACATCTGCAGCATCTTCGGCCACGGCTGCAGACCCCGGCGCAGCGCCACAGTCCGCCAGTCCAGTGGCATACCGTTTAACCCACCGCGAAGACGCCCGCCAAAACCCCGCCTCGGTGATGAAGCTAGTCACCACCTACACCGCACTCAACACGCTGGGTGCCGACTACACCTGGAAGAACCGCATCGGCATTGACGGCATCATCGTGGCAGGCAACATACTAGAGGGCAACCTGGTGGTGCGCGGCAGCGGCGACCCCAAGCTGGTGCTAGAGCGCCTGCAGGCCCTGTTTGCCAAGGTGCAAGCCAAAGGCATACGCGAGATTCGTGGCGATATTATTTTGGACCGCAGCATCTTTAACGTGCCTGACAAGAACCCCGCCGACTTTGACGACGAGCCCCTGCGCCCCTACAACGCCGCCCCCGACGGCCTGCTGGTTAACTTTAAGTCTCTGATCTTTACCTTTACCCCCGACCCGGCTAACCAGCGTGTGCTGGTCAAGTACGAGCCGCCAATTGCTGGCGTAGACATCCCCACCGAGCTGCCGCTTGCCAACGGCAACTGTGGCGACTGGAAAGCCAATATAAAAGCTGACTTTTTCACCCCCACCAAAGTCAGCTTTGCGGGCCGCTACAGCGCCGCCTGCGGCGAAAAGGTGTGGCCCGTGGCCTACAGCGAGCCCCGCGCCTACGCCGCACGCGTCATCCAGGCCATGTGGTTAGCCTCGGGCGGCACACTGACGGGCACCGTGCGCGAAGACGCCAGCCCGCGCACCACCAAAGTGCTGTTCAACGCTGAATCGCTGCCACTGGCTGACATCATTGCCGACATCAACAAATTTTCTAACAACGTCATGGCGCAGCAAGTGTTTTTAACCCTGTCGGCCCAAGGCAAGCGGGCCAGCTTTGAGGCATCGCAACGCTTTGTGGCCGATTGGTGGAAGAAAACCCTGCCCGGTGTTGCCGCGCCACTGATCGAAAACGGCTCAGGCCTGTCGCGCAAAGAACGCACCAGCGTCGCGTCACTTACCGCGCTGCTGCAACACGCCGCCGCCAGCCCGCAGGCCGCCGTGTTTGCCAGCTCGCTAGGCTTGGCTGGTGTGGACGGCACCGTGCAGCGCATGAAAGACCGCAACGCCGAGTCCATCGCCCTAGGCAACGCCCAGCTAAAAACCGGCACCTTGCGCGACGTGGTGTCTGTAGCAGGCTATGCCACGGGCCTATCTGGCCAGCGCTACTGCGTTGTCGCCATCATCAACCACCCCAACGCTGCAGCCGCCCGCGGTGCACTGGATAAGCTGGTGGAGTGGACGATTAAAGACACCCCATGAAAGATGTGACGCAGCTAAAGCACTGCACGCAAAATACACTTAATTTCAGGATTTTTTATATGACTAATCTGCCTTGAAGGCCGTAGAAACTGCTCAAGCAGCTATTTAATTAATAGCGTTCTGTCTTCTATTTTTTGCCCCGCAACTAGACCCCAACCCTAACCCTGCCTAGTATTTACCCCCTGCTTTGGCGCTGGCGTTTCGCTTAACATTCTCTTACAGAATAGTACGACCGTTCTTTTCTGAGCCACACGTGGTTTGGCAGTTTTAATATTATTTGGAGATACCTCAATGAAAACATGGAAATACGCACTAAGCGCCTTAGGCGCAGCTTTGGTTTTGGCTGGTTGTGGCGGCGGTGGCGCAGGCGACCAAACCACCAAAGCCAGCTTTACCGGCTTTGTGAACTTTGGCGACAGCTTGAGTGATGTGGGCTCTTATAAAGTAGGTACTGTCGCGGCGCTAAAAGGCGGCCAGTACACCATTAACAGCGACACCGCGCTGAACTGGACAGCTGTGGTCGCCAAAGCATATGCTTTGCCTGCACCGTGCGCTGCGCAAACAGGCTTAGATGGCTTGGCATCGCAAGGCTTTTCAGTGCCAGTAACCAACATAGCCAATTGCTTTAGCTACGCACAAGGTGGCTCACGGGTAACTTTGCAGCCTGGCCCTGGTAATAAATTGTTAGGTGGCGGTAACGCGGTTTTGGGTCAGTTAACGGTGCCTGTCAAAGATCAAATGTCGGCCCACTTGGTGAAAGTAGGCGGCGCTTACACTGGCAAAGAATTAGTCACTGTGCTAGCTGGCGGTAATGATTTGTTTATCCAAGGCGGCACAGTTGCCGGCACCGCAGCCGCAATACAAGCTGCCGTTATTGCAGGCACATTGACACCCGCACAAGGGCAGGCGGCAGTCACAGCAGCCTCCACCACCGCAGTTACAGAGATGGGGAAAGCAGGCGCTGAATTGGCTGGCTATGTTAAAGCTCTGGTATTGGCGAAAGGCGCAAAAAATGTGGTGGTAGTCAACATACCTAACGTTAGCAAAACTCCCTACGGATTGGCGCAAGACGCTGCGGGCCAAAGCTTTGTTAACCTGATGACCACGACGTTCAACGACCAGCTCAAATCAGCTTTAGCTGGTACACCGGGTGTGGTTCTGGCTGACGCTTACACAGAGAGCACTTCACAAGCCAACAATCCAGCACCTTATGGTTTGACCAACGTAAAAGACCGCGCATGCGGCACCAATGCACTGGGCGGCGGCGCACTGGTATGCAATGCCAGCAACCTCAACCCTGGTGACGTGTCTCACTACCAGTACGCTGACGATGTACACCCCACACCCTACGGCTACGAGTTGTTGGCCAAGTTTGTGCTGTCAGAGATGCTCAAAGCAGGTTTGCTGTAATCCCTACGCCCCAGCACTTACCATCTAAGGAATACTAATATGAAAATCACACACATCAACCTAGCCGTTGCTTTGGCGCTTGTTGCAACTGGCGCTTTGGCGCAAAAAGCGGGCACTGTATCTTTGGAGATGGGAGTTACCAAACTGTCGCCCCAAGTCAGCAGCGGCGACTTAAGCGCACCCGCTTTTCCCAACACCAAGGCCGACGTTTCCAGCGATACGGCGCTAAGCGGTGCCGCAAACTATATGGTGACTGACAATATCGCCGTTAACGTGCCTTTGGGCTTAGGATTTAAGCACAATATTACTGGCGCAGGCCGTGCTGAAGGCTTTGGCAAGCTAGCCGAAGTACGTGCCCTGCCCATCACCTTACTAGGTCAGTACCGTTTTGCTGATGCGAACGCAGTGTTTCGCCCTTACGTAGGCGGCGGCTTAGCGTTCGTCAAGTTTTACAAAGAGACTGGCAGCGCAGCGCTGACTGCCTTGACCAATCCAGGCGGCACTCCTGTGACCTTGTCTGTTAAATCTACAATTGCACCGGTGATTCAGCTGGGTGCTGTTTTTAACATCAATGAGCAGTGGTTTGTCAACGCACACTACACCAAAACTTTCCTCACCGCGAAAACCACTTTCTCTACGGGTCAAACCCAAGACATCAAACTCAACCCGAATGCTATCAGCATCGCGGTTGGCTATAAGTTTTAAGCACTGTTAAAACGCTCATAAAAAAGGGCCGTCGAAAGACGGCCCTTTTGCATTTGGTGGCCTGGGGCCACTTCTAAAAATCCTTGGAAAGCCGCACCAGCGCTGGGTTTCAACTTTTTTGTAAAAGTCAGGGTACAGGCTGGGGTACATCAGTGAATATGTAGTTTTTTCGGTGAAATGAACTCGAACCACAGACTACTAGCAACTTAAAGCGGTGACTGAATTCATCCGAGATTTCCATTAACGCCCTATGTCGAATAGAAAATCTCGGATCAACCAGCAAGCCGAAATGCGGCCGCCATTCGTTCCTGCTCCCGGGCACGAATTTGCAGGCTGTTAGCTATCTTGGGCCATTGCTTCACCACCGCCTGACTGCGCGCAATGATTTCGTCGGCAAGCTTCTTTGAGACCCGGAAGTACGGGGCGACAGACCGTGCGAGATCGAGGTCCATTGCGTTGTCGGCCTCACTGACATTGAGCTTCAAGCCATACGACTCGGGCACCGGGTTCATGTCGTAGGCCTCAGACAAGCGCCAGCCTTTACCGGGTACCAGAATAAAACCGTGATTGCGCAGGTGATCATCGGTATTGGATACCAGCATGTTAAACACGATGCGCGACCACAGCTCGCGCAGATCCGTGTCGGTTTGTGTGCCCTGGTCGATCAGTACGCGGACAATTTCCAAATAGCTTGCGCCTGTGGATGCATCATCGCCGTCCAAGTGGCCGGTGAGCGTCATCGCCGATGCAAAGTGAAGCCGCCCCTGCGGCGTACGGTCAAAACGCTTGACAAGGAAGGTGTGGTACGGGCTGGCGAATGGCCGTGCTAAGCTTTGTGGCACGGCAAGGCAGCAGCCCCTCGCAAGGGTGTGCACCACCAGCTCCCAAGCACCCATGTCGTGCTCATCGCGCACGCTAGGGAACTTGGCGATCCACAGCTGCCCTTGCGGGTCAATCACACTTGCTTTAGGTCTTGCCCCGCCCAGCGAGCCGCCGGGTGCGATCAGCATGCGCAGCCAGTCGTCGCCTGCTGCAGAGGTGTTGTCCTCATCGCGTTCCAGCGCCAAACTCGCAGCTTCGAGTTCGCGCAATTGCACGAACGGCGGCGCAGCCGCGCCGTGTTGGTGGTCCAGAAAATCACCAGCGTCATCGAGTCGCAATCGCAATGCGCCGGAACGGTAGGTGTCGTGCACGCCCAGTAGGTAGTCTGATTCGTGCAGACGGAGCGTCTGGTCTACTTTACCTGCGCGCTGCGCACGCTCCAGCCTGCGGCGCATGAGCAAGCGTCCCCAGCGATCCGGGCTGGCATCCGCAAATACACCGAAGGTTTCATGACCTTGCGGCGGGTGTTGCCGACCCTCGAAGAGGCCCAACCGGGGATCAATGTGCAGATTCCGCGCAGCAGGGTGTGCCAGCGCCGCAGAATCAAACTCGAACTCAAAAATTTCCCGAACCGATCCGCGCCTGACATGCAGCCATCCTAAGCGTAACGGCTCTACCAGCCCGACCCAATCTGCGTAGACAGCAATACTCGAAACGATGGTCGTAGCCATGCGTTCAATGCACTTTTGACTGTGGCGGAGCCACGGGATCGATCAAATCAACAAGTGTCTGTGCATTGGCGAAGTCGCTATTCTTGATCCAGTCCCGAACATCCTGCGACTTTGCTGCCGCAGGCGGTTGAATGGGCGGTGATAATGTGGGTCGTGCCGTCTTTGTGCGCGTATGCATCCGGGCATCCTGCAGTTCCCGTCCCACAAGGTCTGTTTTACCTAGAAGGTTGAGGTCTTTTTCAATACCCAGCACCTGCATGACGGCAAGATAGGCCCCCATGGTGACGCCCGATCCACCGTGCTCAAGGCTGCGCAATGTCATTGGCGCCATACCAGCACGTTCTGCCACTTGCTTAGCAGTCAGCCGCCTGCGCAGCCGTGCCAGATGCAGGCGATCGCCAAATTGCCGCAACAGTTCGTCGGTAGCCGGAAGCAAAGGAGCTATTTTTTTGGCCATAATAGATTTATTTTAGTCTTTTTGACAGAGAAAAGCCAAAATATTGACTTTTTATGCGCAACCAATATCTAAAAAACAGTATTTCTACTTTGCAATGGCTCATTTGTCCGAAAAATGTAGTTCTATTTCGGACTCAATTGCAGGATCGCTGGCAGTCGATCCAATACGATACCCCATTGCCCTATAACCACGCTGGCGCTTGTCCCACATGCGAACCAGCGCAGGATGGCCGGTATCAACGAAGTCGATGATCCGAACATCCGTTTTGGTGGTGTGCTCACGGTGCAGGCGGCCTGCGTACTGTTGCAAGGTACCCTTCCAGGATACTGGCATGGCCAAAATCAAAGTGTCCAGCGCTGGATGATCAAACCCCTCACCAACCAGCTTGCCAGTGGCCAACAGAACACGGGGCGCATCAGGCGGCAAAGCATCTAGTTCTTCAATCAGCTTAGCGCGTTGCTTCTTTGGCATGCGGCCATGAAGTACGAAGAGTGAGGACACATCTCCAGCCAATGCAGCTCCGATAGCATCGAGATGCTCGGTGCGCTCTGTCAGTACCAGTACTTTGCGACTCTGGCGATGCAAGGTTTTAACTTCGTTTGCAATTGCGGCTGTGCGGACGGAGTCACTAGCGAGGCTGCGGAACACCTCCTGAATACCTGACTCGGGTGGCACATCAATGGGTTTAGCTAACATCCGTGGCACCACCGCCAG
>JAYSWJ010000295.1:0-2939 GCA_043718065.1 Polaromonas sp.
GCCTCGATCAACATGCCATCTGCATGCCCGTTAGCATAGGCAGGAAATCGAAACTGCTTGGTGAGCACTACTGTTTGCTGCGCGCTATTAAACAGCAGCACCACGGCACCGTTGCCACGATCGTAGGTCTCGCGGCTTTGCCGCTGCCAAGTGCCATCGCTTCGTTGGTAATCAAACGTATTTTTCTTTAGCGTAAACCAATCGTTGGCTAGTACCTGCACTTGCACCATGCGCACATGTGCTGCGTCCTTTGGGTCTGCAAGCGTTGGCCGCTTCATTTTGCATCATCCACACCATGGCTCAGCGTTGGAATATCATCCAATGACTCAAAAATTGGCAACCCTAGTTTGCGCGCTGCGGCCACGTCTAGGTCAGCTCCTTTGGATGCACCGGGTATGCGCAACACCGCATCGCAACGGGACAACATCCGCTGGGCTACAGGGTATTGGTAGGCATTAAACACCGCGTCTCCATGCACTTTACTGCCTGCCGCCTGCACGATAGGCAAGGTGAGCCATTCGCTTACCAATGCCAAGTGACCGCGTTCGTAAATTGGCAAGGCGTAGCTTTCCAAACGAGCTCGGTTAGTGGCAATTTTGGTTGGATCGCCATCAGCGCCCGACATGTATGGGCCTGCTATCAGAATTAAAAGTGACTTCATGTAAATACCTTTTCATGCATATTATTGATGGATAATTTGTATATTTCAAGCATTTTCACGTAATTTCAATGATTTTCATGGGATTTAATTGTCTCTAAGCTTAAGATGCAGTTATGCTGACAACGCAACGCAAACAACTCATCCTCACACGTTTACAGGCGCAGGGCCAAGTCATCGCCAAAGAGCTCAGCCAAGAGCTGGGCAGCTCGGAAGACACCATCCGAAGGGATTTGCGTGAGCTTGCAGCTGAGGGCAAGTTGCAACGTGTGCACGGCGGCGCGTTGCCCGCATCACTCGCAATAGGCAACACCTTGGCACGCACAGGCATTGCTCACGAAGACAAAATAGCGCTGGGCAAGCTAGGTGCAGGCCTGATTAAACCCGGACAAGTGGTATTGCTGGACGGCGGTACGACTGCATTGCAACTGGCACAGCACCTTGCACCTGACCTGCGCGCCACTATCGTCACCCATAGCCCTGTTATTGCAACAGCGCTGGCTATGCATTCGCACATCGACATCATCATGCTAGGCGGCAAACTGTTTCGGCACTCGATGGTCAACATGGGTGCGCAAACAGTCGAGGCGGTATCCCAACTGCATGTTGATCTGTATGTAATGGGCGTGACTGGGGTGCATCCAACATCGGGTCTTACTACGGGAGACTATGAAGAAGCTGCACTCAAACGCGCCTTCCATGCGCGCGCTGCTGAGACGGTGGTACTGGCATCCAGCGAAAAACTGCTGACAGCTTCTGCCTATGCCATTGCCCCATTGCAGGCGCTTTCTGCATTGGTCATAACAGCACACACCTCTAACGAAACCAGACGAACTTTTGAAGCACTGGGAATTAAGCTTTTACTGGCTGCGTAACGCCAGCGGCTAATTCACTCAGGCTTTGTCTTGCGGGGTAACAAGATCTGATGGTCTGTTTGCTGATTTTGGCGGCGTCAAAGATTCGGGTTATGGCAGCGAGGGGGGGATGGAGGCACTGGAAGCCTATTTGAACACTAAGACGGTGTCGACTGTGATGGTCTGAACGTTTTAAGTTCCACGAAAACGCCGACTATTTGGTCGGCGTTTTGATTTGCACAATGGTATGCATGCAAGCCCAGAACTTATGTTAATCGGCCAACCCAATCTGTAGGCCTACGCCTTGTGTGCATACAACTCAGCACCAACAATGAATCGTCCTCAACCATGTAGAACACAGAATACGGAAACCGCTTGAGCAAAACACGCCGCACGTCTTGGTGCACCACTGGGGCAGACAAAGGATTGCGCGCCACGCGGTTAACCGCAGACTCTAAGCTGCGCGAAAATTCTGCGCCTAGACCTTGGCGCTGCTTGTCATACCATGCTCGCGCGTCAACCACTTGCGTACTAGCACTGGCCCGAAACACTACGGCTAACATTTAAACCAGTCCTAGATTTGCCCTTACAGTAGCCCAAGGCACCACGTCTTGCGGATTGGCACGGTGTTCAGCCAAGCGTTTCTCAATTTCAGCAATTTCATGGGCTTTTAAAGGCTGGCCTGCGGCTTCTTGCGCAACGCTATCCCACAAGTCTTCGGCCAGCTCAATACGCTCTGCCGGACTGAGGGCAAAGAGTGCTTGCAGATCTGCAGTTCCCATAAAAAACTCCTTGGTTTTGTTAAAGACATTGTAGAAGCTTGCACTGACGGTAGATGGGCTTGGTGCTGGAATGGGTAATTGCATGACCATATTTTACTGTATATTTATACAGTATTATTGACAGCGTCCTATGCACAACCTACGCACTTTCTTCGTCGACTTCAACTCCTACTTCGCCTCGGTGCAGCAGCAGATAGACCCTGCCCTGCGCGGCAAGCCCGTAGGCGTGGTGCCGCTGATGGCTGAGACTACGTGCTGCATTGCCGCCAGCGTGGAGGCCAAGCGTTTTGGGGTGAAGACGGGCACCATGGTGCGCGAGGCGCGCAAGCTGTGCCCGGGCATTGTTTTTATCGTCGCCAAGCACGAGGTGTATGTGCACTACCACCACCTGGCCGTGGCCGCTGTAGACCGCATTGTGCCCGTGCGCCAGGTGATGAGCATTGACGAGATGGAATGCGAGCTGCCCACGCGCTGGCGCACGCGCGAGAAAGCCATAGAAATAGCCGCTGCGGTTAAAAAAGAAATTTTAACCACCGTAGGCGACCAACTGCACACCAGCATTGGCGTGGCCCCCAACACGCTGCTGGGCAAGCTGGCCTCTGACATGCAAAAGCCTAACGGCCTGGTGATACTAGAGGCCAAAGA
>JAYSWJ010000296.1:0-7325 GCA_043718065.1 Polaromonas sp.
TCACCAAATAATCCTCACCGTAACGCGGGCTGTTCAACCCACGCAGAGAACAATGTGACGAGTCGGGTCCGTCTCGATGAAAAATATGCAGCAAGGCGCACGTTGACAACGCTGGCGAATCAAAAGCCTCAGTTCGCGCGTGTTTGCGGAGTATTTTTGCAGCGAGATGCCCGGCTCGAGTCCAGCTCTCCGGCGATACCGTTAGCACAGAGGCCTACTCCCCGGTGAGACAAAGTGGACTAGCTCTTACGACGCGCTTTAAAAACCCGCGGCAATACCAAAATAGCCACAATCACTGCCAGCAATGTAATAGACCCCGGCCGCTCTAAAAATACCGTCCACCTACCTTCACCAATGCTCAGCGCATTACGCATTTGCGCCTCAGCCAGCGGGCCTAAGATTAAACCTACCACCACAGGCGCGGTAGGAAAGTCAAAGCGGCGCATCAGCACGCCCACCAGACCAATACCGTATAACAACACCAAATCAAACGCGCTTTGGCGCATGCCATACACACCCACAGTGGCAAATATCAAAATACCCGCATACAAATGCGCCTTAGGAATTTTAAGCAGCTTGACCCACAATGTCACCAAAGGCAAATTGAGCACCAACAACATCACATTGCCAATGTACAGCGAGGCGATCAATGCCCACACCAAAGTAGCTGACGTTTGAAACAACTGCGGGCCAGGCTGAATGCCATAGTTTTGAAACGCACCCAACAAAATGGCCGTAGTGTTAGATGTTGGAATGCCCAAAGTCAGCAGCGGAATTAACGTCGCGGTAATGGCCGCATTGTTAGCCGCCTCTGGGCCGGCCACGCCTTCAATAGCACCCTTGGTACCAAACTCTTGCGGGTGTTTGGCAAACTTCTTCTCAGCCGCGTAGCTTAAAAAAGTAGGTATCTCGCTACCACCGGCAGGGATAGTGCCAAACGGTATGCCAATCACCGTACCGCGAATCCACGCTGGCCACGAGCGCTTCCACTCGTTGCGGGTCATATGCACCTTGCTCATGGCGTTTTGTGTCTCCGCTTCGCGGCCTTGGTAGATCACGCAGTACAGTGCTTCGCCCACTGCAAACAAACCTACCGCCACTAAAACGATCTCAATGCCGTCAAGCAGCTCACTCACGCCACCGGTGTAGCGCACTTGGCCCGAGATTTGGTCCATACCTATCAGACCTATGGCCAAGCCAACAAACAGAGCGGCGATGCCGCGCACCGCACTTTTACCCAGCACCGCGCTAACGGTACAAAAAGCTAGCACCATCAGCAAAAAATACTCGGGTGGCCCCAATTTCACCGCATGCTCGGCAATAAAAGGCGAGGCAAACGTCACCACAACAGTAGCAATCGTGCCAGCGACAAATGAACCAATGGCTGCAGTGGCCAGCGCCGCACCTGCGCGGCCACTTTTGGCCATTTTGTTGCCCTCCATGGCTGTCACCATCGAGCCTGATTCGCCTGGCGTGTTAAGCAAGATAGACGTGGTGCTACCGCCGTACATTGCTCCGTAGTAAATGCCTGCAAAAAAGATCATCGACGCCGTGACATCTACTTTGGTAGTGATCGGCAGCAGCATAGCGACAGCCACTGCCGGGCCAATGCCGGGTAACACACCCACTGCGGTGCCAATGACACAGCCCAAGAAGGCCCACATCAAATTGAATGGCGTAATAGCCGTGGCAAAACCGCCCAGCAACTGGTTAAGAATGTCCATGCTTTAAATCCAGCCAGTGGCAGTCAAACCGGGCAAGTTAATCGCCAGTAATTTGGTAAACATCCAGTACACCGGGGCCGCAATCGCAAAGCCTATTGCGGCATCGCGCATCCAAGTGCCCAAGCGCCAATTATTGCGCCCTTGCGAGAGGTGAAAGCCGCGCACTGCCAGTACAAAACACAGCGTACAGCTCAAAATAAAACCGATGGTGGTAATAGTGGCCGCGTTCAATAAAATGCCCGCTGACACCCAGGCAAAAGCGGTCCAGTTGCCGTGCGCAGCACCTTCGGGGTCGTCGCGGTGGGCGAACCCTGCGCCACGCGCTTCCCATACCAGTGCAGCGCCGCACAGCATCAGCACAGTGGCTACCACCCATGGCAAAAAGTTAGGCCCCACACCGGCGTAGCCTGCCTCAGACGAAATTGCGGTGGCACCTATTGCAATGCCACCACCTAGCAGCACACAGGCCACGCCAATAGCGGTTTCTAAGGTTTGATTGGAAACTGATACGGGCGTAGGCATAGCTTGCTTTTTTTCCAGGCGTTACCGTTACAGCATGCCTGACAGGTGCATGGTGGCGCGCAAGCTGGCAAATTCATAGTCGACAAAATCTTCAAACTCTTTGCCGGTAAGCAGCGCTGGGGTCCAAGCATTTTTAGCCAATGCTTCTGTCCACGAAGCTGTTTTGGTAGCGCGCACTACCAAGTCGGTCAGTTCTTTGCGCTGCTCAGGCGTGATACCAGCACCTGCGTACACGCCGCGCCAGTTGCCCAAAATGACGCCGTAGCCTTGCTCTTTCATAGTCGGCACTTCAATACCTTTGATGCGCTTGTCTGACGTAACACCAATAGCTTTCATTTTGCCTGCGGTGATGTATTCGGCAAATTCACTGTAGCCGCTGCCGCCTACGGTAACGTTACCGCCCAAAATGGCGGCTGTAGCCTCGCCGCCGCCACGAAAGGCGACGTAGTTCACTTTTTTCGGGTCTACTCCCACAGACCGGGCCAGCATGCAAGCGGCAATATGCTCTGTGGACCCGCGTGACCCGCCGCCCCACTTCACACTGCCGGGGTCTTTCTTCATTTGTTCGACCACGTCTTGCATGGTTTTAAGTGGTGAGTTAGCTGGCAATACAAACACGTTGTACTCGCTGGTCAAGCGTGCAATAGGGGTGACTTTGTCCAAGCCCACGGGGGGCTTGCCAGTGATAATGCCGCCTAGCATCACAGCGCCCATCATCATCAGCGAGTTGCCGTCGCCTTTGGCGCTGTTGGCAAACTGTGCCAAGCCAATAGCACCTGCTGCGCCGCCTTTGTTGTCGTACTGCACCGTATCGGCAATTTTGCCTTCGGTCAAAGCCTTGCCTAGGGCGCGGCCTGTGCTGTCCCAGCCGCCACCGGGGTTGGCGGGGATCATCATCTTTAAATTGGCGGCGGCACTGGCCGGCATGGGCAAGGCACCTGCGGCAGCCAAAGCCGCAAGGGATTTTAAAAAGTCGTTACGGCGCATGGAAGTCTCCTGTTAAAAATAGGCAAGCCTGATGATGGGCAGCCAGGCTGTCATTTACCTGTCGAAAATGCCTAGGGAAAGTGCTAGTCTCTACACCATGAAGATTTTGCTGATCGAAGACGACGACGCCATGCGCACCACGCTGGCCCGCGCCCTGGTGCGCCGTGGTTTTGCTTTGGAAACCTGCGCGGACGGCAGCCTGGCGCTGGGTGTATGGCACGCGGTGCTGCCCGATGTGGTGCTGCTAGATTTAACCTTGCCAGGGCGCGATGGCCTGCAGGTACTAAGCGATGCCCGTGCCCAAGGCCTCACCACGCCAGTGTTGATACTGACCGCGCGCGGCACGGTGGGTGACCGCGTGCTGGGGCTTAACAGCGGCGCTGATGATTATTTGCCCAAACCCTTCGATTTGGACGAGCTAGAAGCCCGTGTGCGTGCGCTGGTACGCGCTGTGGCGCGCAAACCCGACATTTCTGCTAGCACCGATGCCAGCGTAGCAAGCGAGCGCCGCCATGTAGGCGCGCTAGGCTATGACAAAGCGCAGGGCGCGTTTTATCTGCACGACGCACCGATGGAACTGAGCGCACGCGAAACCGCCTTGCTGCTGGCCTTGTTTGAGCGCATGGGGCAAGCAGTGAGCAAAGAAAAATTGTTCGAGCGCGTGTTTCCGGGTGCGCAAGATGTGCAATACGAAGCCATCGAAGTGGTGGCCTACCGCCTGCGCAAAAAGCTGCAAACTACCAGCGTTAAATTGGTGACGCTGCGCGGGCTGGGCTATTTGCTGAAGCTGGAGGTGTAGCGTGCGGCCTGTAGACAAGCCAATGGACAGCCCTGTGGACGCCTGCGCCTCTACACCAACTATTAGGCCAACTATTAACCCAGCTGTTAGGCCAACCACCGCAGACAGCGCCAGCGTATCGCTGCGCAGCAATTTGCTGCTGGGTATATTGCTGCCGGTACTGCTGTTTGTACTGGTCAACACCTACAGCCTGTACACGCAGGCCTTAGCCTCGGCCAACCTGGCGTACGACCGCACACTGCTGGCATCTGCCAAAACCATTGGCGAGCAGCTAGACATTGAAGGCGAGGGCGGGGTGCTGCGCGTGGTGTCGCGTGTACCGTACTCTGCACTAGAAGCCTTTGAGGCCGACAACCGCAGCCGCATGTTCTACCGCGTTAGTAGCACAAAAGGCGAGATGGTGACAGGATTTGACACTCTGCGCCCATGGGCAGGGCGCATTGCCGACAAACCGCCGTATGCTGCGCTGGTAGATTTTTATGACGACACTGTGGAGGGCACGCCCGTGCGTGTGGCCGTGCTACTGCAGCCCGTGGCAGGCCTGCAAGGCAGCGGCATGGCGGTAGTGCAAGTGGCCGAGACGCTAGAGCTGCGCGAAAGCCTGGCCCGCGACATGCTGATCAGCACCCTGTGGCGTCAAGCACTGCTGGTGCTGGTGATAGCTGCGGTGGTGGTGTGGGTGGTGCAGCGCGCTGTAAAACCTGTGCGCGAGCTAAGCGCCCAGATCAGCGCCCGTGCCGACAATGACCTAAGCGCCCTGCACACTGACCGCGCGCCGCGCGAGCTGCGCCCACTGGTGGAGGCAAACAACCAGCTAATGCAGCGGCTGGACCATTTGCTGCAACACCAAAAACGCTTTGTACGCGACACCGCCCACCAGTTGCGCACGCCGCTGGCAGTGCTAAAGATTCAAACCCAATCGGCGCTGCGTGGTGACATACCAGCGCAGCAAGCTTTGCAAGAGATTAACGCCACGGTAGAACGCGCCACCGCACTGGCCAACCAAATGCTGTCGCTAGCAAAAGTAGAGCAACTGCGCCAACAATCTGATGCGCCGTGCACAGACTGGTCAAGCGTAGTGCGCGAGCTGGCATTAGAGCTGGCCCCGCTGATGGTGGAGAAAGACCTTGACTTTGGCATAGACACCACGCCCGCGCCCATACGCGCACACGACTGGATGCTGCGCGAGCTGTCGCGCAACCTGCTGCACAACGCGGTAAAGCACGCGCCGGTGGGCAGTGTGTTGTCGGTACGCTTAGTGACCGACGCCAGCACGGCTGAACTGGTGGTGGCAGACCACGGCGCGGGCGTGAGTGACGATTTGCGCAAGCGCTTGTTTCAGCCGTTTTCTGCGGGCTCAGGGCAGTCGGGTGCTGTGCCCTCAGGCTCGGGTTTGGGTCTTGCAATTTGCGCTGAGATTGTGAGTGCGCTGCAAGGTGCTATCAGCTTGGACAACCGTGTGGAGCATGGGCGTATGCAGGGGCTAGATGCGCGGGTTCGGTTGCCGTTGGTTGGGTCTTCTGCGCTAAATACTTAGCTTGCTGGCTACTATTAATTTCATAGCTGCTTGAGCAGTATCTACCCCTTGAAAGGCTTGTTTAGAGTGCGCACCGCAGCGTTGGTAACTTTTGCCTTGCCGGAGAGTTGGTATCTGGGCTAACGGTATCTCGGGAGAGCTGGACTCGAGCCGGGCATCTCGCTGCAAAAATACTACGAAAACACGCGCGAATGTTGATGGTTGTTAGGCTAACTCTTGTACCGCGCGCCTTTCTACTTATTTTTCATCGAGACGGACCCGACTCGTCACATTGTTCTTTGCTTGGTTTTTAACAGCCCGTGCGCCGGTCAGGGCGCTGGTTACGATTGGCGTTTTGTTAGCAGCCCGCGCTTCGGAGAGATGCAATTGGGGTCAGAGCAAAATTTCGTTGGTGTTGGGTGTCGCGCCGGATGCAGAGTTGTCCTGAATTTCGATCTGACCCCAAATGCTCAAATCGGCGACTACCGGTCGCGCACTACTTTGGTCGCAAGTGAGATAGCGTATGCCGACCGCCTGATTTCTGGTACCCCAGTATGAAGGCGGTTGGCATATGCTATCTCACTACTCAGAGACTAAGCTAGAAACAACACCTCACTGCCCAACGGCCGAGTAAGAAAAAACGCAATCCCCAAACCGAGTAAACCGAGAAAATCTAACAAAACAACACACACTAGCTACCCCGCAAAACCACTACCCTGCGCGCCTTGCCCACACTGCGCTCTACGCCACCCTCAGAGCGCAAATCAACATGCGCGCTGCTGCCAATAAACGCCTTGATGTCGTGCGCTAGGCTAGCTGCGGCGGTGATGGCGGCAGGCGAATTGACCGCCAAACCGGGTTGCGTTTCTACTGCCACGGTCAGCGCGTCCATCGGTCCGTCTTTGCGCAAAATGCATTGGTAGTGCGGGGCTAGGGCGCTTTGTTTGAGGATCAGTTCCTCAATCTGCGACGGGAACACGTTGACCCCGCGCACGATCATCATGTCGTCGCTGCGGCCTGTTATTTTTTCCATCCGGCGCATCGTGCGTGCCGTGCCGGGTAGCAGGCGCGTGAGGTCGCGGGTGCGGTAACGGATGATGGGCAAGGCTTCTTTGGTTAGGCTGGTAAACACCAGTTCACCCATCTCGCCATCGGGCAACACCGCACCAGTATCGGGGTCGATAATCTCAGGGTAAAAATGGTCTTCCCAAATGGTGGGGCCGTCTTGTGTCTCGATGCACTCATTAGCTACACCCGGGCCGATGACTTCACTCAGGCCATAGATATCAACTGCCTTGATATTCATGCGCTGCTCGATAGCGCGGCGCATGTCGTTAGTCCACGGTTCTGCACCAAACACACCAATGCGCAGGCTGGTGCTGCGCGGGTTGATGCCTTGCTTTTCCAGCTCGTCGGCAATTGCTAGCATGTAGCTGGGCGTCACCATGATGATGCTGGGTTTGAAGTCCATGATCAGTTGCACCTGCCGCTCGGTTTGCCCGCCACCAAAAGGTATGACGGTAAGGCCCAATTTTTCGGCCCCATAGTGTGCGCCGAGGCCACCCGTAAACAGCCCGTAGCCATAGCTCACATGCACCATGTCGCCCGGTTGCGCACCTGCTGCGCGCCACCATGCTGCTCCATATGTCCACATCGTTTTGCGTGTAGCCCACCACGGTAGGTTTGCCCGTAGTACCGCTGGACGCATGAATGCGCACACACTGCTCGCGCGGCACGGCAAACATGCCAAACGGGTAGCTGTCACGCAGGTCTTTTT
>JAYSWJ010000297.1:0-7231 GCA_043718065.1 Polaromonas sp.
ATTCACGGCTAAAGGCAACACTGCGGTCGCGTATCTCGCTCCAACTCAGGGGCATGGGGGGGGGGCTTTCGGGTTTTGTTATGTGATGGCGCGATTGGCGATTGGCGATTGGCGGTTGGCGGTTGGCTTTAGCTTAAGCGGCTAGCGCCAGTGTGTTGGCCTCTAGCTGCATATCGATATGGATGCGTTTAAAGGGGCACACCAAGCTGCCGGCTTCGTCTTTTTCTAGCAGCCCCAAGTTTATAAGAATGTGCACGTCTTCATGCACACGGCGCACATCGCGGCCTACACGGCGTGCCGCCTCGCGCAGGCTAATGGCACCTGCGCTTTGCAGTGCATGCACTAGCGCCCAGCGGCGTTCAGTTAGCTGGCCAAAAAATGCACCTGGCGTTTCAAAGTTAAGCACTTCGCCTTGGTAGCGTTTAGTTTTAAGCCCATGCGCAGCACGCTGGCCTGCGCTGCGCAAGGCGCTGCGCCAGTCGGGTTGCAAAGCGATAGTAAGTTGGCGTTGGGTCAAGGCTTTCTCCTTTTGGCTATGGCGTTGCCGAAATCTTCAAACAATTGCTCTACCGTGCTAAATATGTAGGGCACTTGTAACCCATCCAAATGGCAGTGGTCACCTTTGCCACGCTCGTTGTCAAAGCCCACTAAGCGCTGCCCGTCTACTATCCACACAAGGCGGTATTTGAAAGCGTGCTGCGACGGTGGCACAGGTTCTGGCACACGCCACACCACAGCTTCAATCATGTCGCCGTCTGGGCCGACGTTTTTAAACTGGGTAATAAGCTGCGCTGGCATGTTGTCTATTTTGACAACATTAGGCGGTGTTGTCAAATATGCCAGCGAATAAAAAAAGCCACCTGAAGGTGGCTTGTTATTGCAAAGCGGTTAATTTAAACCAAGTTCAACGTCACATCAATATTGCCGCGTGTGGCGTTGGAATAGGGGCACACCACGTGGGCTTTGTTGATCAGGTCTTGGGCTGCAGCGCGGTCCATTCCGGGCAGGCTGATGTCTAGGGTGACTTCAATGCCAAAGCCATTAGGAATAGGGCCAATGCCTACCGCGCCAGATATTTTGGTATCTGCAGGCACGGTAATTTTGGCCTGACCTGCTACAAACTTCATCGCGCCTAAAAAGCAGGCGCTGTAGCCTGCGGCAAACAACTGCTCGGGGTTGATAGCACCGCCTGCGCCGCCCATTTCTTTGGGTACGCCCAATTTAACGTCCAGCAGGCCGTCGCTGCTGGCAGCGTGGCCGTCGCGGCCCCCGGTGGCGTGTGCGTGGGCGGTGTAGACAACTTTTTCTAATGACATGGAGAATCCTTTAAGTTAAGGGTGGTTAAAAATGAAAATTATAGGCAGTATCAAGCTAAGTCAAAGCGGTCAAGGTTCATCACCTTAGTCCACGCGGCTACAAAGTCGTGTACAAAGTCTTGCTGCGCGTCGTCGCTGGCGTACACCTCGGCAATAGCGCGCAGCTGCGAATTTGAGCCAAACACCAGGTCAACCACTGTACCGGTCCACTTTAGCTGGCCTGCAGCTCTGTCGCGCCCCTCTAGCACTCCGTTTGACGCGCTAGACATTTGCCACTGCGTGTCCATCTTGCACAGGTGCACAAAAAAGTCGTTGGTCAGCACCTGTGGCCGCTGGGTAAACACGCCGTGTTGCATCTGCCCAAAGTTAGCATTCAGGCTGCGCATGCCGCCCACTAGCACCGTCATCTCGGGCGCAGTTAGCGTCAGCAGGTTGGCTTGGTCGATCAGCAGCTCTGCCGCAAACGGCGCATGGTCTGCGCGCAGGTAGTTGCGAAAGCCATCTGCCGTAGGCTCTAGCACGGCAAACGCATGCACATCCGTCTGCGCCTGCGTTGCGTCTGTACGGCCGGGGGAGAAGGGCACAGTTACATCAACACCCGCCTTCTTAGCAGCCGCCTCCACCGCTGCGCAGCCACCTAAAACAATCAGGTCAGCTAGCGAGATTTTTTTACCGCCTGAATCTACACTGGTCTGCGCAGTGTTAAATTCTTTTTGCACAGCCTCTAGCGTTGCCAATACCTTGGCCAATTCAGCAGGTTGGTTAACCTCCCAGTCCTTTTGCGGTGCCAGCCGAATGCGCGCACCATTGGCCCCGCCGCGCTTGTCGCTACCGCGAAAGGTAGACGCCGACGCCCACGCCGTGGTGACCAGCTGGGTAATAGACAGGCCCGACGCCAACAGCGTGGCCTTTAGCGCCGCAATGTCTTGCGCGCCCAACAGCGGGTGGTCTACTGCGGGCACCGGGTCTTGCCATATCAGTTCTTCTTTAGGCACCAGGGCCCCTAGGTAGCGGCTGCGCGGCCCCATGTCGCGGTGCGTTAGCTTAAACCACGCGCGGGCAAAGGCGTCGGCAAACTCTGCTGGGTTTTGCATAAATCGGCGCGATATTTTCTCGTACGCGGGGTCCATGCGCATGGCCATGTCGGCGGTGGTCATCATGGGGGCGTGGCGCACGGCGCTGTCGTGCGCGTCGGGCACGTCGCCAGCGGTTGATTTGTCTTTAGGCGTCCACTGGTGTGCGCCAGCGGGGCTTCTGCTGAGCTCCCACTCGTGGCCAAACAGGTTTTCAAAATAGCCGTTGTCCCACTGTATCGGGTTGTTGGTCCACGCGCCCTCTATGCCGCTGGTGATGGTGTGCACGCCTTTGCCACTGCCAAAGCTGTTTATCCAACCTAGGCCTTGGTGTTCTATGCCTGCACCCTCAGGCTCTGGCCCCACCTGGGCTACATCGCCCGCGCCGTGGCTTTTGCCAAAGGTGTGGCCGCCTGCGGTAAGCGCTACGGTTTCCTCGTCGTTCATGGCCATGCGGGCAAAGGTTTCGCGTATGTCCCGTGCCGACCCTAGTGGGTCGGGGTTGCCGTTGGGTCCCTCGGGGTTTACGTAGATCAAGCCCATTTGCACGGCGGCCAGTGGGTTGGCCAGCACGCGGTCGCCGCTGTAGCGCTCATCGGCCAGCCACTTGCCCTCTGGGCCCCAGTAAATGTCTTCTTCGGGTTCCCAAATGTCGGGGCGGCCACCGCCAAACCCAAAGGTTTTAAAACCCATCGAGTCCATGGCCACATTACCAGTCAGCATCATCAGGTCGGCCCACGACAGTTTGCGGCCATACTTTTGCTTAATCGGCCACAGCAGGCGGCGCGCTTTGTCTAGGTTGCCGTTGTCGGGCCAGCTGTTCAGCGGGGCAAACCGCTGCGACCCACTGCCCGCACCACCGCGCCCATCGGCAATGCGGTAGGTACCCGCACCGTGCCACGCCATGCGCACAAAAAACGGCCCGTAATGGCCATAGTCTGCAGGCCACCAGTCTTGCGAGTCGGTCATCAAGGCGGTAAGGTCATTGACCACCGCATGCAGGTCAAGCGTTTTGAATTCTTTAGCGTAGTCAAAGCTTGGGTCCATCGGGTTGGACTTAGCCGAATGCTGGTGCAGCATCTTCACGTTCAGCTGGTTAGGCCACCAGTTGTGCGCAGGTTTGGCGCGAACGGCTGCAGGCTTGCTGGCGATGCCAGGGAACGGGCATTTCAATTCGGTAGTCATGGTAAGTTTCCTTTCAATACTGTGCCTTGGGCGGGTAGCTTGTAGGCACAGACTGAATATTAAAACTATTAGCTTTTAACATCTAATTGATTTTGGCTATATTGACGATTGCGCGGAGGGTAAAACGCTATTGAATAAATAGCTGCTTGAGCAGGATTTACTTGGGCTAGCAGCCTAAATACTAGGTTTTTTAAGCGGTAGATAGTTCGCCCCAGTCACTACAGACTTCCCCGTCTTACTCTCCAGCTGCTTGCGCGCCTGCTTGGCTATGCCGCCGCCTTCCTTGGCCGCCACCGCGTTGTCTGGCATGCCCGTGGCTTCGGTGGTCTCAGCTATCTGGCGGGTAGACAGCTCGGCCAGGGCGGTGAAGATCAGCTCAGCCTCGCTCATGTGGTCGCGCAGGTTGTGGCTGGTCAGGCCTTTGGCAGTTTGTGCTCTTTCACGCTCACGCCGCTCCACTCCTGGTGAATGATGTTGGTGAGAATGGCAAACTCCTGGCCCGCCTTGATGTCGTGCTCGCTCCAGTAGTCGGTCAGCTTATTGCGGGTTTCTTGCCCCGTCATGCGTTGCTGAATCCACTTGTCGCTGCGGCCATGCTGCTGCCAGGTTTGGCGCGCACGGTTCAGCGACAGGGCAGGGTCGGCCAGCTCTTGCATGCGCTCGTAGCCCACCTTGGCCAACCACAGCTTGATAGGCTCGGCTTTGGGGCTGGGTACGGACTGCACTATACGCAGCAGCGTGGCAGCTTGAGCGCAATCGGTCTCACGCTGCTTACCGTCTGTGGCGGTTAATTTCAACTGTACGATTTCCTCGTACGGTTGCGCTGAGCCAGCCTCTTGAGCCAGTTTGCGTTTCAGGTCCGACCAGTAGCGCTTGGCGCTTTTGCTCTCGGTCAGCACCTGCACTACATCCACCACTGAAAACCACCACACCTCAGCGGCCTCGTCATACACCCGGCGGATAGACTGGCCGTCAAACTCGGCGGGCAAGATTTTCATGGCTGCTCCTATGGGCAAAGAAACCTCAATTTTACCACAAATACTGTATATTAAAACAGTATTGTTAAATGGCAAATGTCTGCCAGCTGTACCCGATAAGATGGTCTCTGTACTACGCATTTAATAGCTACTACCGCAATGTTTTATTGCGCCAGCAGCCTAAAACACCCTAAAAATTATAGGCACACCTCTACCCCGCCACCGCAGCAGCCCGCCCAGCCGCCCAATACACCATGCCGTCCGCCCGCACTGCTACTGGGTAGGACATACCACCTGGCCCGCCTTGCGCATACAGCACATGGCCCGGCCGGGTGGCCAGGTTCACCTTGGCCCCAGGGCCGCGCTCGTTCAACAGCGGAAAATGCCACCGCGCCTGGCTAGCCAGGTCGGTCACATGCGCCGAGTAGCGCGTAGAGTCCATGCCACGCTGCGCCGTAATGCCAAACTCACACGCCGCCCACCTACCGCCCTCCGTGCCACCGCCCGCAGCAGCGCGGTAAGCCGCCAGCAAAATGCGCAGCCACCGGCTGCCCACCCACAGCAGCAGCAAACCCATCACCACAAACAGCACCCCCGCCGCCAAAAACACCCCCGCATGCGCACCCGCCTGCGGTGCCACAACCCACAGCCAAAACACCCCAAACAAACACAACACCCCGCAAGCGCCCAGCTTTAGCGCGTAGGCGCGCCGCAGATAGATGATTTCAGGTGGAGACGACATCGTTGTTTGAATGACGATAGATACTATAAATTTTATAGCTGCTTGCGCAATATGCTGTTGGGCTAGAGGTCAATAACATTACTTAACGACTGCCATTTCCACCCACTCAGCCAGCTTTTGTTGCAACTCTTCCTTGCCAGGTAAATAAAGCTGGTATTCCCGCGCGTGAATGTTTGCATCTTTGGGCAGCGTAATCTCCACCAGCGTCTCGTGCTTCTTCTTGCACAGCACAATACCTACGGTGGCGCTCTCGGCATCGGTTTTAACATAGCGGTCAAAGTAGTTAACGTACATCTGCATTTGCCCTAAGTCTTGGTGCGTTAGCTTGCCAATTTTCAAGTCAATCAGCACATAGCAGCGCAGCAGGCGGTTGTAGAACACCAAGTCTACAAAAAAGTGGTCATCGTCAAAGGTGAACCGTTTTTGTCGCGCTTCAAACAAAAAACCCTTGCCCAGTTCGAGCAAAAAATGCTCAATCTTGTTGATGATCGCCGCCTCAAGGTCGGATTCAGAAAAACGGGCCTGCTCTGAGAGGCCCAAAAACTCCAGCACCAGCGGCTCTTTAAGCAAGTCCTGGGGCTGACTGACAATCTGTCCTTGCGCGGCCAACTGGCGAATACCGTTCTGGTCGCGGCTCAAAGCCAGGCGCTCATACAAGCCGCTTTGAAACTGGCGGCGCAGTTCACGCAGTGCCCAGCTTTGGCTGATAGCTTCGATCTCATAGAAACTGCGCTCATCCGTCTTTTTGATTCCCAGCAAGAAAACATAGTGCGACCAGCTAAGGTTAAAGGGGCGGTTTGTAGTTGCATCCAATTGGTCAGACACTGTCTGACCAATTGGCCTGTGCTGGATTTGAAATAGGCCAGACGCTGCCTGACCAATTCGCTGCGCATGCAACACATAGAACTGGCGCATGAGCTTGAGACTAGTTAAAGAGAAACCGCTACCAAATTCAACGGTAAGACGCGCTGCCAAACGTACAAGTACCTGTTTACCGTACTTTGCACGGCCTGCGCCTGCCTGCTCGAATTTAACGATGTGCTGCCCAATCTCAAAATTGGTATGCACCTGCACCACATCAACGCCACGGGCAATGGTGCTGCGAGCCGACACCACCAATGCGCGGATGCTGGTGTAAAGCGCCACTTCTGAGTTGGCGGGGGCAGGCTGGTGTGTGGGCTTTTTCGTTGTTGACCCGGACATGGTGGCTCCTAGGTTGGACAATGCATGCATTCAGCACGCAATACTGTATATTAACACAGTATTTTGTTGGCTATACAACCACCCTATTCACTACACATTTAATAGCTGCCCCCGCAATATTCCATTGGGCTAGAGGCATTTGGGTATTAGTTGCCAATAATATTTGCCAGAACGAGTTGTTTGCACACCAAAAGAGCGTGCCGTCCGCCCAAATCCCGGCATGATGTCTGTACCAAATTGTTAGTAGGCAAGCAGCTCTCGGATGGCCACCCATACTTCATCACCCCGCACATGCGTTGCGCGCAAGAAACGCTTGCCCATAAAGGTCGGCGAAGGCCTGGGGTTCCCCGTGGTTGCACTGGCCAGCGCGGGGCACATGCCCGCCAAGGGCGAAGACCAGCAAGAAGCCGCGCGGGTGTTTTATGTGGCGGCGAAGCGGGCTACGCGGAGGTTGGTAATCGGGGTGAGTGGGGAAGCGGAGTTTGGGAGCGACTACAGAAGTGCTAGTGCATCCAATTGGGGGTTGGCAGCAATGCTAGTCCTTGAAAAGGATCGGAAAAAAATGACACAGGAATAAACCATGTTCAAAAGCATTCAGAAAATCAAAGGCCTTGGTGTCTACAGTGACTACACAAAGCCAGCAGGCACTCAAGACTTTGCGGTTAAGAATTTGATTTATGGGTGGAACTACTCGGGGAAAACTAGTCTTTCCCGCCTTTTTGCCCTTGTCGAAGC
>JAYSWJ010000298.1:0-2883 GCA_043718065.1 Polaromonas sp.
AAGCGCCGCCGCCGTGGACAACTCTGCACCTTTGTGAAACCGCCCGGCTTCCACTTATAAATCGGGGTTTGTTGTTCAGACAACCGGTGCCACTTCTCAGCATGCAAAGCGCATACATCACTCCCATATAACAAACAGAGGTGGAGAGACACACATGGCCATAGATTTCAAGTTTTTGCTGGATGACGACGGCGGAGGGCGCACTTACCTGCAATGGCTCTTAGACGCCTGGGGCTGGACACTGGCTGTCGCAGCCTCGGCGTGGGTAGTGGCCATGGTGATGGGCGCGCTGATCGGCACGCTGCGCACGCTGCCCGACAGCCCTTGGCTAACGCGATTGGCCAACGCTTGGGTAGAGCTGTTTCGTAACGTCCCCTTATTAGTGCAAATTTTCTTGTGGTACTTTGTAGTGCCCAAAATGTTTCCGATCATGAAGGAGCTGCCAGGCTTTGTGTTGGTAGTGTTTGCCTTGGGCTTCTTTACCTCTGCACGTATTGCTGAGCAGGTGCGTGCAGGCATACAGGCGCTGCCGCGTGGCCAGCGCTATGCTGCCATGGCTGTAGGATTTACCACTTGGCAAACTTACCGCTATGTGCTGCTACCGATGGCGTTGCGTATTGTGTTGCCACCGCTGACCAGCGAGTCGATGAATTTACTGAAGAATTCGTCTGTGGCATTTGCCGTGTCGATTTCAGAGCTGACCATGTACGCACTGCAAGTAGGCGAAGAAACCTCTAAACCTATACCTACCTATATCGTGGTCACGTTGGTGTATGCAGCGTCTGCATTTGTGGTAAACCGTGTGCTGGCCTACATAGAAAAACGCACCCAAGTACCCGGCTTTATTGTGGCCGGTGGCACAGGCGGGGGGCACTAGTATGTTTAACCTCGACTTTTCATTCCTCACTTGGGATATTTTCAGCAAATTTATAGTCAAGGGCTTTATCTTTAGCCTGGAACTCACCGCTATTGCCACCGTAGGCGGCATCGTGCTGGGCACCGTGCTGGCGCTAATGCGGCTGTCGGGCCGCAAGTGGCTAGAAGTGCCTGCCGTGATCTATGTCAATGGTTTGCGTAGCATCCCGCTGCTGATGGTAATTTTGTGGTTTTTCTTGCTGGTGCCTTTGCTGATAGGCAGGTCTATCGGCGCAGAGCTGTCCGCCATCATTACCTTCATCGCATTTGAGGCGGCTTACTTTAGCGAGATCATGCGGGCGGGTATCCAGTCCATCCCGCGCGGTCAGGTGCATGCAGGCCAAGCGCTGGGCATGACCTATGGGCAAAACATGAAGCTGGTGGTGCTACCCCAGGCCTTTCGCAACATGCTGCCCGTTCTGCTGACGCAAACTATTATCTTGTTCCAAGACACTTCGCTGGTGTATGCCATTGGTGCGTATGATTTACTCAAAGGCTTCACAGTAGCGGGCGGTATTTATGGCCGCAAAGAAGAGATGTACATCATTGCGGCAGTGATGTATTTTGTGCTTTGTATTGCGCTGTCGTACGCGGTGAAAAAGCTGCAAGCCAAGATAGCCATTATTCGTTAACGCCAAGCTAAATTTAAAAAATAATTGGAGAACAGCCATGATTGAAATGAAAAACGTGTCCAAGTGGTACGGCAAAGTGCAAGTGCTTAACGATTGCAGCACCAGCATTAAAAAAGGCGAAGTCGTTGTCGTGTGCGGCCCGTCAGGCTCTGGCAAATCGACCTTGATCAAAACCATCAACGCGCTAGAGCCGGTGCAAAAAGGCGAGATTTGGGTAGACGGTATCGCCATCCACGACCCTAAAACTAACCTGCCCAAGCTGCGCTCTAAAGTCGGTATGGTGTTTCAGCACTTTGAGCTGTTTCCGCACCTGTCGGTAACCGAAAACCTCACCATCGCACAAATGAAAGTGCTGGGTCGCACCCCAGACGAGGCCCAAGCGCGCGGCATGAAAATGCTAGAACGCGTGGGCCTGATGGCGCACAAAGACAAATTTCCCGGCCAACTGTCTGGCGGCCAGCAGCAGCGCGTCGCCATTGCCCGCGCTCTGTCGATGGACCCCATCGTCATGCTGTTTGACGAGCCAACGTCTGCGCTCGACCCCGAGATGGTGGGCGAGGTGCTAGACGTGATGGTAAAACTGGCCAACGAAGGCATGACCATGATGGTGGTCACCCACGAAATGGCGTTTGCCCGCAAAGTCGCCAGCCGCGTAATATTTATCGACGTGGGTGGTAATATTTTGGAAGACTGCAATAAGGATGAGTTCTTTAACCATCCTGAGAATCGTCAGCAACGTACTAAAGACTTTTTATCGAAGATTTTGGCGCATTGATAGCTGCTTTGCAGCAAACACAAGGCGGCTTTGGTCGCCTTTTTCACGTCAACTTCTAACGCAATACTGCAACTGAAGCCAATGGATTCTGCTTCTAGGGATCAGGTCGGTGGCGCGCTCAGCTACGCGGCTGTCCCCCGTGTCGGCCTAGGGCCGACAACTCCTCCTTTATGCCGCTGCGCTGAATGCCACGTCGGCCTGATCGCGCCAGAAGTTTTGGAGTTCGTATATGCAAACCAGAAACGCCTCCTGCTGATGAGATTGGGGTGGATGGCGTAGTGAAATAAAGGAGGAGCCTTACGCATCCGCTGCGGCGGATGCGCTCACCTTGTGGCAATAGGCCATGCACGGCTGACGCCGTGCGTGGGCGGGGGACATTCACGGAGTCATCTACCCCAATCTCATCAGCCGTACAAAAGCAGGGCAGGTGAAATTTGACTTATGAACACATCGGCATCAGTCAAGCACAGCCAGGACGTGTCGTGAATTTAGGAACACTCAATAGTGGCCTTGCCCGCTTGTATCGCGATACTGTCGGAGGCACGCAGGCCGGTCAACCGC
>JAYSWJ010000299.1:0-7183 GCA_043718065.1 Polaromonas sp.
TTGCAAGCCTCTCAGCGATTAAGCTGCGAGTGCGAAACGTTCGTCGTTTGCAGTTAGGTTTTTTGAATTTGTTTAACGAGCACATTCAGCTCGACATGCACCACAAAACGTCCAGTCCTCGTCGAAACCAGTACAGCCCCATGAAGACTCTATTTTACGCCTTTGCGGCCTATTGCGTGTAGCGGCTCAGGCAGCATAGTGGTAGCAGCAAAACGCTATCAATAAAATAGCTGCTTGAGCAGGTTCTACGGCCTAGAAAAGCTATTTAACTGATAATTATGATGTCAATTAGCAGTTAAATTGTGCAGCTTTGCAAATGCCGCGCGTTCGCGGGCAATGTCACCATGGGTGATGCATTGTTTGCGCAAGGGTGCTGCGGTGGGCGTGGCAGTGGATGTGCCTGACGATTGCAAAAACTGCTGGTAGGCGTTGCTTTGGAATGGATCGGTGGTGACGTAACCTACTTTGTCGACGCACGGTTTGCTGGCATCTGCGGGGCAGTCTTTGAGTGTTGCGCCGTAGATCACGCGGCCATCGCGGGTGATGCCGGGGAAAGTGCTAGCCTGTAGCAGGGTGCGGGGGTTGCTGTAGTACGGCGCGATGTTAAAACGCTGACCTGCCCCGCCGTTAGCACTGCGGTGCACCCACCACACTTGGCTGCGGTATTCGTAGGCTACGTCAGCAGCCGATGGTTCGCTAGCTGAAAGGCTGCCGTTAGCGGCTGGCAAACCGCTAGATGAAAGTGTGCTGGGGGCGAAGCCAAAAATAGTTTTACCACTAGAGAAGTTGAAAGTCGCGCGCGGCTCGCAACCCGTGCCGGTAGGGCCAAAGCCAAAGATGCGCATGGTTTGCTCGCCTTGCACCGGCGTTTGCGGCAAGGCGGCAAACTCTAGGCCGTTAATGCTAATCATGGGCAGCGCGTACATGGGACCGTCTTGGGTGATGCGGTCACGGCATAAAAATGCGCTACCAGTGTCGGCCACTATGCGCTGTGCGGTGGTGTCGATCTCTAGCGTGCGGGCCATCAATGCGCCCTCACCTTGCGTCTCGGAGTTGGAAGGGTTAGGCCAGCTCATGGAGCGTATGCGCACATGGCCGGGTTTGTCTGTGGCGGCACTGGGCAGCTCAGACGCAGCAGCGTAAAAGCCGATCATGCCGCCATTAAAAAAAGGTTTGGTACGGCTTTTAGACTGACTGTTATTGCGCAAGATGCTACTGAAAGTGTAGTGGTCACCATTCACATCTACCAGATAGCGCCAGGTGCCTTGCACGGGGAACGCCTCGTTAGACAGCGGTGTGTCGTAGGCGGCAACGGCAAGGCCTGCAGCGTCCAGCTCAATCAAACTGACCTCGCCTAGCCGCCCACCCGAGAAGCTGCGCAGCACAAAACGGCCATCTGGGCTGATACGCTCATAACTGCCCAGCGCCACGCGGGTGACGCCGTAAGCGTCGGTTTGGGTGCCAGCGATGGCGGCAGGCAGTTCGGTAAATGTATTGGCGGGTATGCACTGATTGGCTTGATTGCCCTGCGCTAGGTTGGTTGGTTGAGCGAAAGAGGATGGCGCTTTAGGCGCTTCCGTTTTGTCAGATTGAGTAGAATTTAGAGCGCTGTTTTTAAAGGTATTTTGTGCTGCAACCCAAGTAAATTGAGCACAAGAAGCTACAAATAAAATAGCGCACCAAAGTATTTTCATGGTCAGCTTAGCCTACTGCTCTGTGGGCGATGCAGGCGCTGCCTGCATGGCGGCGTCCAACCGTTGCTGCAAACTGTATGCCCAGGCGGTTGGCGGCATAGCGCCCACAATCGGTAGGCGGTGCAAGCCCGAGGGCTGCAATACAAACGCTGTGGGAAAGTGCCTTACTGCATCGCGCTCTAGCAAGGTCTCAGCGCACAATGCTTGGCTGTGCTTCAAAATAAATGCGCTATCTTGCTGGGCTGCTGCGCCGCTGGCCACCATGTTGTGCAACGCTGTTAACACCTCTTGTGCAGGCACTTGCGCGTCCACCAGTGGTACAAAGCGCAGGCCCTGCAAACTTGCCTGATACTGCACACTGGCGCCGTGGTGCGCCGACAGCACCATGCGCGGCGACCAAACATACAACAGGGCTTGCTTGCCCTGTTGCATTAAGGCCATAGTTTTATCATCGAAACAGTCGCCAGCCTTTGCAGATACTGCGCAGCCAGCTATGCATAATGTAGCTGCCACTATTCGAACCATGCGCCGAATTATCTGTTGATGGCTGTGGCGCATAGTGGCATCCGTTGTGCTACTTGCTAGCGGGTTGGCAGCCACTGCAGCAAGTCTGCGGGGGCATGGGCAATGGCGTGGGCACCCCAGCTGTCCAGCGCATGCTCGCCCATGTAGCCCCACGCGGCAGCCACGCTGAACATGCCTGCCGCTAGCCCCGCGTCGATATCGCGTTTGTCGTCGCCTACATACCAGCAGCGTTCGGGTGCGTAGCCTGCGATGCGTGCGGCCTCTAGCACGGGGGCGGGGTGCGGTTTGGCGTGGGGCGTGGTGTCGCCGCTGACTACGGCGCATGCACCGTGCAGCAGCGGCATTTGACGAGCGATGGGGTTTGTAAAACGCTGAGATTTGTTGGTGACAATACCCCAGGCAATGCCCTGATTATTAAGCGCATCTAACATCTGAGGTACACCTTCAAATGCAAAAGTGCGAGCGGTCAAATCAGCCTCGTAGTTTTGAAAGAACTCCTCGCGCATGACAGCAAAATCCGCATGGTCAGGCGACATGCCAAAACCCACTTGCAGCATGCCGCGCGCGCCAGCACCGGCCATGGGGCGGTACAGCGCCAGCGGCAGCGATGGCAGGCCACGGTCGGTACGCATTTTGTCTGCTGCAGCGCCTAGGTCGGGGGCGCTGTCGATCAAGGTACCGTCTAGGTCGAAAAAAATGGCTTGCGGCAGTGTGACTTTAAACATGGGTGCGGAAAGTATACATAGTGTGGATATAAATGCGCTGGGTTTGAACTTCAATATTTTATGCGTTTTAAGTGTTTCAGGCCGTAGATACTGCTCAAGCAGCTATTTAATACATAGCATTAGCAATTACTCTGTCAATGCCTGAAATGCCGCACGCCTGTGCACACCATGGCCACGCCGCGTTCGTTGGCTGCGTCAATCACCTCTTGGTCACGCATGCTACCGCCCGGTTGGATCACGCAGGTTGCACCTGCGTCGACTACCACGTCTAGCCCATCGCGAAACGGAAAAAACGCGTCGCTGGCCACTGCGGTGCCCTGCAAAGACAACTTGGCATGACCGGCTTTGATGCTGGCAATACGTGCAGAGTCTAGGCGGCTCATTTGCCCTGCGCCTACGCCCATCGTCATGCCGTCTTTACAAAACACAATGGCGTTGCTTTTGACGTATTTAGCTACGGTCCAAGCAAACATTAAATCTTGCAGTTGCTGGGGTGTAGGCTGCAGGTGAGTGACCACTTTAAGGTCTGCCAAAGTTAACTCGTGGTTATCTGCCGACTGGATTAACAAGCCCGAGCCTACGCGTTTGATGTCGTATGCATTGCGACCTTGGGCCCAAAGGCTAGTGTCAGCGCTAGGCGATGGCAACGCAATTTGCAAAATGCGTACGTTTACTTTGCTTTTAAACACTGCTAGTGCTTCGGGTGTAAAGCTGGGGGCCATCAACACTTCAACAAATTGCTTTGAAATCTCTTGCGCGGCTGCGCCGTCCACCAGGCAGTTCAGCGCGATGATGCCGCCA
This sequence comes from Polaromonas sp., assembly GCA_043718065.1. Taxonomy (GTDB): domain Bacteria; phylum Pseudomonadota; class Gammaproteobacteria; order Burkholderiales; family Burkholderiaceae_C; genus JAAFIP01. Next base: position 3,746 of record JAYSWJ010000299.1, read on the forward strand.
AAGGCTGACGTAGGATCGGTTTGAAAAGCTTTACTGTAGGCCTGCAATGCGTCTGTACTCACCGCCACACCGCAAGGGTTGGCGTGCTTGACGATGACGCAGGCCGCTGCGCGCGAGGTGTCACCTTGGGCTGCGCTGCCTACATTATTACCAAAGCTTTTGACACATTCCCAAGCCGCATCTGCGTCAGCAATATTGTTATAGCTGAGCTCTTTGCCCTGCACTTGCACTGCGGTGACCAACGACCCCGGTGCAGCGTGGATATCGCGGTAGAAGGCAGCTTGCTGGTGCGGGTTTTCGCCATAACGCAAATCTTGCAGTTTGACAAATCGGCCATTGAACTGGGCTGGGAATTCACTGCGCTGCACCGGGTCTGGTGCATTAGCTGTCATCTCACCTTCAATGGATGATAAGTAGTCGCTAATAGCAGCATCGTAGTTGCTAATGCGGTTAAACGCTGCGACCGACAAAGCAAACTTGGTTGCGTGACTGACGGCACCGTGAGCCTTGATTTCGGCCAACACCCCTGCATACTGCAACGCGTCGGTCAGCACAGCCACATCTTTCCAGTTTTTAGCGCCACTGCGTACCATCGCCGGGCCACCGATGTCGATGTTCTCAATAGCGTCTTCTAGGGTGCAGCCCGATTTAGCCACTGTGGCTTCAAACGGGTAGAGGTTGACGATCAGCAAATCAATGGTGTCGATGGCATGCTCTTTGAGTGCAGCCATGTGCTCTGGCACATCGCGGCGTGCCAGCAAGCCGCCGTGTACACGCGGATGCAAGGTTTTTACGCGGCCGTCTAGCATCTCGGGAAAGCCAGTGGTTTGGGCCACCTCGCTAACTTGCAAACCTGCATCAGCCAGTAGTTTGGCTGTGCCGCCTGTAGAGATGAGCGTAACGCCCAGTGCTGCCAAGTCTTTGGCTAGTTCAATGATGCCGGTTTTGTCGGAGACAGAAATTAATGCGCGCATTGCAGCTTCTTCTTATAAATAGTGTGGAAAATAAATGCCGGGGAAATGCAGTAGAAATGTCCTAGAAATTGTCTAGACTAGGCTACAACATCACAGAAGTTTGTGTTCAATTAGTTTTTTGCGCAAAGTATTGCGGTTCAAACCCAACCATTGGGCCGCTTTTGACTGGTTATGATGCGCCTGCTGCATAACTGCCTCCAGCATAGGTTTTTCAACCACACACACCATCATGTCGTACACCCCCACTGGCTCGGTGTCTTTTAGATCTTTAAAGTAGGCTTGCAAGCTGTCGCGTACGCAGTCTTCTAGGTTCTTCTTACTCATACTAATTCTTCTCGTGCGGCCAGTTTCTCTGGGCTGTTGTTATTACTACTGCGTGGTAATCGATCCATGCTACCAGCCAATATGTCAAAATAATGGGCCACAGCGCGCAGCTGGTCTATGGTGCCATCCATCACATTCATCTCTTGGCGAAATGCTTCCCCACCAGGCAACGCGCGTACATACCAGCCAATATGCTTGCGCGCAGTGCGCACGCCCATCACTTGGCCATAAAGGCTGTAATGCTCTTCTAAATGCGCCAGCAGCAGACGACGCACCTCGGCCACCAAAGGTGGTGCCAGATTTTCGCCTGTTGCCAAGTAATGCGTAATTTCTCTGAAAATCCATGGTCTGCCCTGCGCTGCGCGACCTACCATCACCGCATCGGCCCCAGTAGCTTGCAACACTTGGCGCGCTTTCTCCGGGCTGTCAATATCGCCGTTGGCTACCACGGGTATGTGCAATGCGGCCTTGACTGCGGCGATGGTGTCGTATTCTGCAACGCCTTTATAGCCCTGCTCTCGCGTGCGCCCGTGGATGGTTAACATCTGAATGCCTGCGTCCTGCGCGGCCAATGCAATGGACAAAGCATTTTTATGCGTTTGGCACCAGCCAGTGCGCATTTTTAAGGTAACGGGCACATTGTGACTTTGCGCAGCCTGTACTACCGCTTGGATAATCTCCAAAGCTAAAGCCTCGTCCTGCATCAGCGCCGAGCCGGCCCATTTGTTGCACACTTTTTTAGCCGGGCAACCCATGTTGATGTCTATGATTTGCGCTCCGTGGCCTATGTTGTAGGCTGCGGCCTCGGCCATCATCTGCGCATCAGTGCCTGCAATCTGTACGGCGATTGGGTTAATTTCACCATCATGGTTGGCGCGGCGCGATGTCTTTAAAGTGGTCCACAAATCTTTGCGCGATGTCACCATTTCACTGACGGCATAACCTGCACCCAGCGACTTGCATAATTGCCGAAATGGCCTGTCGGTGACGCCCGCCATCGGCGCAGCAAACACGTTGTTGGCCACCACGATGGGGCCGATATGAACAGGAGACAACATGGTATTGCAGGGAAATAACGTATGGAATAACTGCTTAAAAATGAGGCACGAGTATACTCCTTCGGCATGCCAGACTGGATAAATCAATTGCTACAAATGCTCGCTTTACCTCAGTACGGTCTAGGCACGGTATTTGTTGTGTCATTTATTTCTGCCACCTTACTGCCACTGGGCTCAGAGCCCGCAGTATTTGGCTTGGTCAAACTCAACCCCGAATTATTTTGGCCTGCTATCGCTGTGGCTACTGTGGGCAATACTTTGGGTGGGGTAGTCAATTGGTGGATGGGCTACGCTGCACATAACAGCATCAATAAGTACCAAGGTCACACCACCCATTTAAAAACGCTGGAGTGGCTTGAACGCTTTGGCCCCAAAGCGTGCTTCTTAGCTTGGCTACCCGTCGTAGGCGATCCCCTGTGTGCTGTTGCTGGCTGGTTGAAATTCCCGTTTTGGCCTTGTATAGCCTACATGGCAGTGGGTAAGTTTTTGCGCTACGTCGCTATGACAGCGGGTTTACTTTGGATATTTCCGGGTGAGTGGCAGCATTTTTTCTGAGTTTAAAAAATTTAAGCAAAGAAAAAGCCCAAAGATTTACATCTTTGGGCTTTTGAACTAACGAGCGAGCTAATTAAGGCCTGCTAGCAGTTGGGAAAGGCCATGCAGCCTGCGGATTCAGAGTTGTCTGAGCAGCAGGGGCCGCGGCAGCGGGTGCTTTCGCGGCTTTCTTGGCAGCAGGCTTTTTCGCAGCTTTTTTAGCCGCAGGCTTTTTAGCAGCAGGCTTCTTAGCGGCTACTTTTTTTTTAGCAGCAGCTTTTTTAGCAGGCGCTTTTTTGGCGGCTGCTCTTTTAGCTGGTTTCTTAGCCGCTACTTTTTTCGCTGCTGGCTTCTTAGCTGCTACTTTTTTCGCTGCTGGTTTTTTAGCCGCTACTTTTTTCTTAGCTGGCGCTTTTTTAGCTGCAGCCTTCTTCGCTGGAGCCTTCTTTACTGGAGCCTTCTTTACTGCAGCTTTTTTCGCTGCTGGTTTCTTTGCTGCGGCTTTTTTAGCCGGTGCTTTTTTCGCAGTTGCCATTTTCATTCTCCTA
>JAYSWJ010000300.1:0-18942 GCA_043718065.1 Polaromonas sp.
CACCATGGACCCCACCGTGCGCACCCTGCTGCGCGTGCAGATAGAAGACGCCATCGAAGCCGACCGCGTGTTTACCACCCTGATGGGCGACGACGTAGAACCGCGCCGGGCGTTTATTGAGACGAATGCGTTGCGGGCGGCGAATATTGACGTGTAGTTGAACTGCTAACAACTCGTGTCTCGTGAACTGATACTTTACTGCGACGAGTCCGACTCGTCAGGGAAGCACTTTTCTAATTTCTATGGTGGAGCCTTGGTCGAATCAGTGCATCAAGAAGAGGTGATTTCCAGGCTGGAAGCTTGCAAGGCACGACTCAATTTGCTGGGCGAACTGAAGTGGCAAAAGATAACGAGTCAATACGAATCAAAGTACATTGATTTTTTGTCAGAGGTGTTCGGCCTGATGCGTGAAGAAAAAATCAAGATGCGTGTCATGTTCACGCATAATTTTTTCTCTGCTCATAGGCTTACAACGGAGCAACGGGAGAACGGGTTCTTCCTTTTGTACTATCAGTTTCTCAAGCATGCTTTTGGACTTCAGCATGCCGGAGTTAGTGGCAGCAAAACGGGCGTTCGAATCTATTTTGATAAATTGCCGGACAACGCCGAAAAGTGTTTTGCTTTCAAGGGCTTTGTGACAGGACTTAACGCGAACGTGCCGTTCAGACAAGCTGGTATTTTTATTCGCTCCGATCAGCTTGCAGAAGTGGACTCCAAACAACATGTGATATTGCAAGCTTTGGATATTGTTTTGGGTGCCATGCAGTTTCGGCTTAACGACAAGCACAAAGAAATCCCCGAGGGCGAGACACGACGGGGAAAAAGAACGCTAGCCAAAGAACGCGTTTATAAGCATATATTGACGGAAATACGAGCAACCAGAAATGGTCGACAGTTCAATATTGGTATCAACACGGGCGACCTGTCAGGTGTAGAAAACAGGTGGGCCGACGGATATCGGCACTGGATCTTCAAGCCAAAAGAAGGTGCCATCCGACCAGAGTTTTCCAAAAGAAAAGCGGCTGAACCAAAAAAATAGCCCCGCGCCTGCTAATAATGTCCCAAGTGGAACTTGGGCGTTCGCAGAACGAAGGGCCAAACGAAATATAGCACGAAACTGTAACTGGGGCCATATTCAGGTCGCCGCTTCATCCGGGGTTACTCGTTACTACTCAGTACGCGTCACTGCGCCGCAGGCAACCAAACCCACCCCTCGTCCATGAAATTCCCGCATGCCGTGGCGGATTTTCATGGTTGATTGGCAACAACTACCATGAAAATCGAACATGGCATGTTGGAATTTCATGGTAAAAGTGCTACCATGCGGCCATGCTTGCACGACAACAGCTTGAACTTAACATCCGCACAGCGCTAGGCCGCTCTCGGGCTGTGGTGTTGAGCGGGCCCAGGCAGGTGGGCAAAAGCACGCTGGCACAGAGGTTTTTAAGCCGCCAGTCGCCCAACTACTTTGACCTTGAATACCCGCCCCACGCCGCGCAGTTAGAGCAAGCCGCCCAAGTGCTGGAAGCCTTGCAGGGCTTGGTGGTGATTGACGAGGTGCAACTGCGGCCGGGTTTGTTCCCACTGCTGCGTTCGTTGATAGACCGCTCTAACGCACCCGGCCAATACTTGCTGCTGGGCAGTGCTGCACCCGCACTGCTACGCCAAGCGGGCGAATCTTTGTTGGGCCGCGTGGAGACGGTGGATGTGGGCGGCTTTGAGGTGCAGGAGATTGCGCAAGATGCGGGGGCCTACAGCGACGAAGCGATAACGCGCCTGTGGCTGCGCGGCGGGTTTCCGCTGGCTTACTTGGCCAACACTGATGCAGACAGTGCCGCTTGGCGCAGCAACGCTATATCTAACCACTTGAACGTGGACTTGCCAGAGTTTGGCATTAACGTGCCCGCGCCCACCATGCTGCGCTTTTGGACCATGCTGGCGCATTGGCATGGGCAAACCTGGACAGCCGCGCCGTTTGCCCAAAGCATGGGCGTCTCGGAGCCCGCCATTCGCCGCTATCTGGACACGCTGACCCGAACTTTCATGGTCCGCCAGCTACAGCCGTGGCATGAAAACCTGGGCAAGCGCCAAGTCAAAGCCCCCAAAATCTACTTTAGAGACACCGGCCTGCTGCACACGCTGATGGGCATTAAAACCCTGCCCGAGCTGGTGACGCACCCGCGCGCAGGAGCCAGCTGGGAAGGCTTTGCGCTAGAGCAGATTTTGCGCATTGCCCAGCCCGACGAAGCCTACTTTTGGGCCACCCACCAAGGGGCCGAGCTAGACCTGCTGATGCTGCGCGGCCAGCAGCGCATAGGCGTGGAATTTAAACGCGCCGATGCCCCCACCATCACCAAAAGCATGCGCATTGCCATGCACGACCTGAAGCTGGACGCGCTGTACGTGGTGTACCCCGGCCTGCACCGCTACCTCATGGGCGAAGGCGTGGAGGCGGTGCCGCTGTGGGCGGTGTTGCCTAAGATGGGAGCCGCATGAGCGGTATCGCACTGTGTAGAATGAATTCGTACAGTTTTTGAGTGAGTGATCAAAGCTCACCTAAGAGACATCCTTCGTGCATGATTAATTCTGGTGTGAATATTTAAAGGAGATTTTTTGTCCGAGACTAACAATATTGCGGAAGTTGCAGCAAAAATTTCTAAAGACATTTTTAAGCACTTCATGTGGGAGACACACCCCAAGACTGATGACAATTTCGATTGTTGTAACGACAAACATACCGGAGATGGGGGTAAGAAAAAAATTAGCCATCCCGGGGATGTAGTTTTTTCTTATCAAGATCCTTATCTTGGCAAGATGGTTTATTTGCACACAGACCTTAAGAGCTACAAGTCTGATTCTATAAATTCAACGCGACTTAGAGGCGCGTTGAGGTCGCTGTGCATGACTATTGATTGTGCACGCTCATCACAAAACTGGCGTGAAAAATATTCTGTTGATTCGTCGGAAGCTCACGAAGTGAGAGGCTTGCTTTTTATTCATAACCACGATCATGAGTATGAAAAGTGCTTTTATGAAGCAATAGAAAAAGTAGACTTACAAGCATTGCCTGTTGCCCCGGGATCACAATTGCACTTTCTGGGTCCTAAAGATATTCAACGGCTTTACAACATAGCGAATGACATTATTCGGTTGAAGGGAGAGAAAGAATTACCCGACGCATACAGTTTTTACTACCCTGATCTAGTAATGGCCAGACGGAGGGCGGAAGTGTGGGAGCAACCAGCAACGATAGAAACATTAACTAGTCCGTACATTATTATTAGGCATAAGATGACGAATACATGTGAGGCAGGTTTCATCATTTATTACAATGCCGCCGCTAAAAGTGTTGAGGAGTTTGAATACTTTTTGGACAGTTTATCCCGGTATCAAATGTTGGAATCGGGGGAAAAGATACGCGTGCGTGTTACAGACAACAATGCTCCGGATGACTTAAAAACCATTTTTCACACAGCAAAAAGAAAATACGTCAAAGCTTGGGGCTTCGACGCAGCTCGCGAAGCAATCATAAATAAAATCGATATTGATCGAATCACAAATGTTACGAGCACGTACAAACCGGGTGATATGGGGTGGCGAGAATGAGCAAACGAATGTATGGCGCGTCTTTGTACTACGCTTCCGACAAGAATGTGTTTGACGCTTTAAATCAACACAAAGTTGATATACCTACTATCACGCGTCTATTTCAACGGCGAAATATTATTGTGAGTAAAAAGTCTCGGCGCGAGGAGCTAGCGGAATACTTTGCTAGATTAACGCATGATTACTATGACCATAAAGAAATTGCGGCACGCCTCGGGGTAGCTCCAAGGCGAGAGCGAATTACCTCCATGGATATAGTTGGTGCCGGGGATACTGACGGACTACAAGCAGCGGCCGAACAACTTAAGAGTCAAATGGAGGCATCGGGCGATACAGTTCAAATTGCCCGTAGCGGCGATAACCTGACGTTGAGTGTTCAATACTCGAAGGTGAATTACAAGCTAAGCGAATTTGCTCAAGTGCAAGTGCGTGACGGTACAGTCGAGTTTGTAAAGTCGCCAGAAGGGTTTATCGTTCGAAACACTCAAAATGAGTACTTAAACGACGTGCGCGACACCTTGCTAAATGAGGTGGAAAAAGTATCTGAAATACCAGTTACAAAAATAACAGTATCTCTCTTTGATATTTCTTCACCCAAACTCAGATCAAAGTTTTTTCACGAATTGATGACTTCTTTACCGGGATTTGTTCGGCGCGACGTTTCGGATGTTTACGTATACAAAGCAAAACCCGCCATTGAAGATGACGATGAAGAAGAGACGCAAAACACCGACGATCAAGACACGCACGTTGAGAGAGTATTGCTTAAAGGAAATGGCGTTACGCGTTCTGAATTGCTCAATGCCTTACTCGACGAGGACGACTATTACATTATTAAGATTGGGTGGACTGCAACAGAAACAATGGGCGAAGGCAATGTGTATGACATTGAGGCTGTCTTTTCGGATCCTAAGGACTGTTCAGGCTTCTCATTCATACTAAGTGGAGTCTTTCCTTTAGAGGAGGGGGCAGTGTCTTCGCGACGTAGGGCGCCATATAAAAATGAAATTGACGTTATTTCTCGTGCTATTGAGTTGAAATCCAGGGAGCTGGTTATTAGGCTTCGAGGTGAGGTTACAGCCAACAATGTAGGAGAAATCTAATGCTTACTCGATATCGTTGGTATCGGATTCGGCTTCCTAGTAATACGTCTAATTTAATGGAGCTAGCATTAACTCATCCATTTGACTCAAGTGCTTCGAATGGATTTGCTTTTCTTGGAGACGGCTTGGGTGGGTCGCAACTTCGATTTCTTTGGCGCACTAGTATTGTTGTTACTCGATTGAACGCCGATGGAAATCCATCTCATGAAGCTGTTGAAAGCGTTGGATTTACAGACTTTGCAGTTGTAGTCGTTGGTGGTCAAATTTTTTTGAGGATTATAAATCCGGGACGTAACATTCGTGATTTACTCAACGCTTTGGAGTCCCTTGTTGGGCTTGGATTTACTGCAGAGGCTGTGGTGTTCGAGAAGTCTAAGCCAACCACTATTTTTGAGTATGTTCAGGTTACCAAGCTGGTGGGGCTAAAGATAGTTGGTGCGTCAGTCGAGGAGGATCTTGTTGCTCGTATGGAGTTCGCTTCTAAGAGGGGCATGATCGTAGAAAATATGACGCTTCTCGACGGATTAAATTACAAGGTAGATGTTGCAATTTTTGAGCTTTTATATGAAGGTGTTCGTGGTCAGGTCGCCTTTTCATCTGGCGGTATTGTTAAGGTTAGCGGGCAGCTTGCCTCTAAAGTTATTCATTTAATTGAAAAAGACTTGCACAAACTAAATTGACTAGCTTGTAAAACCAAACCTCTTTGCATGCGCTGCAAGAAACGCAGAGGCGGGTCTGAAACGCTCTGGTAGACGTATTGGTCGTTTGTCAAAACACACTATTGTCTCAGCCATAAACGAATTTTCTGCACAGTTTTTCAGAACCTTCGACACCCGCACCGTGTAATCCGGCATCACCGTAATCAGCCCTTGGTCATACGCCCTGTCGTGCAGCGCAGACAAGCACAGCCCGTTGTGTGGATTGAGGCGGTTTTGTTTGTCGTCGCTCCACGGCACGATGTGGCTGGCGATGACTAGCTTTTCATGTTGTAGGCCACTGATGCAGCAGGTGGCGTTGTAGCTGGCCAAGATGGCTTTGCGAAAGCGGGCTTGGTTGACGTGCACTTCTACGGTGGCCATGCGGGTTTTGCCTCCGGCTATTTCCGGTATTTCGGGCAGCTCGTCGATGACGTCTACGTTGGCGGGCAGGCCGTGGCGGGTGGCAAGCTGCTCGTATTCTGCGGCGGCCTCTAGCGCTACGGCGTCCCAGTTGTTTTGCAGCTCTTGCCAGATCGCTTGGTCTAGTTTGGATGCGTTGCGCATGCCTGCGCGGCCGGTGGCGACGATTTGTGGGTCTAGGCTGGCGAGGTTGACCAGCTTGAGCGCGACTGAGCTGGGGGTGCGGCCTATCCACTGGGCCACTTGTTTGATTTTGGGCTGCCCGCGATGGAGCTGGCCAAAGGGGAGCTGAAAGTAGATGTGCAGCGCGGCTAGGGTTTGGCGGCGTGTCCAGTTGAGGGATGCGGGGCTGGGCGCTGTGGGGGTGGCTGGCATGGCGGCTTTCCTGTTTGCTGGCAGTATGCCTTGAAAGCAGGGTGGGCTATTCGCGGCGATGCGCGTACAGCGAGCGCACGGGGCGGGGTGATTGCCTGAAGGTGTCTTCGGGTTGGCGCACATCGCAGCCCGTGGCGTAGAACACCGTCCAGTCGCCGTAATAGCAGTCTTGGTAATGCACCATGTCGCCGTTGATCTCCAGCATGGGCATGTCTTGGGTGGGAAAGTACCTTTTCTCGGCGGCGGCGCTGTGAAAACCTAGCTTGATGATGTTGGTGTAGGTGGTGTGGACAAAGCTCAAGGGGCCGATGAGCGGGCCGTTAAAGCCCCATTCGATCATTTGGTCGTCTGGGTCTTTGCGGCCATGGAAGAGACCGAGGTACAGGCCGGGTTCGTCGGGTTCGCTGCCGTAGAGGGGCATGGAAGAGGCGTTGGATGAATGCATGGGGCACCTTGTTGGGTTGGGTGTTGAAGGTGCGCCATTGTTGGGTGATTTCTAGCTGGTGTGACCCAGGGCTTTGCCTGGGGTGACAAGTTGGCGTGGCGTGGTCATAATCGTACGGCGGGCCGCGGGTTTAGTGCCAAATAGGCTGGTAGCCCAATAGAATATTGCGGTAGCAGCTATTGAAATAGTAGTTACCACTAGTGTAAGGAACGCATATGCCCACAGCCACATTAACCAGTAAAGGCCGGATCACCTTGCCGCGCGCCGTGCGTGTAGCGCTGGGGCTGACTGCTGGCCAGAAGATTGAATTTCTACCTGAAGGCGATAGCTTCCGCGTGGTCGCGGTGCGCACGGATGGGGCGGTGTTGCGCGGGCGGTTTGTGGGGCGGGTGAAGAAGCCGGTCAGCATTGCAAAGATGGATGCCGCTATCGCTGCGGGTGCCACGGAGCGCATGTAATGGCAAGGCGGCACTGCGGTTTGCGGGGATGGTGGCGGTTTGAATGTCCATGAAAATCGAACATGGCGTGTTGGAATTTCATGGGGATTGCTGATTTTGTGCGTTGTGTATTAACGGGACATTTTCAACTCTGTTTTAGATGCTAAATGTGCTGTTAACCCTAGTAAATCCTGCTCAAGCAGCTATTAAATTTGTAGTGTTGGTGCGCTGATATCTACGCGTCACTACCCGCTCATTACGTCGTTTGTAGCGCCTTCGCCTGCAGTTGCACGTGCAGCGAATCTTTAAGCGATTGAAATATAGCGGCAAGGTTGCTTATGGTGGGGCTGCCAGACTCGGACAGCATGCGGTGCACGCTTTTTGGGGGCTTGGCCACTTGGATGGCCAGCTGCTCAAAGCCGACGGTGGCGTTAACCAGATCGCGCAGGATGGCTTTCGGCTAGTTCTGCCTCGCCGTTTAAGAATAGTGTGGCGGCTTCTTGTAGCAGGGCTGCGCATACAGCGGGTCTGCGCTGGCGCGGGCGACGATGGTTTGTTGGACATCGCGGGTGAGTGATATGGGGTTACCTTTTGCTGCGGGGTATGGGCGCTGCACGCTAGTGCAATGGTTGCACTATACTGTGGTGCATGCCTACTTTGAAGCGATTTCCAGATGGCCGTATTTTGATGTACTTTGGCGACCACCCGCCGCCGTATGTTCATGTCCTTATGAATGATGGGCGGTGCCAGCTATGAGTGAATTCTTTTCCCCCAAATTGCAGGCGGTTCAGGCGCTGGCCCTCTACCAGCTGCGTACGACGTGGAGCACGGGTGAGGTGCTGGACGTGGATGTGGCCCACGTTATGCAAGGCGCAGCATTTGCTGAAATCCGCAAACCTGAGGTGTTTTGCACGGTGCGCACAGATGGCTTTAGCATTGAATGGTTTGACACCGAACTGGGGCTGGACAATGTGTATGCGTGGGCCAAAGAGCAGGCGGGCGAGGTGAGCCACGAGATGTTGGGTGCCTGGATGCTACGCAATGGGCTGTCGCTGTCTGGTGTGGCGCAGGCGCTGGGCATTAGCAGGCGCATGGTGAGCTATTACCGTACGGCGGCTAAAGCCATTCCGCGCTCAATATGGCTGGCATGCTTGGGCTGGGAGGCTACGCGGCCTTCGGAGCGAGCGCTGTCACGGGCGTTACCCACAGCGCGCGAGTATGCGGCTGCGCATGCGTGATGGTGGTGGTTTAGGTGGCGTATTGGCCACCAGCCCAATAGAATATTGCTGGAACAGCTACTAAATTTGTAGTGTTTGTGCTGTACTGCCGTTCATAGCACCCACCTATTGTTGATAATGCATATTCGCCTTACAATGAGAATATTGCATAGTTGAAAGGTGAGTGCTATGACCACATTGACCGTAACTGAACGGGGGCAGGTGACGTTTAGAAAAGACGTGCTTCAGCATCTTGGCATCAAGCCGGGCGACAAGATTGAGCTGGATCTGTTGCCGGATGGTCGTGGCATGCTGAAGGCGGCGCGGCCTAGCCAAACCATTCAGGGCTTTGTGGGGCTGCTGGCTGGGCGGACAAAGAAGGTTGCCACCATTGACGAGATTAACGAGGCCACTGGCCAAGCATGGGCTGGCAGGCCGTGAAGGTGACGGCGGACACCAATGTATTGGTTCGCGCGGTAGTGAGTGACGACCCGGCGCAGGCAAAAATAGCCGCCAAAGTTTTGCTGGACGCCACGCTGATCGCTATTGCGCTGCCCAGCCTGTGCGAATTGGTCTGGGTGCTGCGCAAAGTCTATGGCTTTACGCCCACAGACGCGGCCGGTGCCATACGCGCTCTGCTGGCCGCAGCCAACGTAGAGATGAACCGGCCCGCAGTGGAGGCGGGCTTGCTGGTGCTGGATTCTGGCGGAGACTTTGCCGACGGGGTGATTGCCTATGAAGGCCATTGGTTGGGCGGGGAGACCTTTGTGTCGTTCGACAAAAAAGCCGTTGCGTTGCTGAAGGCGCAAGGGCAGCAGGCGCGGCTTTTGTGACGATTGTCAATTTGGTGCGTTGTATGCTGACGGGGCATTTTCAACGCTGTTTTAGATGCTAAATGTGCCAGTAGCCCAAGTAAATCCTGCTCAAGCAGCTATTAAAAGTGTAGTGCTGGTGTGGTGATGTTGACGCATTACGACTTATCAATGCAGCCTACGACTAACTATTTTCATTTGCACGATGCTGCTGGCTAGCAAGCAGCTGACTTGGTGTATTGGTTGGCGCAGCCTGTGCAGGCGCGCATTGATGCTGTGGAGGCTTTGCGTGAACAGCGGCATCGGCATGACTGTCCGGGTCAGGCTTTTGCTGATTTGCGGATGGAAAAGGTTTGCCAAATTAGGCAACTTATGCCCCCAGAAGTGAAATAACGATCTACAGACGGTTGCGTTTTTGTATGAGTTAACCCCGTAAATCGCAAATGTGGTTTTCGATTTGCGGGACTGTATATTTTTGGTTACCGACTTGGTTTGTCAAATATTTTTGACAAAATGGCGAGGTTAATCTAATCTACACCCCATGAACGATTTACTTTGGATAGGCCCGGCAGTGCATCAGCGTAGGCAAGCGCTGGGGCTAACGCAGGCTGCGCTGGCGCGGATGGCGGGGGTGTCGCGGGCTACGGTGAACGGGCTGGAGCGGGGCAGCTTGGCTAACCTGAGCTTGGGGCGACTGGGGCAGCTGCTGCAGGTGGTGGGGCTGCGGCTGCAGTGGGAGCCTGCGCGCGGGGTAGACACGCTAGCGCTGGCTACTGCGGCGCAGACGGCCAGTGTTAGCTTTGCCACGGCACTGCCCCCGCAGGTGCTGGCGCAGGCGCTTGCTAGCGGGGTGCTGCCTAAGGCCTACGCGGCACACATTGGCACCCTGCTGGACGAGGCACCGCTGCCGGTGATGGTGGCTGCGGTAGAGGCTGCTGCTGTGCAAAGCGGCGTGCCTGCGGCCAAGGTGTGGAAGCATGTAGGCGCGTGGGCGCGTGCCATGTTGTCGCCGCGTAAGGAGTGGTATGCACTTTGACGCAGAACGCCCCGGCGCGTGGCGCGATTTATTTGTACACGGGCTTGTGCTGATGCGCGAGATGCGCTTGCGTACGCGGCCTGATGCGCTGTGGACGTTTGGTGGCGGCACAGTGCTGATGCTACGGCACGCGCACCGGCTAAGTAAAGATATTGATTTATTTGTACCCGATCCGCAGTATTTGGGCTTTGTAAACCCGCGCTTGTCGGACGTGGCTGAACAGCTGTGTACGCGCTATGTAGAGGCGATGGAGTACATCAAACTGTTCCGTGCTGAGGGCGAGATTGATATCGTTGCATCACACAACTTGACTGACCAGCCGTGGATGGTGGAGACGATCATGGGCGAGCCAGTGTGCGTGGAAACCGATGTAGAAATAGTAGCTAAAAAGATGTGGCACCGGGGCGGGCAGACTACAGCACGGGATTTGTTTGACCTGTGCTTGGTGTTGCAAACCGATCCTGATGGTTTGCGACGTGAGGTGCGTTTTATGGTGCGTCATCGACAGGCGTTTTTGCAAACGCTGGAGGTACGGCGCAGCGTAATGCAAGATCGGTTTGACGCCATTGAGCGCTTGCCTAATGCGAAGGTGCTGGTGCCCAGGTATGACGACTGCGTGCAGATGGCTAAAGAATTTTTGCAGTCGATTTAACTTTGCAAAATACAACCGCCTGCACACATAGCGCTGGTTTAGTCCATACGTACTAGGGATGGTTTCAGCTTCCATCAGTGATAATCTCACTCAAAATATGAGGAGATAACATGGTACGTTGCAACGCCATCATCCACTGCGCGGCTTTAGTTTGGGCTGCTGTGCTGCTGGCGGGTAACGCTATTGCGGCGGACCCTTATGCTTCCAACAACGGGCTGTACCCTGTAGGGCAATGGGCAGGGCCTTACCGTACGCTTAACTTTGATTACCCCAGCCAAGCGCCTGCCAACGGCTGGCAAAAAATAGCGCCTCGTGTGCCCATTACAGTGGCTAGCGCGCCTGCCTATGTAGAGCAGCTTAAAAAGTTTGTCGAACCTTCGATGCGCGACATGATCGAAAAGCCCAACGCCTGGAATGCTGCGCAAAGGGGCTGGTACGACATGCCGTGGCAGGCTGAGGGCAGCGCTACGGGTGGGCGCGAAGCTATTTTGGGGTCGTTTGCGGGACAAATTTTGCCTGCGGGTGCTTTTACCGGTTTGGATGTGCCCTTGCAAAACCACACCGTGGTGTACTACGACGCGCTGTCGGCCACCATGCTCAAGCGCCTGTGGGCTAACCCGTTTAACCCAGACCGCAAAAATGTGGTGTTCCCCGAGGGGGCCATGGTGATTAAAGCGGCGGGGGTAACGGTTACGCCAGAGCAATGGCCCGTACTTAAAGACGCTGCTGTGTGGAACGTGTGGCGGCCCACCGTGGCCGACACGCTAAAAGCCAACCAAAACCCCACGCCAGCGCCTGCCCCCACGCTGCTGCCGCTGCGTGTGCTGCAATTTGACATCATTGTCAAAGACTCGGTAGCTTCGCCCAAAACGGGCTGGGTGTTCACCACCTTTGTGTACAAATACGATGAACCAGGCAAAGGCGCGTGGGACAAGCTGGTGCCCTTGGGCGCACAGTGGGGCAACGACCCCGAACTGGCGCTTTCCCCGTCTGGCAGGGCCATAGGCGATAAACCCATGCCCTTGCAAGAAAACTGGACCAACCCGCAAGCCCCCAGCTTTTCTAAAGAAATGCTGGGCTGGGGTGGCCGCTTGTCTGGCCCGATAGATGTGGCCAAGCGCCACAACGTGATTTTTACCGATGGCCAGGTGCGCAAGGAGCAACGGTCTTCGGCCTGCATGAGCTGCCACGGCACGGCGCAGTACCCCTTTATGGCTAACCTATACCCTTCGCCTAATCGCTCTTTTCCGCCAGACGGGTCACCATTTTTGCTCTACCCGCCAGGCTCCAAAGACTGGGCGCGCTGGTACCAAAACCGTTCGGGCACAGAGCCCCAAAACTTGAACGCTGGCACCACTGCACTGGACTACGACATGCTGATCATGCTGGCGCTTGCAGCGTTTGATGCTGCCGCTGGCGGTGACCGCTATTTGCAGCAGCGTGTGCGGGCACATTGAATGTGTTGCCCACACTAGCTTAAGCCTTGCCCGCCTTTGCCTGGCACCCTGTTTGTTATGTCTGAAAGCTTCACCATGTTGTGCATCAAATGCGGTACTGCCGCTACCTCTGCAGCCAAGTTTTGTGGTAACTGCGGCACGCTGCTGCCGCTTACCCAAGAGATCGGGGATGCGCTGGCCACAGCCACTTCTACGGGCGCTGCACCTGAGGCTTTGTCGCGCCGCCAAATGACGGTGCTGTTTTGCGACCTGGTGGGCTCCACCGCACTGGCCGAGCAAATGGACCCAGAGGATTTGTTTGCTGCCATTACGGCGTACCACGATATGGTTAAGCGCATTGCGATACGCTACAACGCGCATGTGGCAAAAATTGTGGGCGACGGGGTGGACCTGTACTTTGGCTACCCTGTTGCGGGCGAAGATGACACTGTGCGGGCGGTGCATGCGGGGCTTAACATTGTGCAAGAAATCTCGCAGATCAAGCTGGGCGACAAGCCGCTGCAAGTGCGCATAGGCATTGCCACGGGGCTGGTAACGGTGGGCATGCGCGATGCGCTATCGGTTGCGGGTACTACGCCCAATCTGGCGGGGCGCATTCAAACCGAGGCCCAACCTAACCAAGTAGCGGTGGCCCCCAGCACGCGGCGCATTGCAGGCGGGCAGTTTATGTATGAGGACTTGGGGCTGTTTACGCTGAAAGGCTTTAGCGACGAAGTGCGCATCAGCGCTGTGACAGGTGCTGTGTCGCAAGACAGCCGGTCTGCTTGGCGTGGGCGCGACAGCCACTTCCCCTTGGTGGGCCGCGACGCTGAGCTGGCCTTGCTGGCGCAATGCTGGCAGCGTGTGAACGACCAGCATTGCGCAGGCGTACTGCTGCTGGCCGATGCTGGCTTTGGCAAGTCGCGCCTAGGCACGACGTTTGAAGAAAACCTCAAAGACACCGCCCACCTTACGCTGCGTTTGCAATGCTCGCCGTTTCACATTAACAGTGTGCTCTACCCGTTTGTGCAGCACTTGGTGCAGGCCTCGGGTTTTACGCGCAATGACTCTACGCTGATGCAAATTGAAAAGCTCGAATCGCAGCTCGCGATTGCCAACATTACCGAGGTGCGCGATGTCGCCCTGATCGCAGCGTTGGTAGGCATCCATGTTGAAAACCGCTACCCGCCCATGGAGCTGCCGCCCCCGGCGCTGCTGGCGCTGACCAAAGACGCGCTGCTGCGCTACTTTATTGACCTGGCTCATAAACAGGCGCTCACGTCCACAGACCAAACGCTGTCCCGCTACTTTGCCGGTTTGGCACTGAATCAACCCTTGCTGATGCTGGTAGAAGACCTGCACTGGGCCGACCCGACCTCGCTAGAGTTGCTGGACATGCTGCTGTCTAGCGGGCAGCTGACACGCGCCTTTGTGCTGATGACCGCACGCCCCAGCTTCAACGCCAGCTTTAAAGACAACGCTGACATCACTACCATTGCGCTAGACCGTTTGGGCGATGCTGCTGCGCGCCAAATGGCGATGAACTTATGCGCTAGCGTGGCCCTGCCCGCCACTGACCTGGACACCATCATCGCGCGCACGGACGGTATTCCGCTGTTTATTGAAGAGATGACGCGCATGGTGCTGGATACACAAAGTACAGGCGCACGATCTGTGGGCAGCGCCGTGCTGGGCGTGCCTGACACGCTGATGGATTTGCTGATGGATCGGCTAGACCGCTTGGGCGCTGCCAAAGCCTTGGCGCAGGTAGCGGCGGTGATTGGCAACGAGTTCTCGTGCGAGCTGTTGCAAGCCTGCGCGGGCAAGCAAGCGGCCGAGTTTGACACGCAGTTGCACCAGCTGCTGGACTCAGGACTCATGCTGTTGGTAGGCGCAGGGGCAGACCGCTTGAAGTTCAAACATGCACTGGTTGAGAAAACCGCCTACGACTCCATTTTGCTGAAAAACCGTGTCACGTTGCACACCAGCGTGGCTGATGCATTAACAGGTAACTTTGCATCGCAAGTGCAAGGTGCCGCCGAACTGGTGGCGCACCACTTGGCGCGCGCCAACCGCGCGTTAGAGGCAGGCCGCTACTTGCTGCAAGCGGGTATTCAGGCGCTAAGCCGTGGTGCGCCGCGTGAAGCCGCAGGGCATTTGCAAGAAGGCCTGGAAGCCTTGAAAAATGTCGCCGTCAGCCCCGAGCGTGCTGAGTGCGAGCTGGGCTTGCTGTCGGTACTAGGCCCTACTACCATGGTGCTGATGGGGCCCGGCAGTACGCCATTTGGCGATGTGCAAAAACGCGCCTTTGCGCTATGCCACACCTTGCCCGGCCAACCCCGGCAGTTCCCCATCACCTACGGGCTGTGCCTGTACCACTGGGGACGTGCTGAGTTTGAGATTGCCAACCCCTTGGCCAGTGCCCTGCTGCAAACCGCCCATGACAAAGGCAACGACAACGAATCGGTCATGGCCGCCAGCAATATGAACGGCATGATCCAGTTTCACCTGGGCAATGCCCCGCTGGCGCGCCAGTACCTGGAAAACTCAGTTCAGCGCTACCAACCCGCACGGGATGCTGCACTGTACCCCGTGTACATGATGGACTTTGGCGTGTTTGGCCGCTTCTACCTGGCACTGGCCACCTTGGTCAGCGGCGACGCTGACGCGGCACGCCAGCACGCGGCAGACGCCTACGAACTGGCGCAGCGCTTAAACCAACCTCATACCCTGGGCTTTTCGTTGATGGCCAGCTTGACGATTGCCTGCATGCGCGACGAACCCGCCATTGCGCAGCAGTTTGCCCAGCAGTGCGTAGACTTTTCTTCGCAGTATGGCTTTCCTGAATTTATCGGCTTCTCGCGCGTGGTGCGGGGCTGGGCTGCAGCGCGCCAAGGGCACCCGCTGGAAGGCCTGGAAGATATGCAAGCAGGCCTTGGCTTGTGGAAGATGACCGGGTTTGAAAACTGGCAAACCTGGTTTGCCGTGCTGAAGGTAGATGTGCTGCTGATGCTGGGCCGCACCGCGCAGGCGTTGGACGACATTGACGAGCAACTGGCGCGCATACAGCACAACAGCGAAAACCAGTTTCGCAGCCTGCTGATAGCCGAAAAAGCCGTGGTGCTGCGCGCTGGCGGGGAAGACGCAGCCAAGGTGCAAGCCTTGCTTGACGAAGCCGCCGCGCTGGCCCAGGCACAGGGCGCGGTGGCTTGGACGCAGCGCATCAACAAGCAGCGTTAAGCGGGTGGCTTACAACAGATAAAAATTTAAATGGATCAAGCAACACCTGAGCATTGACCACATGGTGTGCAGCGCCATGCACCTGGACAATGTGCCATCAGTCATTTACCAAAGGGAGCTATTCGGACGAAACTTTATTCCGGACAGTAGTGATTTTCAGCATGAATAGTGCCGTTGGCCCAATGAAAGTCTGCTCAAACAGCTATTAAATGCATAGTGACTGTGTTTAACTACGCGCAAACTCAATCAACGCATCCATGCTGCCTGCATCCGCCGCACGCAGGGCTTGCAGGTACCGCGCCCGTGCATCGCCAATAGTTTCTACCGATGCACTGCCCCATGTAAAGCGTGCTTGACCCAGCCGCAGGGCCAGGGTGTCGGCTAGCAGGCGGGCGTGGCGGCCGTTGCCGTTGGGGAAGGGGTGTATCCACACCAGCTGGTGGTGAAAGCGGATGGCCAGTGTGTCGCACTCTGCGCTGTTGCCTGCGACGGGTTTGTGGTCGATTTGGTAGCGGGTGTTGTCCAGCAGGTTGCGCAGGCGCGTGGCTACTTGCGCCCAATCTACGCCGATGTTTTTATTGCTGGACCGAAAGGTGCCCGCCCAGCGCCACGTGTGGCTGAACATTTGGCTGTGCAGGTCGCGTACAAAGCCCTCGGTCAACAAGTCACGTTTGGTTTGGCGTTTGGCCCACTTCTCGCCTTGCAGAATGTTGGCTTCTTCCCATGCATTGAGGTCGGCTTGGGTGGTGATGTGTTGTGGCAGCAGGCCTGCGGCTTCGTCTGGGTCTTGGTCTAGCGGGGTTGCGCCTTGTGGGGTGGTGATGTCCATTGCGTTGCTGCTATTTCCACAGGTTGCGGCGCGGGCCTGCTAGCAGCTCTTGGGCTAATAGGTCGCGCTGCAACTGGCGTGCGGGACCTTGCACGGCTTGGTCTTCTAGGGCCATGGTGTGGGCTACGGGGGCTAGCTGCTGGGCTGCCACTAATTTGGCGCGATCTTGCAGCTGCTGGGCCAGTGGCTGGCGGGGCACTAGGGCGTATTGCAGCTCGCAGCCTAGGGCCTCGGCCAGCTTGCGCAGGCTGGCCAGGGTGATGACTTGGTTGGCCTCGGCTATTTCTAGCTTTTGCAGGCCGGATGGGGTAATGCCTAGCTGCTTGGCTTGGGTGGTGACGGGGATGCCCAGCGTATTGCGGATGGTGCGTGCCCAGCCTGCGGGGGGGAGAGCGGGCAAATTTGCGCCACGCCAAGTGGCTAAGGCGGCTTCTATTTGCTGGAACTGCAGCAACTTGAAATGGTTAGATTGGATAGTCATAGGTTGTTATTATATTTAATTATTGATAGCTATAGATGATTTTGTAGGCGCTATTTAGATAGTTTAAGATATTTAATTGAACGAGTATAGGCCATGCTGAAACGACTTATCTGTGCTGCACAGAGCATTTTTAAGCGCCAATAGTGCCTGTAACCCAAGCAAAACCTGCTCAGGCAGCTATTAAGTTTGTAGTGCTAAGTGCACATGACGCATTCGTATACGGGGTTCCCCTCGCGGCTTAGGGGTGGCTAGTTGTTAAAATTTGTTGCAGAAGCTGGCGTCAACGCTTCCTGCATTGCTGCCGCTTTAATCGCAACCCATTCATTCCTCACGCTAAGCCCTTATGTTGAACCGCCTTGCCCCTCGAATTTTGAGTATGTGTTTGCTGATGCTGCTGACCGCCTGCGCGGGCACCGTCAAACGTGAGCCGGGGCAGATGAACAAGACGTATGTGACGGCGGGTGTGGCGGCGGTGCAGGTCAGCATGACGCCGGAGGCGCAGGCGCTGCTCAAGGACAACCCGCAGTTCAATAGCCGTGACTTGCAGGGCTATATTCAGCGGCGCTTAGAGGGCAATGGCACGTTTAACGCAGCGGCGGCGGAGCGGGTAGAGGTTGTGGTGACCAGCATTCGCGTGCGGTCGACGGCCAGTGCGGTGATTTTTGGGGTGCTGGCGGGGCAAGACCATATGGAGGGCAAGGTGCGCGTGTTCAGCCCCGAGGGGCGGCGCTTGCACAGCTTTGACGTGAACGCGTCGTATGCCTTTGGCGGCGCGGCGGGGGGCGACGGGCTGCGCATGGGCTGGATGTACGAGAAATTCTCAGAGCTGGTGCTGGCCGAGCTGACGGGGACGACACAAGCGTCGGCGGTGGATAAGAAGAACCGGGCTAAGCCGTTACCTGTGGCCGCTGCTGGCGCGTCTGAATCGTCTGGCGCATTCGCATCCACCGCCGCACCTGCACCTGCACTCGCTCCCGCCAGGCCTGCCGCGCGCATCAGCCCCGAGCTGTTTAACCTGGACGCACTGCCGACTAAAACCGACCGCGTGCGCGAGATATACCGCGACTGGCTGACGCAAAAATCGCCGCGCGCTGTGGTACTGGCAGGGGTTGAAGGGCGCAATATATTTGCCACTTGGGGTGTCAAACCGCTGAACCCTGACGAAGTGACCGACCCGACCGAGCGCGCCCTGCAGCGCTGCCTGAAAGCGGGCCACAGCAACTGCAAACTGTACGCAGTGGACAGCGAGATTGTGTGGAAGCCTTGAACGGGCCTGAGTAGCGCCGTACAGCCCTGCACAGGCTTACAAAGGCCTTGTAGAGCTTAAAATAATAGACAAATAGGCCGGTAACCCAAGTAAATACTGCTCAAGAAGCTATTAAATTAATAGTATTACTACTGCTACCACTACTGCCACTACTGGGTACTCTTTGCCGCAGTTGGCTGCCTAGCACTGCAAATTGCCATGAAGATCACGCCTCAGTGTTTCCTTCAACGGAATTTTCAAGCGATTTAGTAAGGGCGCCAATCACAGCGCGCGCCAGCATTTCGCCTGCCACCACATGTTTGCCCACATAACGCAGCGGCACGCCTTGCGGATCAGACACGACGGCCATGGCGTCTGTGCCGGTGCCGGTGGCTATTGCGCCAGACTTCGCACTTTTTACGTGCAACGCTTGAAGTACAGCCGCCTTGGCTTCGGTGGCCACCATCAAGGCCTCGACCATGGCACTCTGGGCTAAGCTGGCGTTGGTGCTGACCACCAGGTTAATCGTGCCGGCCGGCAACGCGCAGCCGCTGTCCATCACATCGACATCTGCCAGATCGCCAGCGCGCCGGGCGTTGGCCAGTCCGGTGGTTACGAATGCCGAAAAATAAAGCTCACCAAACCAGCAAGTGTGATGCCTGAAAGTGTCCATAGGTGCCGCCGTCATCATGCCCAGACATTTTTCTGTCAAGCCCAGCTCAGCACATCGGTTTAACAAAGTAACCGCTGGATCTTCAACCACAGTGTCATCGTCAATGACTCTGAGGTTCAGTACATGCCGCACCTGCTGCAGCCCACCGTTGAGCACACAAGAACTCAAGGCCTGCATGGTTTGATGGAACGTTAACAGCATGTACTTTTCTGTTTGACGTATTTCGCAAGCTGGCA
>JAYSWJ010000004.1:0-16447 GCA_043718065.1 Polaromonas sp.
AGAATTTCCGGACGCGAAGGGCGCGAAGGTTGCGCGAAGGACGCGAAAGAAAACCAAAAAATACAGAAAGTTTTTAAAGATTCTTTTCAAAGTTTGAAACGCTTGTTGGTACTAATCCCGCCCTGGATTTTATTTTTTTCTTGTCCCATTTCGCGTCCTTCGCGTAACCTTAGCGCCCTTCGCGTCCAGAAATCCGCTTTCGTCCTCAAAACAGCCAACCAACCAAGAACAGCACAGTGACCACCCCCGTCCGCCTACGTCCCACCATGCAAAGCGACTTGCCGTATGTGCTGTCGCTGGAGCAGGACGAGCAAAATTTGCCGTTTATTACGCCTTGGGACCGTACGCAGCATGAGGCGGCCATACGTTTTCCGGATATGCGGCATTTCATTATTGAAGGCGGCCAGGGGCTTGAGCCTGCAGGATTTATTATTTTGATCGGCTGCCGCAGCCAGCACCAGTCGCTAGAACTTAAACGCATGGTGGTGCAAACCAAAGGCCAAGGCTTTGGCCGCGCTGCACTGCGGGTGGCCAAGCGGGTGGCGTTTGAAGACTTGCATGCCCATCGCTTTTGGTTAGATGTCAAGCTGCGCAACGCGCGGGCTAAAGCGTTTTATGACAGCGAAGGATTTGTTGTAGAAGGTACTTTACGTGATGCAGTCAAAGTAACGCAAGACAATGGCAACCCGGGGTTTGATTCGCTGGTGGTGCTGTCTATGCTGCGGTCTGAATATGTAGCGCGCCGCAGCGGTGCGCAAGAGTGAGCTTGAAAATAATGCTCCGTATAGTCAATTTTATAAGTATTTTGGGGCTGCAAGGCCCTAAATACCTGCTCAAGCAGCTATGCAATTGGGAGCGAAGTGGCGGCGCTTCTAGCATGCGCACTGCCGTGCGTTTCTTGGCGCGGGCAGCTTGCGCGGCAGTGCTGATGACTGCCAGCATGCGTACAGCCCATGCCGATATTTGGGGCTATGTAGATGCCAAAGGTGTAGCCCACTTTGCCGCAGAAAAAGTAGACGAGCGCTACGAAATTTACTTCAAAGGTGGTACCAGCTTCGACACCAAAGATGGCTTGCCAAGCGCCTCTGCCCGACCCGGTGGCGTAACCGATGCCATGCCGCACCCTGTTAATGTGCCCAAGCTAGCGCCTAAGCTGATGGCTTTTTTTGAAATCTCACCCAGCTTTAAATCAGTCAAACACCACTTGCGCGAAGCCGCTAGCACCAACAAAATTGATTTTGAACTCCTGCAGGCTTTAATTGCTACCGAATCTGGATTTGACACCAACGCGGTGTCGCCCAAGGGCGCGGTAGGGCTGATGCAACTGATGCCACCCACAGCGCAGCGGTACGGTGTGCAGGCCGATGCTAGAACAACTGTTGAAAAAAAATTAACCGACCCTAAAACCAATATCAAGGCAGGCAGCCGCTACCTGCGTGATTTAATGGCCATGTTTCCGGGCAAGCCGGAGCTGGCCTTGGCTGCGTACAACGCAGGCGAGGGTGCAGTTAAGCGCTATGGCAATAAAATACCGCCTTTTGCCGAGACGCAAAACTACGTTAAAACCGTGATGCAAATCTACACCACCTTAAAGCCACCCAGCATGCTGGCTGCAGCAGCCACGTCGAGCGACAAACCGCCTGCACGCGTGCGTATGGAAATGGGTGGTGCTGTAGGCCGTGGCAATATGGTGCCGCCGTTGGCAGGCATGTCCCCGCGATCTGCACCATTACCTTCGCCTGTACCACTAGCGGCTGCAGTTCCTGCCAGTGCAGCAGCGGTGGACAAAGTAGCTGCCCCAGTCATTGCAGGTTCCAAATAAACGCTTGCGCCCACTACACATAAATACTCTGTGCTACCGACTTTATGAACGATCAACCGAATTTAGAATTTTCCTCAGGCGAGACCGACGACAGCCTGAACTTGGCTACCTACGCCCAGCGCGCCTACCTTGAATACGCGCTCAGCGTGGTTAAAGGCCGCGCGCTGCCCGATGTGTGCGATGGTCAAAAACCCGTGCAGCGGCGCATTTTGTACAGCATGTCGCGCATGGGCTTGGGCTTTGGCGGGGCCAATGGTGCAAGTGGTGCCAAGCCAGTTAAATCAGCCCGCGTGGTGGGTGATGTGCTGGGCCGCTTTCACCCGCACGGCGACCAGGCTGCGTACGACGCGCTGGTGCGTATGGCGCAAAATTTTAGCCAGCGCTACCCTCTGATCGACGGGCAGGGCAACTTTGGCAGCCGCGACGGCGACGGCGCAGCCGCTATGCGCTACACCGAGGCGCGCTTGTCGCGTATCACCAGCTTGCTGATGGACGAGATCGACATGGGCACGGTCGACTTTATTCCTAACTACGACGGCAGCACCGAAGAACCCAAGCAGTTGCCGGCCCGTTTGCCGTTTAATTTGCTTAACGGCGCATCCGGTATTGCCGTAGGTTTAGCCACCGAAATTCCTAGCCACAACCTGCGCGAAGTAGCCGACGCTTGCGTGGCGCTGATCAAGCAGCCCAAGCTTAGCGATGACGAACTCTTTGCCATCATCCCCGGCCCAGACTACGCCAACGGCGGCCAAATTATCAGCACCCCTGCCGACATTGCCGATGCCTACAAAACAGGCCGTGGTTCGCTGAAAGTGCGCGCCCGCTGGAAAATTGAGGAACTAGCGCGTGGCCAATGGCAACTGGTGGTGACCGAGCTACCGCCCGGCACCAGCACGCAAAAAGTGCTGGAAGAAATTGAAGAAATCACTAACCCTAAAGTCAAAGCAGGTAAAAAAACGCTCAGCTTAGACCAAACCCAGCTCAAAGCCAGCATGCTGGCCCTATTAGACGCCACGCGCGACGAAAGCAACCGCGAAGCCGCCGTACGGCTGGTGTTTGAGCCCAAAACTAGCAAAATTGAACAAGCTGAACTGATCACCGCGCTGCTGGCACACACCAGCCTAGAAACCTCAGCGTCGATCAACCTCACCGCTATCGGCATCGACGGCCGCCCCACGCTGAAAAGCCTGCGCCAAATGCTGCTGGAGTGGATTGAGTTCCGCGCCATCACGATAGAGCGCCGCTCGCGCCACCGCTTGGACAAAGTGCTTGACCGCATCCATATTTTGGAAGGCCGTCAGCTGGTTTTGCTTAATATTGACGAAGTGATTGCTATTATTCGCCAAAGCGATGAACCTAAAGCCGCGTTGATTGCCCGCTTTAAATTGAGCGACCGCCAAGCCGAAGACATCCTAGAAATTCGCCTGCGCCAGCTAGCACGCCTAGAAGGTATTTTGATCGAGCAGCAGCTGAAAGATTTGCGCGAGGAGCAAGGCAAGCTAGAAGAAATTTTAGGTAACCCCACGGCACTGCGCCGCTTGATGATCAAAGAGATTGAAGCAGACGCCAAGCAATACGGCGACAGCGCCAAAGACCCGCGCCGCACGCTGATTCAAGCCCAGAAAAAAACGGTAGCTGAGCTAAAAGTTATTGACGAAGCTGTCACAGTCGTCATTAGCGCCAAGGGTTGGGTACGCGCCCGCAGCGGCCACGGCCATGATGCGGCCAGCTTTGCCTTTAAATCAGGCGACGACTTGTATGGTACGTTTGAATGCCGCACCGTAGACACGCTGCTTGCCTTTGGCAGCAACGGTCGCGTTTATTCAGTGGCTGTAGCGCTGTTGCCCGGCGCGCGCGGCGACGGCCAGCCCATCACCACCTTGATCGAGCTCGAATCTGGCACCCAACTACTGCACTACTTTGCAGCGGCTGGCAACGCGCAATTGCTGGTCAGCGCCAGCGGTGGCTACGGCTTTATTGCCAGTGTGGACAACATGGTCTCGCGTCAAAAAGCGGGCAAAGCATTTATCAGCTGCGCAGCAGGCGAGACGGTGTGTAAACCCTCACCACTGCAGCTAAATATGCCAGTAACCCAAGTAAATACTTCTCAGGCAGCTATTAAATTTATAGTAGCTACCCATGTGGCCTGTGCTTCCACAGGTGGCCGTATTCTGACGTTTGAGATCAGCGAACTTAAAACCATGGCCAATGGTGGCCGCGGTTTGATGCTGATTGACCTGGAAGCCAAAGACACTCTCGCAGGTGCTGCGGCCTACACCCGCAGCGTCAACATTATCGGTACAGGCCGCGGCGGCAAAGACCGCGCAGAGCAGCTAGAAATCCGCAGCCTGAACAACGCACGCGCCGCGCGTGGGCGCAAAGGCAAGGCGGCAGATTTAGGTTTTAAACCTACGGGTGTGGTGCGGGTGGAATAACTGGTCTAAGTGAAATTGACTTGGGCGGGAACTATTTACCCAAAACAGCTTTGACCTCAGCGCCCAAATCTATCACGCTCATCGCGTAGTAGCTGCTCCAGTTGTAGCGGGTAATAGCGTAGAAGTTCTCGGTACCTGCAACATACTGCGGTGCGCCGTCGATGCCGTTGAGCAGCTCAATCAACGCCAGCGGGCCGGGGTGGGACAAAGCCTCGCCGCGCAGCACAGCGCCTAATGCGGTAAACCGCTCTACGCTAAATGACGGCAAGATGTCAGGGCCCATTAAAGTGTCTTTGTCCAAGCGCGCAGTGTCAAAGCTGACCGGGTAGTGCGTGGGCAGGCCCGGCTTCCAGTTGAAGGCTTTGAAATAGTTGGCTACCGAGCCGATGGCGTCAGCGGGGCTGTTGAACAAATCTACTTTGCCGT
The DNA here is from genome assembly GCA_043718065.1 of Polaromonas sp. GTDB lineage: Bacteria > Pseudomonadota > Gammaproteobacteria > Burkholderiales > Burkholderiaceae_C > JAAFIP01. The sequence goes on from JAYSWJ010000004.1 coordinate 4,684, forward strand.
CGCCATCAAAATCGATAGCGTACTTAGTCCAGCTGCTGGGCATAAATTGGCCTAAGCCCATGGCACCGGCGTAGCTGCCGCGCAGGCTTAGTGGGTCGGTATTAGTGCGGTTGGCAAGAGACAAGACTTGCTCTAGCTCGTCTTTAAAAAATTGCGTGCGGTCGCGTTTGTCGGTTCTGGGAAAGTCAAAGGCTAGTGTGGCCAATGCGTCGATCACGCGAAAAGTGCCCATGTCGCGGCCATAGATGGTTTCTACGCCGATGATGCCCACGATGATTTCAGCAGGCACGCCAAACTCTGTCTCAGCGCGGGCCAGCGTGTCGGCGTTAGTGCGCCAAAAGCGCACGCCGGCTTGTATGCGCACTGGGTCGATAAAGCGGCTGCGGTAGACGCGCCAGTTTTTGACAAAAGTGGTGGTGGCTGGGCGCATGAGGCGCTGCACTGTGGGGATAAAGTGCGATTGGCCAATGGCTTGGCGCACCCATTCGCGGTCTAGGTTGCGGCGCTCGGCCACGTCGTCGGCAAACAGCATGGCGTCTTCGCGGGTGCTGTAAGCATCGCCTGTGGTTTGAGACGTGGTGGAAACCATTTTTCTTACAGGCTTTTGGGCTGCAGCGCCCGTAGATCCTGCTTGAGCAGCTATAAAAACAAGTGCAATTAACAGCGTCTTTACTGCAGACACGGGTGAGGTAAATGAGAAACGCATGGTAGTTATAAGCGGTGATGGTGCGGCTGCATAGGCTGTAAAAATACAATAAACACGGGGTAACTATTGCAAAAGTGCTGGCGCAAGGGGTGCTGTTGTCTGTAGCTTATCTAGTGCAGGTAATTGGGCAAATTGTGCACGCAATTTAACCAAGGTGGCGTTTTGCTGGCCGGGCGGCGCGTAACGCTGCAATTCTAGTTGAAGCAGCCAGTCGTGCAAGGCCTGCGCAGCGCTGCCCCAGCGGGCCTTCTGGGCAATAACGCGGCGCGCCAGCGCGCGCGGGGGTGTGGTGTCGTCACTGGGCAGGCCTGCAGCATGCAAGCGTTTGCGTGCTGCGTGCAGCAGGCGCAGCCACGGGTCGTGCTGGCTGCGGCTGTACAGCGTCCACGCGGCACCTAGCAAACTTACTGTCACGATAATGCCGATCAGCACGTAGCTTAAATCTTCCCAGCTAGGCGAGGTAAAGCCTATGTTTTTAAGCAGGTCAAGTTGTTTGCTTTGGCTGTAGTTCAGCACCCACTGGTTCCAGCTGTTGTTGACCGCCTCCCACGCTGCGCGCAGCTGGGCCGTGACCGAGGGGCTCAGCATGGTGCCAAAGGCGGCAGCCACCGCGCCCTGCGGCGCTGCCAAGCGCTGAAACTGCCCCACGCGGCCGGGTGCTACGGCGCTGGTAGGGTCTACGCGCAGCCAGCCGCGCCCGGGTTGCCACACCTCGGTCCACGCGTGCGCGTCGCTTTGCCGTACGGTCCAAAAGCCGTCCACGGCATTCACCTCGCCGCCCTGGTAGCCGGTAACGATGCGTGCGGGTATATCGAGCGCGCGCATCAAGATGACGAAGCTAGAGGCAATGTGTTCGCAAAAGCCTTCTTTTTTATCAAACCAAAATTCATCTGCGGTGTTGCGGCCGTACAAGCCAGGCTCTAGCGTGTACTGGTAGCCGCCGGTGCGCAGGCGGCGCATTACCTCGGGCACCAAGGTGTCGGCATCGGCCTGCGCAAAGCGCGGGTCGCGGCGTATGTCGGCGGCCAGCTGCAGGGTGCGCGGGTTAAAGCTGGCAGGCAGGTCAATATAGTCTTGCAGGCCCAGCGTGGTGCGTGTGGGGCCGTGTGCAAAACTGGTGCTGCTGGTGGCGCTGTAGCGCAGCAGGTCGGTCACGGGTTTGCTGCTAAGCCACAGCAGGTCGGGCGTCATGGTGACCTCGTGGCCGGGTACGGTGGGCGGTGCGGCTGCGGCGTCTAGTACAAATATCCACGGGCGGTTGTTTTGCTGCAGGGTCACTTCATATTTAATCGGCGTGCCTGAGGTGCGCAAATTGGCGGGCACGGCAAAGCGGCTAGACAACTGGCCTGTGTTGGGCCGCCATTCTTTGCCGTCAAACACACTCATCACCGGGCCGCGAAAATACATGTCTGACTGCGCTGGCCAGCTAGAGGCTGCGCCTTCAAACTTAATGCGCATGGCAATCGAGTCATCTAGCGCCAGCGATGCAATGCTGCCCACCTGCATACTGCCCGACAAACCACTGCGTCCGGTCATGCCATCGCTAGGTATACCCCACAGCGGCGCAAGCCGGGGGAACAGCATAAACATTACCGCCATAATCGGCGCGCCCAGCAGCACCATTTTGCCGGCTACTTTGGCCGAGGCCAGCAGCGGCGGCTTGCCCACCTGCATATGCGCGTTGACCAGCGCGGTCAGCAAGCCCATCAGCGCGATCAGCATGGCAGCAGCAGTGAGCAGCGACTGCGAGAAGAAAAAATTAGTCAACATCGTGAAGAAGCCGAGGAAGAAAATCACAAACGCATCACGCCGCGCGCGCAGCTCTAGCGTTTTAAGGCACAGCAGTACCACGGTTAGCGTGACGCCTGCGTCGCGGCCCAGCAGGGTTTTGTGGGTAGCCAGCGTGGCCGCAATGGTGACTGCTAGCAGGCCCATGCGCCACCACATGCTGGGCAGCGGCGCACCGCGCCAGGCCAGTTCGCAGCGCCACACCAGCACGCCGGCAGCCAGCACGCTGCACCACCACGGCAAATGGTCCACTTGCGGCAGCAGCACCCAGGCAATTACGCAGAGCAAAAACAGCGTGTCGCGGGCATCGCGGGGCAGATGGGTTAACTTGGTCAACGTCAGCATAGCGCCAACGCCTCCAGGCATTGCCGCTTGTGCCCCTCGCCGCCTGCGGGTGTGATCTCGCGGCCCGGCAGGCGCAACCCGTAGTCGCTGCCTAGTTTGTCGGCTGCCAGCACCCATGCTGTTAAACGGCTGAGTTTGTGTTCTGGGTCTAAATGGCCACATGTAGCGTAGTCTAGCCACAGCTCGTAGCGCTGGGCTTGCTGGGTGTCGCGGCTGACCAGGTCGTCGCTGCCGCGCGCCACCGCCTTGGCTACCTGCTTCCACACCACCAGCTTCATCGGGTCGCCACGGCGGTAGCCGCGCACACCGTCAAACTCGCCGGTGTTTTGCGCTTGCGTGGCCATGCCGCCGCCTGCGCGCGGCTCGCCTGCGGGTAAGTGTGGCGGCAGTAGCTCGGGTGTGGGGTACACCAGTACCTCAGCCTTGGGCCGCCACACCGTCCACACGCGAAAGGTACCCAGCGGAAAGCGTGTTTCAGCCGTTAAATCAGGCAGGCGGTGCATGCCGCGCCGCTCGGGTTTAAACCCTACTTGCACCACCGCACTGCCTTGGGCTGGCACATCGGTCCACGACCAATGCGCCGCGTCTAGCAGCGACAAGCCGATACTATGGCGTTCACTTTTTCTGTCGTGCGACAGGCGTATATCAAACTGTGCTGTAGCGCCCGCAAACTTTGCTGAAGGCGCTATAAGATGCATAGTAATACCGCGCAAATTGCCGTGGCACACATGCATGCCCACCACCGCTGCGCCAGCTAACATAAAGGTTAGCAGGTAGCCTAAGTTCAGCTGGTAATTAATCGACGCAATCAGCAGCACCAGCAGCGTGATAGCCAACATCCACCCTGCGCGCGTGGGCAAGATGTAGACGTTACGTTGGCCGAGGGTTAAGGTGTCGTTCAGCGGCAGGCGGCTTTGCCACCATTGGCGAAAGCGCTTGCGTACCCATGTGATGGGGTTCAGCGTGCGTGGCATGGCAAACGTTGTAGCGTGGTTCACAGAGACAGCCATGGGTTAAAACATCTTTGCAATGGCATTATGTGGGCAGGTAAGTCCAACCACTATTGGCCATCACGGCAGCGGAACCGCTGCCACCATAGCGCGCACTTGCTCTACCGCGCCGCGCCCAGCGTCGGCCACAGGCACCATGCGGTGGGCTACCGTTTGCGGCAATATGGCTTGCACATCGTCAGGTGCTACGTAGTCGCGCCCGGCCAACAGCGCCTGCGCTTTGGCAGCGCGCACCAGCGCGATGCCAGCGCGTGGGCTAAGGCCCTGTAAAAACCAGCGGCCCGAGCGGGTGGCGGCAATCAGGTCTTGCACGTAGTTCAGCAGCGGGTCGGCGGCGTGCACGGCTTGCACGGCGTCCTGTGCAGCTTTCAGGTCGACGGGCGTAAACACAGCGGGCAGGGCGTCGACTATGTCGCGTCGGTCATGGCCTGCTAGCAGGGTACGCTCGGCAGCGCGGTCGGGGTAGCCTAGTGATATGCGCATTAAGAAGCGGTCTAGCTGTGATTCGGGTAGCGCGTAGGTGCCCAGTTGGTCGTGCGGGTTTTGCGTAGCAATCACAAAGAACGGCTGGGGCAGGGCGCGCGTAGCACCTTCAACAGTCACTTGCTTTTCTTCCATCGCCTCCAGCAGGGCCGATTGTGTTTTGGGGCTGGCGCGGTTGATCTCGTCGGCCAGCAGCACCTGGGCAAAGATCGGGCCGGGGTGAAACTGAAAGCCGCCTTGGCCTTGGTTAGCACCGCGTTCATAAATCGACACGCCACTCAAGTCGCTGGGCATCAGGTCAGCCGTGAACTGCACCCGCGAGAACTGCAGGCCAAAACTGCGCGACAGCGCGTGGGCTAGCGTGGTTTTGCCCACTCCTGGCACATCTTCGATCAGCAAATGTCCGCCCGCCAGCAAACAGGCTACGCAGTCTTGCACCTGCGCGTGCTTGCCTACGATCACCGTGTTAAGCTGCTTTAATAAAGTTTGAAGTAACTGATTTATGTCTTTAGTATCCATACGCTAACGATACCCGAAAATCCCCATTGAACTATGACCACAGGTTATTACACACACCGCGATTGCCACCTGCACGAGATGGGTGATGGCCACCCCGAATGCCCCGAGCGCTTAGACGCTATCAACGACCGTTTGATCAGCAGCGGCCTAGGCGACGTGCTCACCCGCTACGACGCGCCGCTAGCGTCGGTGACTGACCTAGAACTAGCCCATGGCCGCATGTACATTGCGTCGTTGCAAGGCCTAGGCGCTCGCTTGGCACAAGAGGTGCAGGCGGGCGGCCCAGCCCATCTGCAGATAGACCCGGACACTTCAATCAACCAACACACATGGCAAGCCGCCCTGCGCGCTGCAGGCGCTGCCGTAGCCGCAACCAACGCGGTCATAGCAGGCGAGCTGGCCAACGCCTTTTGCGCCGTGCGCCCGCCCGGCCACCATGCCTGCCGTGACAAAGCTATGGGATTTTGCTTTTTCAACAACGTGGCCATTGCCGCCAAGCACGCGCTAGACCACCACGGCTTGCAGCGTATTGCAGTGGTAGATTTTGACGTGCACCACGGCAACGGCACTGAGAACATTTTGAGCGGCGACCCGCGCGCGCTGATGGTGGGTATTTTTCAGCACCCACTGTACCCCTACAGCGGCACCGACCACCCTGCGGCCAACATACACAACCTGCCTGTGCCTGCGTATACCAAAGGCGATGTGGTGCGTGAGCTGTTTACTACTGATTTGCTGCCGCGCCTAGATGCTTTTAAACCCGAGATGATTTTTATCAGCGCTGGTTTTGATGCGCACCGTGAAGACGAGCTTGGCCAACTGGGCTTGGTCGATAACGATTACGAGTGGCTAACGCAGCAGATCAACGCGGTGGCGCAGCGGCACAGCAAAGGGCGCATTGTGAGCTGTCTTGAAGGCGGCTACGCGCTAGGTGCGTTGGCGCGCAGTGTGGAGCTGCACCTGCGGGTACTGGCGGATGTGTGATGTTCTTGCTATTGATTACGTAGCTGGTTGAGCAGGATTTACTTGGGTTAGTGGGCTGTTTTGTTGTTGAAAAGGCTGTTTGAAGTGGTTTGAGACGTTGGTTTTTCTGTGGGTTGGCTGGATACCGTGTTCGTTGTTCTGGCAACGCGCCCGGCTGTGGCATAGGCCTATGCCACAGCCGGGCGCTTGTAGTGGGCTGGGGTTTCGCTCGGCGTTAGTCTCGGTAAATAAAACAGTACTACGGCAGCCCATCTGCACTTCTGCCAGCGACCACGCCAGTGGAGCGCAGCAACGTTCGGTGTGCCTGTGACAAGCAATATAGGGCCGCAGGTCCGTTTGGCATGGGCATACCGTGCGGTGCTGCGTGACCGCGAGGTGCTAGAACAGTCAAGGCCCAACTAACGGCACACAGCCTGATGTAGCAGCCACCCTAGCCGCAACACAGACAAAGCCAAAAGACTAAGAAGCCACTACCGCCCGATACCCCAACGCACGAGAAATTTCCCCCGCCGTGGCTTGCAGCTTGGGCAGCCAGCCCTCGTCCATCCGGTCTGCAGGGGCAGATATTGACAAGCCCGCTACCAACTTAGCGCTGTCGTCGTAGATGCCCACTGCTATGCAGCGTACGCCCAGTTCTAGCTCTTCGTTGTCGCGCGCTACGCCGTACTGGCGGGCTTTAGACAATTCGCGCTCCAAGATAGCCAGTTGGGTAATGCTGTTTTTGGTGTGGCCAGCCAATCCGGTACGAGTAGCGTAGGCGCGCATACGTGGGATGTCGTCAGCAGCTAAAAACAGCTTGCCCGTAGAGGTAAGGTGCAGCGGCGCGCGGCCACCTATAGCGCGTACCACTTGCATACCGCTGCGCTCGCTAAAAGCCCGCTCTACGTACACAATCTCGTCGCCTTGGCGCATCGACAGGTTCACCGGCTGCTGGGTCAGCTTGTGCAGCTCACGCATGGGCGACAGGGCAGCGTCGCGCACGTCCAGCCGGGCTTTTACCATATTGCCCAGCTCTAGCAGGCGCATGCCTAGGCGGTAGCTGCCTGCCTCGGGGCGGTCAACATAGCGACCAAGGGTCAGGTCGTTCAAAATGCGGTGCGCGGTGGACGGGTGCAGGCCGGTTTTGGCGCTGATTTCTTTAAGCGAAATAGCCTCCTCGCGCGACGCCAGCACGTCGATCAGGCTGAACATGCGCTCCATCACCTGTATTGCGGGAGTGCTGTGCTGGGGCAGAAGTTTTTTCACTTGGTGGTCCAGTAATTAGTAAAGTGGCTTTATATTATGCCGATAAATTTTACTTTGTGAAATTCATTTCATGCGCGACACCCCTCCAATTGCGAACGAGCACGTTATTTTGTTGAGTTAAATGCAACGGTCTGAAAACAATCGAAATGGCTGCGTGATTTATCCAAGATGTCATATTAATTTCACTATTAGCGTTTTTACTAGGTTGGTTGTTCATATGCCATTGGGGCATGCGCGCGGCGTCACCTTAACCCGATTGGAGATACAGATGCATCACTTTAAAACTACCGCGTATGGGTTGGTATTGGCTTGTAGCCTATTGACTTGCCTAGCCGCCCAGGCTGCCGACCGCAGCTACACGCTTGCTATCAGTTGGCAACCTGCTTTTTGTGAAACCAAGCCCAACAAGCTGGAGTGCCAAACCAGCACACCGGGGCGCTTTGACGCTACGCACTTTACCTTGCATGGGCTGTGGCCCGAGGGCAGCACTTACTGCGGAGTAAGCCGTACCAACAAGACGTACGACACTTCCAATCGCTGGAACAAATTACCCGATGTCAGTCTTAATAATCCTACGCGCACCCTGCTTAACAGGGACATGCCGGGTACAGCGTCTTATTTGGAGCGGCATGAGTGGATCAAGCATGGCACCTGCTCGGGCTACAGCCAGCAAGACTATTTCTCGGGTGCTTTGTCATTGCTTAACGGGGTGCACGCCACTAATTTGCAAGCAGCTATTGTTAAAAATATCGGTAAAACTACCAATGTGGATGATTTGTACACAGCTGCTGAGCAAGACTACGGTAGCGTGGCCAATTTGTCTATTGAATTTATTTGCAGCAATTTGAATAGCAAACAATACCTGTTTGAGGTGCGCTACCACTTGAATCTACCAGTCAATTTGCCGCAGCGCATTGTGCCTGCCAACTTGACTGACCCTGCGACACCAGCGTCGTCTAACCAACTGTGCGATGGCCCGGTTTATATTGATGTGGCAGGTGTGGGGCTGTAAACACGTTGGTGTTTACAGGTATTAAGCTGTTTGCGCAATCCATAGCCCGTCTTGCAGCACTTGGCCGGGGGAAAACTGCACTTTGTAGGCCATTTTTGGGCTTTGTTTGATCCAGTAACCCAAATACACATGCGGCAGCTGCAGCAGCCGGGCTTGGTCAATCTGCCACAGCACACTGTAGGTGCCGTAGTGGGTGTGGGGTTCGGGCTCGTAGAAGGTGTAAACCGCCGACAAGCCCGCATTCAGCACATCCAAAATAGACACCATTTTGAGCGCACCCAAGCTGCCTTCGGGTGCATCAGCAGGCGGTGGCGCGCGAAACTCCACCATGCGGGAGTTGACCCGGCTTTGCAGTAAAAACTGGGTGTACTGGTCAATGCTGTCGTGGTCCATGCCGCCGCCCGCGTGACGGCCATTTTGGTAACGCAGGTACAGCTGGTAATGCTCAGGTACAAAGCCCAGTTTGAGTACGCGCACCTGCAAGTCTTTGTGCGCCTTGTGCGCCCGGCGCTGGCTTCTGCTGGGGACAAACTTGTCAACCTCTACCCGCAGCGGCACGCAGGCCTGGCAGCCATCGCAATAGGGCCGGTAGGTAAACATGCCGCTGCGCCTAAAGCCGTTGGCTACCAGCTCTGAATAAGCGTCGTTATGAATAAGGTGGCTGGGCGTGGCCACTTGGCTGCGGGCAGTCTTGCCCGACAAATAGCTGCAGGGATAGGGCGCAGTGGCGTAGAACTGCAGCGTCTGAAGTGGGAGGTCCTTAAGGAGTGTCACGGCTACATACTACAACAATGCTTGCCAGTATGCGGGGTCAAACCGCCACGTAGGGGCATGTTGTGCTGTGGCCTCAGCCACTGCGGCACAAAAGGCCTCGCGCGGCATCTCGCGCGCGCCCAGGCTGGCCAAGTGGGGGGTATTTTGCTGGCAGTCGATGTGTGCAATGCTTTGCGCTTTGCACAGCGCTACCAGTGCGCACAAGGCTATTTTGGACGCGTCGCTGGCGCGGCTGAACATGGATTCGCCAAACACCGCGCCGCCCACATTGGTGCAGTACAGGCCACCTGCTAATTTGTTGTCTATCCAGGTTTCTACGCTGTGGGCATGGCCTGCGGCGTGCAGGGCGCAGTAGGCGTCTTGCATGTCTTGCACTATCCAGGTGCCCGACTGGCCTTCGCGTGGTGCTTGGGCGCAGGCCGCAATGACAGCCGCAAAACCGTGGTCAATGCGTACTTCGCAGCCCGGCGTGTAGCTAAATTTAGCCAGCGTTTTGCGCAGGCTGCGGTGTAGCTTAAAGTCTGCCACCTGCAGCACCATACGCGGGTCGGGACTCCACCACAAAATAGGCTGGCCAGCGCTGTACCACGGGAATATGCCGCGCGCATACGCTGCCTGCAGGGTAGCTACGTCTAGCGCACCACCTGCGGCCAGCAGGCCCGGCACATCGCTGGCGTCGCTCCATGCGCAGGCCACGGGTGGGAATGCATCGCCCGGCTCTAGCCACGGCAAATTTTGAGCAGGTAGAGGCATCAGCGCTGGGTGCCTTACTATGCTGCCCAGCCACCGTGAACTTGCCAAACCGCGCCCAAACTAATACCGCTGGTAGATACTGCAAGGCGTGCTGTTTTTAATTTGGGCATGCTGGTTTTTGTGTGGTTGCGATTAACATGGTGGTAATTATCTCTTGTCTGTGTAATGCACCTTAACCTATGAACGAACCTAGTTTAAATTATCTGCCGTGTCCCGATGTTGCCAACGGCACGGCAGGCAGCCACCGCATGGCCTATTGGAGCTGGGGCAACCCAGCGCACCCGCATGTGGTGGTGTGTGTGCACGGCATCTCTCGCCAAGGCCGCGACTTTGACACATTGGCCCGTGCGCTGACAGGCCCAGACGGCCAGCGCTGCCGCGTAGTGTGCGTAGACATTGCAGGCCGCGGCCACAGCGACTGGCTGCGCGACCCGCGCATGTACCAAGTGCCCAGCTACGCCGCAGATATGGGCGCGCTGCTGGTGGCACTGCGCGCAGGTGGCGCGCAAACCATCGACTGGGTAGGCACCAGCATGGGCGGCTTGATTGGTATTGCCTTAGCGCCGCAGCCCGGTGCCAACCTGCACAAATTGGTGCTGAACGACGTTGGCCCAGTGGTGCAGTGGGCAGCGTTGCAGCGCATTAGCAGCTACATAGGCGCAGACCCGCGCTTTGCGTCTGTGCAAGAGGGCGCTGACAAAATGTGGGAAGTGTCCACCAGCTTTGGCCCGCACACACCTGCGCAATGGCTGGCACTGTCTGAGCCCATGCTGCGCCCTGTGACGGACGGTAGCGGCGGCAATTTCAAGCTGCATTACGACCCTGCCATTGCCATCCCCGTGAAGACCACCACGCCTGAGCTGGCGGCGCAGGGCGAGGCTATGCTGTGGCAGCTGTATGACGCGATCACCTGCGACACGCTGTTGATTCGCGGGGCAGAGTCTGACCTGATCAGCCCTGCCACGGCGCAGGCTATGCAGGCGCGTGGGCCTAAGGCGCGGTTGGTAGAGTTTGCGGGGGTGGGGCATGCGCCTACGCTGATCGTTGACGATCAGGTTCTTGCTGTGGTTTCGTTTTTGTTTGGTTGAATTGGTTGGTTCGCTGAGATGTTTCTATTCGCCTCGTCACGTACGCACGGTTGGTCATACATCAATCGCCCACCTACTGGAGTTACCCAAATCGGTCGATCGCTACATGCCCAACCGTGTCGCAACCATGGTGGCGTACGACTGGTAGTTTCGTGGCAGTCTTTCATAGAAACTACCGGTAGCGTGCCGCAGTTCTCGCAGGCGATGCAGCGTATGCCGACCGCCCGATTTCTGGTACCCCAGTATGAGGGCGGTTGGCATACACTGCATCGCCAGTACATAACAAAAACGCGCGTGAAAATAGAAGCGCACGTGCAAAGATGAAACACGCCGAGTCAACGTTAATCACTTCTGCAGCTGTAGAAGTAGCTGCAGCAGGCTTCTCAGACCAAGCCATAGCCCTAGAGCACGCGCTGCAACGCACACGCGCTTTTGCCGAGCCATTGATAGCGCACGAAACGCTAGACACTAGCGAGAATACTTTGCAGCATGCCGACGCCGTGGCCGCTATTTTGCGGGGTATTGGCGGGTCAGAGGCCATGCAAGCGGCCAGCTATTTGGTGTACGCCTGTGACTACTTAAACCGGCCACAAGAAATTATCGCCAAGGCCTTTGGCGAGAGCTATGCCACGCTGGCGGTAGAGACAACCAAGCTGGTCAAAATCCAGCGCCTGTCGTGTGCTGCAGCTGGCGGCAGCCATATCAGCCCCGGCGCTGCATCGCAGACCGAGAACATCCGCAAAATGCTGCTGGCCTTTAGCCGTGACTTGCGCGTGGTCATGCTGCGCCTAGCTTCGCGCTTGCAAACCTTGCGACACTACGCCGCTACCAAATTGCCCGTACCCCAGGCCGTGGCTGCCGAGTCATTGCAAGTTTTTGCGCCGCTGGCCAACCGCTTGGGTATTTGGCAAATCAAATGGGAAATGGAAGACTTGGCGTTTCGTTTTTTGGAACCTGATACCTATAAAACCATCGCCAAACAGCTAGACGCTAAACGTATTGAGCGCGAAGCCGCTATGGCGCAGTTGCGCACGGACTTAGAGCTGCAGTTGCAAGC
>JAYSWJ010000031.1:0-5895 GCA_043718065.1 Polaromonas sp.
CCGCAATCGCAGCAGCGGCAAACAGCATGGCTCGCAACACTTTCAACATACATAGCCAAATACGCAGGATTAATTTTTGCGCTGTAAACTAACTGCTTCTCAAAAAATAACGCTTATGAAATTTTTTAAACTCACTACTTTTTTATTTGGCTTACTCTTTTTGACAGGATGTATACCAAACATGAACCCGACAGGTGGAAATTCTTCACCAAACTATCCCTACTTTGTCACCACTCAACCATTAGTGGTTAAAAAAATATTGGTTCCCACAGGAACAAAATTAATTTATGAAAAACACCTTCTAAAAGAAGGAGCGCAAGATAAATTGATGATCGAAGAAAAACTCGATTCGATAGAACTTCCCATTGATAAAACAATAGACTGGGGTGGTATTCCGGTAACTTCGATTAGAAAATTTTTTAATTCTGAAATGCGCGGATTTAGTGTTTATGCTGACTTTAAACAATTAGGCAATGATAAAAAAACTAAATTTTCTGAGCTGTGGCAAAGCTGCAGTAACGATTTAGGAATTGCTGTCAAAAACATAGACGATTGGTCTTTCAACACAAAGAATATTTCCGATGTTCAGAGTTGTAGCGTGAACTACCAGCGATATTTCAAAGAAATTGCAAGCCAGCAAAAATTTCTAGATAGTATGTATGCTGAACTAATGAAAATCGGCTCAAAATAAAATATGAAAATATCTCAGAAAGTAAACCTCAATGCAATTTGAACTAAGCATCATTTGCTTTTGTCTTTAGGCAAATGGCTGATGTACTGCAGCGCTACTAGGCGCGACACCACCAAAGCTATGTACATCACGCCGGTAAACATTTGCAGCGCTGTCAGCACGCGCGCAGTAGGCGTCAGCGGCACGATGTCACTCAAGCCCGTACCCGACTGAATACTAAAACTTAAAAATATCAACTCCAACCATGACCGGGGGCCGCTGGCAACGGCGTTGAAACTGCCCGGGTACCATACCTGGCACACGCTGTACAAAAATGCAAAACCCCAAGCCAGCAAGGTAAACACCGCAGCAGCGGCAAACAGCTCGTCGCGCGTGAGGTATTCATCCTCAAACATATACATCAACAAGCCCGCCGCACCGTAGAAGTAAGCCACGGCTTCTATCAGATTTGTAGCCACGTGCACGCTAGGCGAATCAAAGCCCAGCAACACACTGCTAGATAAGCCCAAACCCACAATCACAAAGAACAAACCTAAACCCGTGAAGATAGGGCTATTGCGAATAATGGTAGCCAGCAATAGTAAAGCCAGCGCACTTAAACTCCACGATATAGCGTGGCTGGTGAGGCTGTCATTAGTGAGTGGTGCCAGAATTAAGATTAACAGCTGAACCAATAGCAACCAGGCGGATGGCAGACGCGACAGGTGGTGCCATTGGAAGAATTTAGCCAGGTTCATGGATTTATACGATTTAGATCGTTACCGCTAGGATAGAACATAGCATCACCGTAAATATAGCCATAAATAGCCGCAAAACAGCTTTCAGACATAAACGGCATCGCGTTCAACATATGGGCGAAGTTCTTTGCGTAAAGCCTTTTCAATGACCAAGTCCACCGGGCATTGCAAAACATCTTCAAGGTAAAACTGCGTGTCGAAATATTGCCGGGATGTGGTGGGCGTATCAAAAGAAATCAACACATCTACGTCACTACCTTCAACAGCCGTACCGCGCGCGGTAGAGCCAAAAAGGGCTAAGCTGCGTACGCCGAACTGGCGCTGCAGCTGAGGTTTATGTTTAGCAAGCAATATTAGTGCGATTTTGCGATGCATGGTTCAAGTTTAGCTGCATCTGAGAATTACGCGTCAAGGAGGCCAACCAGCTAGCGGGAACAAAGCTGCTCTAGCCGTAGAGCTGGTATCAGCGTCCAAGCTCGTAAACCTCTTATTTTCTTCACGTGGTCTGCGCGGTACTTCTCAGTGTTTATGCCAGATCGCGTTTATCAATCTTATCCGTCACCGACTATTCTTTAGTTCTGTTTTTTACAGAAAAAGCTTTAGTCCCAAACATCTCAACATCAGCATTCATTGCTTTGAATGCATCGCTTGCAGCATAGTTATCCAAGTTTGAACGGAATGCAGTATCGATTTTTTCTCTTTGCCTCTCGCTGATGCCGCCTAAAGACGTATGAACTGCGTTTGCTTTTTCATTTAAATAGGTGCCAAATGCTTTCGGCACAACATAAGTACGCGGCTCAATTAGACCGTCCTGTGCATTCACTTTTGTACCCTTCCACCGAGCTAAATTTGGTTCATACACGAATCCCAAAATGATAAAACGCCCGAGCTTTGCATACGTAAATATGGAGTTACTACTTTGACATAGGTCCATGTGAATCATTCTTATAAGGTAGCGGTTTATATTAGGGGACATCTCATCGCTGGGATTGGTAATTTGATCCAAAGGGAGTAGATGCTGCTGGTAGTTACCTGGATGATTTCGTTTACCAAGCAAGTACTCTCGCCAAGTTATTTCTGCTGCAGTGAAATGGCTTTGAATTACGGGAGATAGATCAGAAGATGAACCCGCCTCTTGGAAGTGCCTTAGTACTCGCCATGAGATCGATGTGCAAAAATGAGATAACCAATTTGAATATTGGAAGATAGTGTTTTGACCTTTGCTATAAGGCAAGAAAAGGCGATTAGCAAATGTCCCTTCTGATTGACTAAATAGATTCTCACAAGAAGTACACAACCAATAGCGCTTTAGCCCGTCCTGTACGCGCTTATTTGGCTGTGTGGCCATTCGGATATGTCCGTTACCGGCTGATTCTCGCAACCACCGATAAGCAAAAGCTGGGAGGATATGGCTCAATTGAAGTTCGCAATTTGCTTCACATAAAAGGCAGATACCTGTTGGCATAGATGTGGAGACCTAGTATCTAATTACTGCTTGGTATAGTAGAAATACTAGGATTGTCGAGTATTTTTTATAGCGAAACATAGGCTAAAACCCCCTGCCCCGCCGCCCTCCCTGTAGCCATAGCCGCAGTCAACAAATACCCGCCCGTAGGCGCTTCCCAATCCAGCATCTCTCCTGCGCAAAAAACACCGGGGAGTTTGTTTAGCATGTACTGCGCAGTCATGGCTTCGAAGCGGATGCCGCCTGCGGTGCTGATGGCTTCGTCTAGGGGGCGGGGGGCGGCCACAGTGATGGGTAGTGACTTGATGGCGGTGGCTAGTTGCTGGGGGTTGTTCATCGCGTCTTTGCTTAGCAGCTCGTACAAGATGTTGAGCTTGATGCCTTCTAGGTTAAGGCGGCTGGACAGGTGGCTGGACAGGGAGCGGGAGCCTCTTGGGTGGCTGACTTCGCGCAGTACCTTGGCGGCGTCCCATTGGGGCAATAAATCTAAGTGGAAGGTGGCGCTGCCGTGGGCTGCTATGCGTTCGCGCAGTAGCTTGCTGGTGGCGTAGATGAGGCTGCCTTCAACGCCGGTTTGGGTGGCCACGAATTCGCCTTGGCGGTGGAACTCGGGTTGTGTCGCTGTGCCTTCGATTTTGATGGCGACGGTTTTGAAGGGGTGTCCTGCGTATTTGCTGGAAAAGTAAGCGCTCCAGCCGGGTTTGCCGTTGGCTGACACGTTAAAGCCGCAGTTGGCGGGTTGCAAATCGGCTATGTCGATGCCTTTGGCGCGCAGCCACGGCACCCATGCGCCGTCAGACCCCAGGCGTTGCCAGCTTGCGCCGCCTAGGGCTAGCACGGTGGCTTGGGCGGTGATGCTGACCTGTTCTGCCATTGCTGTTGATGATGCGCGCTTGTCAAACTGCAAAGCCCCTTGATCGTCCCAACCTGTCCACCGATGCCGCATATGAAACTGCACGCCGTTACTGCGCAACCGGTGCAGCCAAGCGCGCAGTAAGGGGGCGGCTTTCATGTCGGTGGGGAACACGCGGCCGGAGGTGCCTGTGAAGGTGTCGATGCCTAGGCCTTTGGCCCACGCTCCTAATTCAATAGCTGGTTGAGCAGTAATTACTTGGGTTAGATGGCTGTTTCGTTCATAAAAACGGGTCAAGAACGACTCTAGCGGCTCGGAATGGGTAAGGTTGAGCCCGCCGATGCCTGCTAGTAAAAACTTGCGGCCTGCACTGGGCATGGCGTCGTAGACGTGGACTTGGATGCCTGCGTTGCTGAGCACCTCGGCGGCCATCAGGCCTGCGGGGCCTGCGCCGATGATGACTACTTTTTTAGAGGGTGCGGATGGGGTGGTCATAGTTCGATCAATTGGCCTTCGCCGGTGATGAAGGCGGCGCGTACGGGCGTGCCGGGGTGGGCTGCTTGTACGGCTTGCTGGTACTGGGCTAGCTGCTGACGCAGGGCGGTTTGTTGTTGGGGGGCGTTGGCGGTTTTGTAGTCGAGCACCCACCAAATTTGCGTGGCGCGGTGTTTGACGAGACGGTCTAGGCGTAGCAATACAGGTGCATTGGTTTGCGCTTTCACAGCCACATTAACTGAAGTATCAGCATCATCATTTAGGTCATCGTTTGCAACATCATCACAGCCTTGCAGCAGCTCGACCTCATTGGCTTGCCAGTCGATGTGTGCGCTGTCCCACACCCACGCTGCTGGGCCTTGGGTGATACGCTGGGCCATGGCGCAGGCGGCGTCGGCCTGGGCGGCGGCTAGCTGAAACTGCGCGCCCACGCTGTGCGCGATGGATTGCAAATCAAGCCCTGCGTGGTACAGCTCTAGCAGGCGGTGCATGGCCAGGCCTTGGCGTGCAGCTACGCTGTCTGGTTGTTTTACTATTAATTTAATAGCTGGTTGAGCAGGATCTACGGCCTGAAACGGCATTTTCTTTATATAAATGTTGTCATCTACAGGGCTAGATGGGCGCTGCGCAGTGGTGGATGCAACTGCGTCATCCTGCGGCGCATCGCCCTGCACTATCGCCTCGTCCACTACCCCGCCTTCCAACGCAGCAAAGCGCTGCCACGGGCTGGTGGCATCTAACGTGCGCACGGCGTGGGCGGACAGCGCCAGCGTGTGCTGCGCGCGGGTCATCACCACGTACAGGGCGTTGGTTTCTTCGCGGGCGCGGGCGTACTGCTCGCGCTGCAGCGCGTCTTGCACGCAGGCGGGCGGCGCTGATTCGCTGGCTAAAAATGCAAACGTGGTGGGTGCGGCGTGCTGGGCGGGCCAGTCGATCAGTACATCCATGCTGCGCGATTTTTCGGCTTGGGCGTTGGCGTCTAGCAGCAGCACGGTGTGGGCTTCTAGGCCCTTGGCACCGTGCACGGTGAGCAGTTGCACGGCGTTGGCAGATTTCACGCTGATGGTGGGTGTGCGCACGTAGCCTGCTTTGAGCGCGCGCACCCACGCGTAGGGCGTGAGAAAACGGCCACCGTCTACGTCGAGCGCGGCGGTTAGCAGTGCCTGCAATTGCGTGGCCACTGCCGTGCGGTCAGCCGCCGGTGCAGCGGCCATAAAGCGGGCTATCACGTCGGCATGCTGGTAGATAGCGGCCAGTGCGTCGTGCGGTGGCAGGGTATGGCTCGCGGTGTGAAAATGCGTTAAATCTGCATGTAATTTATAGGCTATTTCGGGCTGCAGGGCAGGTAATACCTGCTCAAGCAGCTCTGCATTTAATAGCGTATTGAGCCAACTACTGCCTTGTGCACGCGCGGCCTGCGCGATGCTGGCCAACTGTTCGTCGGTGCAGCTAAACAGTGGCGATTTCAGCGCGCGGGCTAGCGACAAGTGGTGTGTGGGCGAGGTGAGCGCATCGACCAGCGCCACCACGTCTTGCACGGCGCAGTGCTGCATAAGCTGCGTTTTTTCGCTGATTTGCGATGCGATGCCCAGCTGCTGCAGCTCGGCGGCCATGCGCTGCAAGCGGTCGCGTTTGCGGCTAAGCACCATGACCT
>JAYSWJ010000301.1:0-2867 GCA_043718065.1 Polaromonas sp.
TGGACATTTATTCGCAGTCACCAACTTTGGTGAATCCCACGGCCCGGCTATTGGCTGCGTGATTGACGGGTGCCCGCCCGGCATGGCGCTGTCGGAGGCAGACATTCAGCCTGAGCTGAACCGTCGCCGGCCCGGCACCAGCAAGTTTGTTACCCAGCGCAATGAGCCGGATACGGTAGAAATTCTCTCGGGCGTGTACGAAGGCAAAACCACGGGCACGCCCATTTGCCTGCTGATTAAAAATACTGACCAGCGCAGCAAAGACTACAGCGACATTGCGCGTACCTTCCGCCCAGGCCATGCAGACTACGCCTACATCCAAAAATACGGCCTGCGCGACCCGCGTGGTGGTGGCCGGTCATCCGCGCGCCTGACTGCGCCTATGGTGGCGGCGGGAGCAGTGGCTAAAAAGTGGTTGTTGCAAAAATACGGCACGGTGTTTCGCGGCTGCATGACGCAGATTGGTGATGTGGCCATTGGCTTTGAAAGCTGGGCGCATGTGTATGACAACCCGTTTTTTGCACCCATTGCTGACACTACCGCGCTAGAAGATTACATGAACGTGCTGCGCAAAAGCGGTGATTCGTGCGGTGCGCGCCTGCGTGTGACAGCCAGTGGCATGCCGGTGGGCTTGGGCCTGCCGCTGTTTGACAAGCTGGACGCTGATATTGCCTACGCCATGATGGGTATCAACGCTGTGAAGGGCGTGGAAATTGGTGCAGGCTTTGCCAGTGTTACGCAGCGCGGCAGCACGCATGGCGATGCGTTGTCCAAAGACGGGTTTATGAATAACAACGCGGGCGGCACGCTGGGCGGCATTAGCACCGGGCAAGATTTAGAAGTGAGCATCGCGGTCAAGCCCACCAGCTCAATTCTCGTGCCGCGCGAGACGATGGACATTGACGGCAACCCTGCGCAGGTGATTACCAAAGGCCGCCACGACCCCTGCGTAGGCCTGCGCGCCACCCCGATCGCCGAAGCCATGCTAGCGCTAGTGGTGATGGAGCATGCGCTCGCGCACCGCGCGCAATGCGGCGACGTGGTCAGCACCACGCCGCACATCAAGGCGCAGGCTTGAGTTCTAGCTCCAGCCGCCAACTGATGCCCTTTGCCGCCCTGTCGGCTTGCTACTTTGCACATCTAGGTTTTTTCAGCCCTTACCTGTCGCTGTGGCTTAAAGATTTAGGCCTCAGCATCGTGGTGATCAGCGTGCTAGCGTCGATGCAGTCGGCTACGCGCTTGTTTGCGCCTTATGGCTGGGGCTGGCTGAGCGACCGCACGGGCGAGCGCGTGAAGCTGCTGCGCTATAGCGCGCTAGCGGCGTTGGCAGCATCGGCCTGCCTGTGGTGGGCGCAAGGCAGTGTGGTGTGGATTGCGGTGGTGCTGGTGGTGATGCTTGTCCACTCTAGCGCCATGATGCCGATGAGTGAGGCGGCCATGGCGCAGATGGTCAGCAGTGGCGGCAGCTTTGACGCTAAGCGCTATGGGCGCGTGCGGCTGTGGGGCTCGGCCGGGTTTTTGGTCACGGTGTTTGCGGCGGGGTGGTGGTTTGAGCGGTTTGGCATGCGCTATTTTCCACTGTGGTCGGTGGTCACCATGGCCGCGTTAATGCTGAGCACTTGGTGGCTGCCCGATGTCAAAGAAGAGCGCGCAGCCACACACCAGCGTGTGGCCATATGGCCCATCTTGCAGCGGCCCGAAGTGTGCTGGCTATTTATTAGCGTGTTTTTGCACATACTGGCGCACATGGGCATCTACATTTATCTGTCGCTGTATTTGGACGAGCTGGGCTACAGCAAAACAGTTATCGGCCTGCTGTGGGCAGTGTCGGTGGTGGTAGAGATCGCTTGGTTCTACAGCCAAGGGCGCTGGCTGCCACGGTTTAGCTTGAGTGCGTGGCTAGTCATCACCGCAGGCGTTACTGCGTTGCGCATGGGTTTAACGGCAACAGGCGCTTCTTTTTTAGTGGTGGCGCTGCTGGCGCAGGCGCTGCACGCTGTTACTTTTGCGGCGCACCACACGGTGTGTATTGCGCTGCTGTCGCACCACTTTCCGGGCCATTTGCGGGGCCGTGGGCAGGCGCTGTACACGGTCATTGGCTACGGCTTGCCCGGTGTGCTGGGCGGTGTAGCCGGTGGCTACCTCACTACCCAATGGGGTTTGGTGAGCGTGTTTTGGGTCACGCTGGCCATTGCGTTGCTAGCGACCGCTTCGGCATTTAAGGTATGGCGACTGCAACACCCTAGCGGCGCTTTGCCAACAGATGCAAGCAGTTAGCTACTAGGCATCTGCATTCACTGCGGGCAAGCGCTATTGACGTCAGCAGGCAGGGCTAGATTGCATTAGGTGTCAGACTGACGCGAAAATGCTGAAAATTAGCCAATCACTTACAGCTAGTCACGCGTTTGTAGAGGGCCTTTGCTATGTATTTGAAGTTGTAACGAGACTCGGGCTATAATCTGAGGCTGAGTACCAAGAGCTCGAGTCCTTTGTACTCGTCAAGGCTTTTGGCTTTGACAATTTCCCGGAAATTGTTTTTTAATTAGTTTAATCAAGGAATTCAAATGAAAAAGACCCTCGTATTGGCATCGTTGTTGGCTGCAGTTGCATTGGCTGCTTGCGGTAAAAAAGTAGAAACTCCAGCGGCTCCTGCTGCTGCACCAGCTGCTGCTACCGCTCCTGTTGTAGAAGCCGCTAAAGACGCAGCATCTGCTGCTTCTAGCGCCGCATCTGCTGCTGGCGCTGCTGCGGGTGCCGCCGCTGGTGCCGCTACTGCCGCTACCGGCGCTGCCGCTGATGCTGCAAAAGCTGCCGCTGGTACCGCTGCTACTGCTGCTGGCGACGCTGCCAAAGCTGCTGGCAATGCT
>JAYSWJ010000302.1:0-7135 GCA_043718065.1 Polaromonas sp.
GACCCGGTAGAATTTTTGTTCACTAACAAAAAATCTATCATCAACCAGCGCGAGGTGGGCAGCGACACCAGCTCGATGCAAGTAGCGCTAAAAAACGCCTTGCGCCAGGCACCCGACGTGATTTTGATTGGTGAGATCCGCGACCGCGAGACCATGTCAGCCGCCATTGCCTACGCGCAATCGGGCCACCTGTGCCTGGCTACCATGCACGCCAACAACAGCTACCAGGCGCTTAACCGAATACTCAGTTTTTACCCGGTCGAAGTGCGTTTGACCATGCTGGGCGACTTGGCATCAGCGTTGAAAGCCGTTGTCTCCCAGCGCCTGCTGCGCACCGTGCACGGTACGCGCACCCCGGCGGTAGAGGTGATGCTGAACACCAAACTGATTTCTGACTTGATTGAAAAAGGCGACTTCTCGGGTGCGAAGGAAGCCATGGAAAATTCGATGGTGGAAGGATCGCAAACCTTCGAGCAAGACATTGCCCGCCTGATCGTAGAAGGCACTATCGACCGCAAAGAAGGCCTGACTTACGCCGACAGCCCCACCAACTTGATGTGGCGCTTGGCCAACGATTTTGCTAACGCGCAAAAAGCGGCTGAGCTAGAGGCCGAGATCGACGATACGCCATCGTTTACCGAAATCACGCTAGACGTTAAACACGCTGACTCGCAGCACGGTAGGCTGTAAATTAGTTAGTTAGTTGTTCGTTGAGGTTTGAAGTCGGACTTCCGGACGCGAAGGACGCGAAGGTTGCGCGAAGGACGCGAAAGGAAGACAAAAAATACTTGAATTAATTAATTTTTAATCTATATTTTTAATTGAATTTATCGCTATTTTGCTTTTCTGTATTTCTTTTTCGCGTCCTTCGCGCAACCTTAGCGCCCTTCGCGTCCAAAAATCTTCCTACCTCAAATTATCCTAACATCAGGCCATGAAAAAAGAGAACATTGTCCCTTTCTTCGCCACACTGAAAGCCGCTAATCCGCAGCCCAACACTGAGCTGGAATATACCAGCGTGTTTGAGCTGCTCACCGCTGTGCTGCTGAGCGCCCAAGCCACCGATGTGGGGGTTAACAAAGCTACTCGCAAATTGTTTGCGGTAGCCAACACGCCGCAAGCAATTGCAGATTTAGGCCTTAAAGGTTTAGAAAACTATATCAAGACCATTGGCCTATTTCACTCTAAAGCCAAGCATTTACTGGAGACTTGCCATATTTTGGTGCAGCAGCACGGCGGTATTGTGCCGCGTACGCGTGAGGCGCTAGAGGCTTTGGCAGGTGTGGGGCGCAAGACGGCCAATGTGGTGCTGAATGTGGCTTTTGGCGAGCCCACTATGGCGGTGGATACGCACATTTTTCGCATGGGTAACCGCACGGGCCTAGCACCTGGCAAAACGCCGTACGAGGTAGAGATGGGTTTGCTCAAACGCATTCCACCAGAGTACTTGGTAGACGCGCACCACTGGCTTATTTTGCAGGGCCGCTATGTGTGCCAAGCGCGCAAGCCGCTGTGCTACGAATGCGCCGTGTCGGCCTATTGCGCATTTAAACCTAAAACATTGGCAGCTTGATATAGCATTTTTCTACTATTAATTTAGTAGCTGCTTGAGCAGTGTTTTGTAGGATTATAGGGTTATTTCTGTTAAAAAATTGATTAAGTACCGCTAAAATTCAAAGCAGTATTACAAAGATTACTACAAAGTCGAACTATTTTTTAGCAGGTGCCATGTTGCAAAAATTTAATGTGCTAATTGTGGGTAGCGGCCTTGCCGGCCTGTCTGCCGCGCTGCTGTTGGCACCTACCCACAAAGTGGCCGTGCTGACCAAGCGTGCGCTAACCGATGGCTCTAGCAGCTGGGCACAAGGCGGCATTGCATCGGTGCTAGACCCCGCTGACAATTTTGAATCGCATGTGCAAGACACGCTGATTGCGGGCGCACAGCTTAATGATGAGGCTGCCACGCGGCTGGTGGTAGAAGGCGCGCCCAAAGCTGTGGCTTGGCTGCAGTCCCTTGGCGTGCCCTTTACGCAAGAGCATGTGGGCAACGAAGACAAGCTGCACCTTACGCGAGAAGGCGGGCACAGCGCGCGGCGCATTGTGCATGTAGACGATGCTACGGGCGCAGCCGTGCAGCGCACCTTGATCGCTCAAGTCAAATCCACGCCCAACGTCACTTTGCTAGAGCACCACACGCTGATCGACCTTATCACCAGCCAAAAGCTGGGCCTGCCAGGGCCCAACCGCTGCCACGGCTTGTATGCGCTAGACACAGACAACGACAGCATCATCACCTTCAGCGCGCCCCACACCATCTTGGCCACTGGCGGCGCTGGCAAGGTGTACCTGTACACCACCAACCCCGACACCGCCACCGGCGACGGCATAGCCGCTGCTTGGCGCGCAGGCTGCCGCGTGACCAACATGGAGTTCATCCAGTTTCACCCCACCTGCCTGTACCACCCGCACGCCAAGTCATATTTAATTACCGAAGCCGTGCGCGGCGAAGGCGGGCACTTGAAGCTGCCCAGCGTAGACGGTGCGCCGGGTGAGCGATTTATGCCGCGCCATGACGCGCGTGAAGAGCTGGCCCCGCGCGACATCGTTGCCCGCGCTATCGACTTTGAGATGAAAAAGCACGGCCTAGACTGCGTGCATTTAGACATATCGCACAAACCCGCCGCGTTTATCCAAGAGCACTTCCCCAACATTTATGCACGCTGCCTACAGCTGGGCATCGACATCACCAAAGACCCCATTCCTGTGGTGCCCGCTGCGCACTACACCTGCGGCGGCGTACAAAGCAATCTGCAAGGCTGCACCGACATTGAAGGTCTGTACGCGATTGGTGAGACGTCCTACACCGGGCTGCACGGTGCCAACCGGCTGGCCAGCAATTCGCTGATTGAGTGCATGGTGTACGCCAAAGCGGCCACTGAGCACATTACCCAGCACCCACTGCCCAGCCAGTCCAGCTTACCGCCGTGGGACGACAGCCAAGTCACCGATGCCGACGAGTCGGTGGTCATATCGCACAACTGGGACGAGCTGCGCCGCTTTATGTGGGACTATGTGGGCATTGTGCGCACCAACAAGCGCCTAGAGCGCGCGGCGCACCGCATCAGCTTGCTGCAGTCGGAGATCAACGAGTTTTATGCCAACTTTCATGTCACCCGCGACCTGCTAGAGCTGCGCAACTTGGTGCAAGTGGCCGACCTGATCGTGCAAAGCGCGCAGCAGCGCAAAGAAAGCCGTGGCCTGCACTACAGCCGCGACTACCCCGAGCTGCTGCACAGTGCGTTGCCCACAGTGCTAACGCCACCCAACGCCACCGTACCTGCTTAGAAAGCATTTTTTATAAGCGTTTTAGGCTGTGCAGGCCGTAGAACCTGCTCAAGCAGCTATGAAATTAGTAGTATCAGTGGTGCCGGGTACACCACCTTGTAAGCTACGCCAGCGCACATGTGCTGCATCGTCCAAGTTAATTGGCTGCTGGTGCTTGGCCTGCAAATAATGGTCGGTAAACACGTCTAGGTAAGCCTCTAGCATATGCGCGGCATGTGCATCACCCGCCAGGTCCATGCACAGCGCTGCTACCTCGGAGGTGCAAAAGTGGTCGTCGCGGCGGGAGCGGCGCAGGCGGTAGCGCGAGATTTGGTCGGGCTGCAGGCTAAGCACTGGCAAGTGGTCTAGGTAAGGGCTTTTGCGAAACATCTTTCGCGCCTCGGGCCAAGTAGCGTCTAGCAGTACAAACAACGGGCGCTTGCCGCCCGCCTGCGCTGCAGGCTGCGTTGCAACTTGCGCTGCAGGCTGCACCCGCGTCACCACGCGATCAGCCGCCACATATTCCCCCGGAAACACCACATACGGCTGCCACTGCGGGTCGGCCAGCATGGCCAGTAGCGCAGGGTCTACCACGGTGCGCGCCCAGCCAAAAGCGGCTGTATCGGCTACTACATCAGCAATTAGCCAGCCTGTGTTGCTGGGTTTTAGGGGTTCAATGTCGGCCATCAGCAAGCACACGCCGCAGTGTGTTGGCACGGTGCAGCGCAAAGCGCACATGCAGTGGCTAAGCACCAGCCGGCAACCTGCACAACGCGCGCCATGCGGGCCGCCGCGCGCTAAGAAAGGCTTGGTGCTGCGCGCTAGGCGAGCTGCGCGAAGACGGGATACGGCGTGGGGCAAATACTCTGGCATGGGGCAGAGTATCTACTGGTTTGCAAGGCGTTAGTTGGCCGCAAAGCAATACATCAAACCGCCACCGCCGGTAGCTTTCAAATCGTCCAAGCTGCAGCCACGTGAGCCGTGGGACGAGTTCCATGATTTCATGGGCGCAGAGTCGTTCAGGCCCATACGGTCGTGGTGGCCCACAATGGCCGATCCTGCGCCGCCCAGCGTCCAGTTGCCACAGGTGGTGTCTTTAGCCTCGGTAGAGGCACGGCCATCGTCGGTAGACCCGGTAAGGATGTCGTGCAGGTTCACAGGGTCACCGCGGCCGCTGACCGTGCTGCCTTTTTCAGTTAAGGCAGTTTGCTTATTTAGTTTGTTGCTGCCATGCAGCTCGGCCACGTTGGCGGCTACCAGTTCGCCTTTAGCGTTGGTCCATGGGCCGTTGCCAATTCGGTCACGCGCGTTCACCGGGTTAGCACCTGAAGTGCTAAGGTAGGCGCGCCAGGTTTTGCTGCCTGCACCCGCACTGGCAGCCAGCTTGCCGCAGTAAGCGTCGGCCCCGGCCAAGCCGCCTAGGTCAGCGCCCTTGCCCGGATTAACACTGGTAAGAAAAAAGCTCATTGGGCTGGCAGCAGCAGGCGCTGAGCTGGGTGCTGTAGCCGCGTTTTGGGCGCAGCCTGCAACTAAGGCAATGGCGGCAAAGCTGCCGATCAGCGTGCCAGTGAAACGAATGGTCATGGTGTATCTCCAAATAATTGTGTTGTGGAATTTTTGGATTACCCCACAGATGCGAGAGTTCCTTGTTTAACAGCGTCTGCGCACAGGGTTTTTACCCAAAAAACGGCTGCCCTAACTTAGCCCCAAAAACACCCGCATGCGCTGCAGCTCTTCGCCCAGCGCCTGCTTAAACGCCGCCTCACGCGGCGGTTTGCCTGCTACGTAGCCTAGGTCGGCCTTTAGCTCACCCTCAGCAACTGACACATTACCCCAGCCAACCACCTGGTCGCGCCACAGCAGCGGTAGCGCGTAGTAGCCGCGCACCCGCTTGGGCGCAGGCGTGTAGGCCTCAAAACGGTAGGCCCAGCCCCACAGCAGCTCAAAGCGGCGGCGGTCCCACACCAGTGGGTCAAACGGGGCCAGCAGGTGCACGGCGTCTGGCACATCATCTTTGACCGCATAGCGTGCAGCAGCAGGCGACTCGCCGCGCGGCCAGTACCATGTGGTGCCGCCCACCACCGTGCTGGCCAGCCGCAGCTTGGCGCGTGCAAAGGCGTCGGCGCGTAGCGCGTTCCACTGCGGCACGCCGCCACGCAGCAGCAGGCGCAAAAGCTCTGCCAAAGACCGCTCGGGCAGGGGCGCGTATTTGTGCACTATCACGTCTACCAGCGCGTCCATGGCTTGCGCTGGGTCTACCACCAGGTCTAGCGCCTCTTGCGGCGTGGGGATGGGCCCCTTGGCTGCAGCAGGCACCGCATACGTGCGCACCCCACTTGCCCGGCCCGCAATGCGCAGCATGCCCCGGTAGTGCATGGCGTCTAGCAGCTGCGTGCTAGCGTTAGACGACCCACCAAACCAGTTGCGCGCGCGGCCATGGGCAAAATGCGCGTCTACCTCACGCGGGTGCACCCCACTTGCGCCATGGCCGTGTGCCTGCACATACGCCAGCACTGCCTGCGCCTGCTCTATGCGCGCCGTGGGCCACGCCACACGCGGTGTGCGCGGGTGCATCAGCGCCTGCGTGGCGCGCGGCAAAAACCCGTAGTTCACAAAAAAATCTTCTTCAATGCCCAGCGCCGCATACCGCCGCTCTAAATCCCCTGCGCAATAGCCCTTCACCCGGTGCCGCAAAGTCAAGTCTTGCGCCCGCGCCGGTGCCCGAATCGGGTCGGCCTGCACAAAACCCAGGCGCTTAATGGCGGCGGGCAACGTAGTGGGCGCAAACAGCGTGCGGGCTACCGCGTAGCGGCGCAAGGCGTCTAGAGTAATGAGGGCAGCGGGCATGTTAAGTCGATTTATCCTGCGGCGTAACAAACCCAATAGGCCGTTTGGGCGGATCAGGCGGTACCATCAGCTGGCGCAACGCGTCAAACACTTGCTTTAGCTGCGTGCGGGTGGTGTGGCTAAAGCTGTCGTGTTGTGTAAACACCCGTGGTAAATAGCGCCGTCCGCCATGGCTGGGGCTGTCTAAACTTGAGGTCGCAATTTGCGACCTCAAGTTGGCAAACTCGTCTGCGGTGAGCTGAAACATAAGGTCAGGTGGAAACTTCTCTGTATTGCGTTTGACGGCTTCATTGAAGCGCTTAGTCTCCACCCATACAAAGCCGCCAAATCTGCGTCAATCATCACACACAGCCTGCGCATCACGGTAATTCCAGCCCCATGCTTTGCAGGGCGGGTAACGGCTCTGCGAGACTGGCGGATGGCGTAGATTTCATACAGGTGCGCTTTGCTAAGTTTCGCTTGAACTAAGTTTAAATAGATAATTATACTGATTTAATATACAGTACTTATCTGCGCCAAACTTAATAAAGTTATGCTCAAGCTCTATACGTTTCACTGTAATTTTTCAAATTAGTCAGTTTTATATTTTAAATTAGTCAACATATAAATTACAATTAGTCAGAGTTATTTATCATCCATTTTTGCAGCATGTCCACCACTAACTTACCAGCCTCAAGCCCAGCTATCGCCCGCCATGTGCAAAGCAAAATTGCTACCGCTTTGCAAGACACGCGTGTGGTGCTGGTAGTGGGCCCACGGCAGGCAGGCAAGACCACTTTGGCAAAACTCTATGCCAATATCGACCGCCCCTACATCACCCTAGACGACCCCGCCACTCTAGCTGCTGCGCGGTCAGACCCTGCTGGCTTCGTGCGAGGCTTAAAGCAAGCCGTCATTGACGAAGTGCAGCGCGCACCCGATCTTCTGCTAGCCATCAAAGAAAGCGTGGACAAAGACCAAGCAC
>JAYSWJ010000303.1:0-7110 GCA_043718065.1 Polaromonas sp.
CGATGTCTAAACGCCTGAAAAACTTGGAAGATTTTGTCTCAGAAGACGATGTGGGCGATTTGCCGATTGACGCCGAGAGTATTGAGCTGATGCTGGGTATTGACATCAGTGGCATTGACATTATTACCTCGGGCGGCAGCGATCCTAGCGAAGCTATGCGCGGGTGGGCGCTCGAGCTTGATCCGGGCAATTGGTTTAACTTGGACCACAACGGCAAAGCTACGCGGGTGCAGTATGCGTGGCGCAGTGAGCGTGGGCAATTGCATTTGTTTGCCACGCCTACGCGCACCTATTTATTCCAAGTGCGCCGCTTGGCCGCCTACTTGCAAGCGGGCTTGATATCGCCGATAGAAGATGAAGCGCTGACTGTGCGTGCTACCCGCGAGGCACTGACCAAGCTGGACGCTAACCCTGAGCGACTGTTGGCTTAAGTGCTATTGCTGGGGATGTTGTCTTTGGTGGGTTGTACTGTATTGCATCTACGGAGTGCTGGACTTTGTTGTGCATCGGTGAGTGGATGTTTGGGCTAACGTTACTGCCGGTAGGCTGGACTCTATTGCGCGCTGGAGAGCTGGACTCAAGCCGGGCATCTCTTTCGCGAAAAATACTCCGAAAACACGCGCGAATTAAGGCTTTTGATTCGTGAGCATGGTCAACGCGCGCCTTCCTACGTATTTTTCATCGAGACGGACCCGACTCGTCACATTATTCTTTGCGTAATTTAAACAGCCCTCGCTTCGGTAAGGTTTTGGGTAGTAGGATGGACGACCACTACTAATTTCATAGCTGGTTGAGCATTATTTGCGGGCTGAAAAAGCTAAAGTGCTATAAAAATCTGAAGGTAGGGTGCCGTAGTCGGGTGGTTAATCCCGGCCTTTTTAAGCCATCTGTTGCGTGCTGTTTTTACGCTACCGCGTGGCGCTGGAACAAGCCGCCGGGCAAACGCACTACCTCACCGATCAGTTCTAGTTCCAGCAAATACGCCTGCAGCGTGGCGGCGTCGTAGCCGGTGCGGGCAATCAGCGCGTCTAGGCTGACGGGGTCGTAGCCTATCGCGGTGAGCAAGGCGGTTTGTGGGTTGGTGTCTGGCGCTGGGGTTTCTTCGTCGTCAAGCAGCGCGTTGGATTCGCCCGGGTCGCTGGCTTGGGCTTTGGCTCTGGTTTTAGCTTTTGCTTTAGGCAACGATAGCGCGGCAATAGGCGGATAGGTTAGCTCTTCCAACACATCTTGCGCCGACTCTACCAATTTTGCGCCTTGCTTAATCAGGCTGTGGCAGCCTTTGGACAAAGTGGAGTGGATTGACCCCGGAATCGCAAACACGTCTTTGCCTTGCTCAGCCGCCAGCCGCGCGGTAATTAATGAACCCGACCGCAACGCAGCCTCGACCACTAGCGTGCCTTGGGTCAGTGCCGAGATGATGCGGTTGCGTTTAGGAAAATTGGCGGACAGGGGCGGCGTGCCTATGGGGAACTCGCTCAAAATCACGCCGTGCGTGGCAATGCGGTGCGCCAGCTCGTGGTGCTGTTTGGGGTACACCCGGTCTAGCCCGGTGCCCACGATGGCAATGGTGCTGCCTGCGGTGGCGGGCGATGCTTCGCGGGCGTCTAACGCGCCTTCGTGCACGGCGCCGTCGATGCCTAAGGCCAAGCCGCTCACTACATGCAGGCCTGCTTGCGCAAAGGTGCTGGCAAAGCTGCGCGCATTGATAGCGCCTTGTGGCGTGGGGTTGCGGCTGCCGACGATGGCAATATCGTTGGCCAGGTCTTTAGCCGCAAGCTGGCGATACACCGCGCGGGAGCCTGTCATGTACAGCACCAGTGGCGGGTCGTCTAAGGCCAGCAGCGCTTTGGGATACGTAGGGTCGGCCAGCGTGATGACAGCGCGGGTGATACCGTCGCGCTGGCTGGCGGCTAGCCAGTCGAGCGTAGCTTGGGTGAGGGCGTATAGACCTTCAGGAACCAGTTGGATGGCTTGACTTTGTGCGTCACTAACGCATTGGTTTAATGCAGTCAGGCTTTGCGCAAACACGGCCTGCGGCAGGCCAAACGCGGCCAGCAGCTTGCGCGCCGCTATGTTGCCCACGCCGGGTGCCAGCGTCAGGCGCAGCCAAGACGCGAGTTCATCGCGCTGCATGGCGAGTATGGGGGTAGCGGTGCGACTAGCGCGGATTGACCAAGTGGTCACCCACGCGCACGCCGTCGGTGATTTGCAGCACCAGCGCGTAAGACAGCCTGTCAAACGTGCGGAACACCATCAACAAACCGTTGCGTTCATCAGGCAGTTTGATAGTGTCTTTAGCGTCTGTTGTGCGGTCCAAAATGGTGGCGCCATCTTTCAAAATCGCCATGACGTAGCCGTTTTCTATGCCATCGGCTTTGCCGCGGTTGATCACTACCACTTGGTTTTGTGCAGCGTTGACCACGGCGCTGCCGTAGACCGACACAATGCGCCCGCCTTGGATAACTTGCTCTGGCGCACGCGGGATGTAGGTGCGAAACTCGCGCTTAGGCTCGGGCAGCAAGCGGTCGCCTACGCGCATTTCTTCTTTGCTGTTGACGATGTCGATCGTGGCAGGCACGATCTCTTGGGTTTCTTTGCCGTCTTTGTCTGTGCCGACTTTTATGCTTTCGCCGCGCACCAGCTCAGCGTCGCCCACGTACTGCGCCTCGTAGCCTATGACCAAGCCGTTGTTGGGGTCTTTTAGCGCAGTGACGTTGCGGAACACGCGGTATTTATCAGACGCGCCCTTGGCGGTGCTGAGGTCACCTTCTTTTTGCGATCGGGCGTACGCGCGGTCGCCTCGGGCCAGCAGCACGCGGTCTTGTGTGGCCACAATGCGTGGTGCGCTAAACAGGGTCAGCTCGTCCACGATCAAGGGCTCGGCCAAGAACGGCTCGATCAAATTAGGTGGCAAAGTAGGAATGGTGGCGTCGGCCAGCGTGCTGCTGCGCACACGAGGCGATACTTTGATGGTATCGCCAGAGCCGCCCGACGCTGCGCCCATGCGCAGCCGCGCGCGGCCATTGCTTTTGTCTAAAAACAGCTGTTGGCCGGGGTAGATCAGGTGCGGATTGCGAATTTCTTGCAGGTTCATGCCCCACAGCTCGGGCCAGCGCCACGGGCTTTTAAGGAACAAACGCGAGATGTCCCACAAGGTGTCGCGCGTCTTGACGGTGTAACTGTCAGGCGCGCTGGGGCTTAGCTCGCTAAGCGCCACGCCAGATTGCGCCACCTGCTGTGCGGTTGCCTTTTGGGCTGGGGTAGTGACAAATTGTGCGCCCGCTGTAGTGCTAAAGGCAGCTATTGCTAGCCCCCAAACGGCCATTTGAACGGTATTTTTTGTCAGTTTAGAAATGCGCTTCGTCATGAAAGCCTCTCGCCTTATCATCATAATTCACAATCAATTCTCGATTTAACTTGTTGATTTGGCAAGGATAAATGCAAATTATGTATCCCTACGTGAACGAGAGGCTTGAAAATTAGCGAAAATACGTCAGTTTAGACCTGTAGCCGTGTTTCGGCGCTTCGGCCCTTGCCCTGTCCGGCAAAATAGCCAGCACTTTTAGATTTTTTGCCCCTGCCACCATGACCGCCCACCAGCTTTTACCTATTTTGCGTTACCCCGACCCACGTTTGCATACCGTGGCCAAGCCTGTTGCCGCGGTAGATGCGCGCGTGCGCCAGCTGGTGGACGACATGCTGCTGACCATGTATGAAGCCAATGGCATCGGCCTGGCCGCCACGCAGGTGAACGTACACGAGCGCCTAGTCGTGATCGACATAAGCGAGGAGCGCGACCAGCCGATGGTGCTGATTAACCCCGAAATCACTTGGGCCAGCCCCGAGACGCAAAAAGGCGACGAAGGCTGCCTGAGCGTGCCCGACATTTATGACGGTGTAGAACGCAGCATTGCGGTAAAAGTACGTGCACAAGACGCCACGGGCACCGTGCGCGAGATTGATGCTGAGGGCACACTGGCCGTGTGCATTCAGCACGAGCTGGACCATTTACAGGGCAAAGTGTTTGTACAGTATTTAAGCCCGCTTAAGCGCAACCGCATTAAGGCTAAACTAGAAAAAGCCTTGAAAATGGCTAAAAACGACTAATGGGCTGTAGCTGGGCCTCGACACCCCGTTCACAGAGCCTTTTATACAGTCATTTAGGCTGTTAACCCAAGTATATCCTGCTCAAGCAGCTATTTAATTAATAGCAATTAGCATCAGTCATGAAGATCATTTTTGCTGGCACGCCCGAATTTGCAGCTGTTGCGCTGCGCCAGCTGCTGCAAGCGGGCTTTAGCGTGCCCTTGGTACTGACCCAGCCCGACCGGCCTGCCGGGCGCGGCCTGAAACTACACGCCTCCCCTGTCAAGCTGCTGGCGCAAGAGCACGGCATACCCGTGGCCCAGCCGCGCAGCTTGCGGCTAGGCGGCAAGTACGCAGACGATGCCGCCGCAGCGCAAGCCGCCCTGCTGGCAGCCGATGCCGACGTGATGGTGGTGGCCGCCTACGGGCTGATTTTGCCGCAGTGGGTGCTGGATGTCATGGACAGCGCAGCACACGCAGTGGCCAGCGTGGGGGCTGGTAAGTTGGGTTGTTTGAATATCCACGCCAGCCTGCTGCCGCGCTGGCGCGGCGCGGCTCCTATCCACCGGGCTATCGAGGCGGGCGACGCGCGCACGGGCATCACCATTATGCAAATGGACGCGGGGCTGGACACGGGGGACATGCTGCTGGTGGACAGCCTGGCCATTGCGCCTGACGACACCACACCTACGCTGCACGACAAACTGGCTGCCATGGGCGGGCGCTGTATCGTGCAGGCGTTGACAAACTACAACACACTCACGCGCACGGCGCAGCCACAAGCGCCCGCCAGCGCGCCATCCGCAAGCAGTGCCGCTTTGCCCAAAAGCGCTGGCCATGCCAATGGCGCAGACAGCACTGCCTCTAGCCCCTCAAGTGCCTCAGACATCACCTACGCCCACAAAATCGACAAGGCCGAGGCGCGTATCGACTGGGCGCAACCTGCTGCCACGCTAGAGCGCAAAATACGCGCATTGGACCCCTTTCCAGGTTGCACGGCGCAAATACTGGGCGAGCTGGTAAAGATCAACAGCTCTCAAATTAATAGCTGCTTGAGCAGTATCGACGCCCTAGAAGGCACTATTTTGCATATAAATGAGGTCGGAATAGGCGTGCAAACCGGCGACGGTGTGCTGCAACTGACTACGCTGCAGCGCGCAGGCGGCAAGCGCTTGCCAGCAGCAGAATTTAGTCGCGGATTTGCGCTGCAAGTGGGGCAGCGGTTTGGATAAACAAGCGACAAGCGGGCCCGTAAGCCAGCGCATTTGGCAGCACCCCGAATTTGCCCAAGGCGCGCGCGACATGCTGCCCGTCGCCCCCGGCATAGCGGCCTGGGGGCTGATGACCGGCGTGGCCATGATGAAGTCGGGCCTGAGCTTAGTAGAGTCGCTGGCCATGGCGCTGACGGTGTTTGCCGGCAGCTCGCAGCTGGCCGCCATGCCGCTGATCGTGGCGGGCGCGCCCATCTGGGTGGTGCTGGCTACCGGTTTGTGCGTTAACTTGCGGTTTGTCGTGTTTAGCATTCACCTGCGCCCGTATGTGATGCACCAGCCGCTGTGGCGCAGGCTAGTTAGTGGTTACTTAACGGCAGACTTAAGCTATGTGATGTTTGTTAAGCGGTTTCCGCATCCTGTACCGAAGGATGATCTAAATGCACTGCGTGGGCAAGAGGCTTATTTAGGAGGCAATTGCTTTGTTAATTGGGTGAGCTGGGTGGGTGCTAGCTTGCTGGGCATTGGGCTGGCTAATTTGATTCCGCAGCACTGGGGTTTGGGCTTTGCGGGTATTTTGGCGCTGGTGGGGGTGGCCAGTTCATTGGCCAGCTCTAAGCTGCGCATCGTGTCAGCGGCGGTGGCGGGCGCGGCGGCGGTAGCGGCCTTTGCGCTGCCGCTCAAACTTAATATTTTGGTGGCTATTTGTGTGGCCGTGGTGGTGTGTTTGTCGCTAGAAAAGTTGCGCCCGGCCGCGCCTAGAGTGCCGCCGCTTGCGCCCGGGGCGCAACCCGGGGGGGAAACATGACCGCAGGCACTACCGATGTGTGGACGCTGGTGACCATCGCGGGCTTGGCCTGTGTCACTGTGTTGGCGCGGTCGTTTTTCTTTATCAGTAACCGTGAATGGAAGCTGCCCCACTGGGCCGAGCGCGGCCTGCAGTACGCGCCCATTGCAGCGCTGGCCGCTGTCATCATCCCCGAGATTGTGGTCAGCCAAGGCGCGCTGATCAGCACCCTGAAAGACGCCCGTTTGTACGGTGCTGCCGCTGGCATAGCGGTGTTTTACTGGCGCAAAAGCACGCTGGGCTGCATAGTAGGCGGCATGGCGGTGTACTTGCCGCTGCATTTGGGGCTGGGCTGGTAGGGGTGCGTAACCCAGACCGCCAAAAAAATAAGGCGGCGCAGCGTTGGGCTATGGCTTTCTTAGCCTTGGTAAAACCGCCGTTTGCAAGTTAGCATTGCACCATGATTGCAGAAACCATTGCCCGGGCTAACGCCCACGTGCCTGTGCGCTATACCGCGTGGGGCTTGTGCATTTTTATTGCGCTGCTCAGCTTGTTCAGCGTCATTGCGTTTAACACGGGCTGGTTGCTGCTGGTGGTGTTTGGCGCGCTAAGCCTGCTGGGCGCGCGCGACTTGCGCCAAAGCCGCCATGCTATTTTGCGCAACTACCCGGTGATTGGCCACTTTAGGTTTTTGCTGGAGTACATACGCCCCGAGATGCGGCAGTACTTTTTAGAAAGCGACACCGACGCTGCGCCGTTTTCGCGTTCGCAGCGCTCGCTGGTGTACCAGCGTGCCAAGGGCGAGCCCGACAAACGCCCGTTTGGCACACAGCTAGACGTAGGCGCGGGGGGTTATGAGTGGATCAACCACTCGATGGCCCCGACCAAAATAGCCTCGCACGACTTTCGCATCACCGTGGGTGCGCCGGGCCATGGCTGCACGCAGCCGTATGCCATGAGCGTGTTCAACATCTCGGCCATGAGCTTTGGCGCGCTGAGTGCTAACGCCATTCTGGCGCTGAACCA
>JAYSWJ010000304.1:0-18635 GCA_043718065.1 Polaromonas sp.
GCAGGCTCTAATTTCACAGGCTTAGCTTTTTCAGTCATGCAGCAATTTTACCCACAATTTCATCCATAATTATGAATTCAAAATTCAGTTTCGTGTAAACTAAAGCCAATTTCCGTTCGAGCTGAGCCCACCACCGTTCGGGCTGAGCCTGTCGAAGCCTTCACACAAAACCACCAATGAACGCCCCTTTGTCACACGCCCGCCTAGAGCCAAGACCTTTGTACGAAGAAGTAGCTGAGCTCCTGCGCCAGCGCATCTTCGCAGGCAAAGCCAACGACATGGAACCCGGCGCGTGGATAGACGAACTGAAGCTGGCAGAGGAGTACGGCATCAGCCGCACCCCCCTGCGCGAAGCCATCAAAGTGCTGGCCGCCGAGGGCCTGGTCACCATGAAAATGCGGCGCGGCGCGTATGTCACCGAGGTGAACGCCAAAGACCTGCGCGACGTGTTCCACCTCATGGCCGTGCTAGAGGCCGACGCAGCGGGCACCGTGGCCAGCACCGCCACCGCAGAGCAACTGCAAGAATTAGAAGCCCTGCACCAGCAGCTAGAAAAGGCCGCACGAGACCGCGTCAAATTCTTCCAGCTAAACGAAGCCTTCCACGTCAAACTACTAGAAGTAGCCAACAACCGCTGGGCAGGCCAAATGGTGGCCGACCTGCGCAAAGTGATGAAGCTTAACCGCGCACAGTCGCTGCTAAAGGCCGGGCGCATTGAAGAATCCCTTGTGGAGCATGCGGCCATCATGGCGGCGTTAACGAGCCGGGATGCTGCGGCGGCGCAGGCGGCGATGCGGGCGCATATTGAGAGTGGGCAGGAGGCGGCGGGGGTAGTTGAAATTTATTAGAAAACCAGAATTCACCCGTACTAATGTAGATGGTGGTAGTTACGTTCAACGGAGTTATTTTTTAGCGGCAGCCGCTTTAAATTTCATCTCGCAAAAAGGGCCGTTTTTTTGAATTTTGAGATGGAGGATTAGGTCTAGGAGACCATTTATTTTGGGGGGCCTTGGCGCATAGTCGCCACTTCTTCGGCCATAGAACTTTGTAGCGTCCACTGCTGCGATTTCGTTAGAACTCCAAAGTTAGCACATCTAGCACGAAACGTTGTGCGCCCATCAGAGGCCATATCTTGTCGTTGCTGCACCTTAAATGCCAGAAAATTCTTATTGGAGGTGCTAACAAACTCCGCTGCTTTAGCTGCTGATATCTTCTGAAATTCGTTAATCAATTTGATGCGATTACGCTCGACCTCTTGCAGGAATTTCAAATTCGTTGCCCGCCAATCAGAATAAGCTTTCTGATTAGCATCGGCAGTGTCTGGAAACTCTTCATTACAGATGTCTTTAATCAACTTGACTGCCTCGACTGACCCAAGTATTGCACCTAAGTCGGTGTAGTAGTCGCCTGTCGAGCCGCCTAGTTGCTGCGCATTCAGAGATCCAGCCATCAGAATTGCAAAGGTGAGAGAACAGGCAAGATTTTTGGTAGTCATCCTTATCTCCGGTAGTTGTGTTGAACGATAAAGTGTCCTAGGAAAACAGGTACTGCGGATGACCCTTTCGCATCGCGCGATACTCCTAAATTATAGTATCGTGAGTTTAGCCACGAACTCCCTGTCTTTACTAAATCAACCTACGATTTGTTTTGCCTCTTGTAATCTTCCACGAAGTACCCGCTGTAACTTGACGCGTTCAGCCCCCTCTGCGCTGCGAAGCGCGTTGCGCGTTTGCCAAATTTTTTTGTGTCGAATATTCGGCAACCGCAGCTCAGATTTCGCGACGATAGCGCCAGTGATTAGTTTGGGGACACTTACTGCATAGGTAATAGACTTAACGCGCTTGGTTTTCAGGCCGTGAGTGCGTATTATTCTGCGAACACCACCAAGTAATTGCTTATTCGCCGTTTCACCAGACAACGTAACGTCATCGACATAGACTGTGACTTTGCAATTTACGTTGCTGGCAAGATTGGCGACTTCGTCAAACATATGTTTTGCAGCAAAGAAAGCTATTCGCCCGCTAACTGCGCTGCCAGTTGGCAAATGAAGCTGTTTGTAGCAACAAATATCAGCCAGTCGGTGAGCAATATCTTCTGCGCACTCAAAATCGTGCAAAAACATACGCATAACCATGGCTCTGGTAGTGCTTGGATAAAAACGATGAATATCTGTTTTTACGACAGGGTGTGAGCCGACATGTTGATTTGCGTTATCAACGTATGAACGCCCTATCTGCGAGTACAAATAGCTGGGTAATTCAATTCGTGCCAACAACCTCCCGATACGTTCATGAACTTTTGCCATCCAATTAACTGGCGCTTGAATTTCACGACCTTTGTCGTTAAGCCACACTCTGTAAGCATGACTGGATAACAGATTTGGCACCGCGTCCCAAGCGACTCCAAGTACAAGTTCAAATCGTCCTTTACCTTTCAGTCGGTATAAAGGCGAGTCGTGTACAGGATATCGTTTAGGCATGACTTGTTACGATGTTTCGCTCATCCAGCCACTCCAAGAGACGCAGCACTTTGTTGGCAGCGCCAACGCGTAATTTAGCTCCTGGCGTACGCTCCTCTCCTATTGACTCAGAGAACAACATAATTGAGGAGACCGGCATCTTAAAAATGTCGGCGTACTTGTCTAATATCTCTAAGCTTGGGCTTTTATCGCCGCTTTCAATTTCACTCAAATATGAGTTTGATATACCTAGCAGTTTTGCAAGTTCCACCTGATTCAACTGATGGTAGGTTCTCAGTAGCCGAAGGGCGCGATTTAGCATAACAACCTCCAAAGTATGAAATAAAGGGGTGACAAATTACCGCAGTAACCAGTCGATGAGCTTTGCGACCTGAGAAACTAAGCGCACTACAGCAAAAGCTATACGCAAAGTTTCCGGGCGCAGCCACCACGACTTGCGTTGGCTTTTCGTCTCCCGCCGTTTGGGAGGCTTAAGAATCATAAAGATTCTCCTTGGCTGCACTAACCAACATACATGAAATATGTATGCCGTAGCTGTCGTCCGCATCCAAGCAGAGCAAAACGGCGGTTTAACCCCCTATCTCCAAATGCCTTTCCGGAGTCGTCCGGGAAGGCTCGCACCGGAATCCATCGTTACAGTACTAGCATGTAGCGCCGCATCGACAGAGACCGAACGAGTAGTTAGAGTCTTTCGACCCCACAGGATATTTGCGTATCCCACTTTCAACAGTTATCTCTGTTAGCCCCAAACTTGATTATAGCAGGATTCGCCAACATTCAAGAATATATTTCGCTAATAGCGAAATATATTCTTGAATGTTGGCGAAGCATGGCCACCCATCGCTGGGTGCCCAGCACGCCTTTGATCAGGCTGGAACGACCAGGTCTGCGCCCCACTTAGGCCAGTTCAGCCCTGGCGGTACAGGCCGCGCGGCGGGTGAATTTGCAGAT
The DNA here is from genome assembly GCA_043718065.1 of Polaromonas sp. Classification (GTDB taxonomy): domain Bacteria; phylum Pseudomonadota; class Gammaproteobacteria; order Burkholderiales; family Burkholderiaceae_C; genus JAAFIP01. The sequence goes on from JAYSWJ010000304.1 coordinate 3,431, forward strand.
TTAGCGGCCAAAGCGTGTCATCAGCGCATGCTGGATACGACTTTCATCACTATCAATCCCCACATTTTGGGCGGCACGCCTGTGTTTGCGGGCGCGCGCGTGCCGGTGCGGATTTTGTTTGAATACATCGAAACGGGTGAAACACTGGCGGAGTTTTTGGATGAGTTTCCGTCGGTGTCGCGTGAGTTGGCGCAGGGTGTGTTGCAAGAGGCCAATCAGGCCGTAGTGCATGCGCATTCTGCTTGATGGGTCGATACCGAGAAAGCTTAAGTTTTGCACTGCCCGGCCACTTTGGCGCACGGTGCAGTTCATGGGCTGGAGTGGCTTGGTCAACGGCAAACTGCTGGCCGCTGCTGCGGGTGACTTTGATGTGCTGATCACGGGCGACCACAATATGCAGTACTAACAAAGCGCCAGCCAACTGCCTATGCCGGTCGTGGTGCTGATTGCGCCCAACCATAAGCTGGAGAGTTTTTTGCCGTTGGCGGGTAGGCTGCTCAGTACCTTGGCTACGTTGCAAGAGCCACGCAATATTGAGCTAGAAGCAGAAGAATGGCTTAAAGAAAGGCTATAACATTTATAGCTGCTCCCGCAATATTCTATTGGGCTACAGCCTGATTTGCATCTAAAAAGTAGGTCGCATCACCCTAGCGCTGCGCATCCAGCATGGCGCTGCGCAAAATATCGTTCAGCCGGCTTTGGTAGCCGCTGCCTTGGCTTTTGAGCCATGCCAGCACGTCGGTATCTCCCCGCACGGTTAGCTGCTGTTTGATGGGCCGGTAAAACTTGCCGCGCTGTGCATCCGTATTGCGCTTGAGTACTGTAAGTAGTTGTCTTCAAATCTGCTACGCTTTGCAGCTACATGCAACCCAATCTAGTCGTCCTCTTCCTCAGCCTCTTTCTGGGCATTCAGCCCATCACCACTGACCTGTATTTACCCGCCCTGCCCGCCATTACCGAAGGGTTTGGGGCCAGTATGGGGCAGTCGCAGTTGACGTTGACGGCATTGCTGTTAGCGTTTGGTACGTCGCAACTGGTGTGGGGGCCGCTGAGTGACAGGTTTGGGCGTAGGCCTGTTTTGATAGCGGGGCTGGCGGCATATGCTGCAGCGTCTGTGGGTAGCGTATTTGCCAGCAGCATAGAGCAGTTGATCACTTGGCGCGCCGTGCAAGGCGTGGCTATGGGCGCAGTGGTGATGTGTGCACGCGCCATGACACGCGATTTATATGCACCTGTTGATGGCGCGCGCGTGATGAGCAAGGGCTTATCGGGCCTGGGTGTGATTGCTTGCCTTAGTGCGCCGCTGGGGGGGCTGCTGACCGACTGGCTAAGCTGGCGGGCGGCGATGGCGATGCTGTCGATCTTTGGCATGGTCACGTTATGCCTTGCTTGTTTGAGGTTTAAAGAAACTATTCATATACGCAACCTGCAGGCACTGCAGCCAGCCACCTTGCTGCGTACGTGGGGCACGATTGTGCGGCACCCTACGTTTTGGGCTTATGCGCTGCTGTCGGTTACCTCGTATGCGGGGTTGTTTACGTTTTTAGCTACCTCGTCGTTTGTGTTTATCAAGGTGCTGGGTTTGTCTAAAACGCAGTATGGGCTGGTGATGGCGGTAATGTCGCTGTCCTACATTACGGGCACGTTTATGTGTCGCCGTTTGTTAGTGCGTTACGGCGTGCTGCGCACAGTGTGGCTGGGCGGCTGGTTTACGGCTGTGGCGGGGGTGCTGCTGGCGGGGCTGGCGTTTGCGCAGATAGTTAGCGTGGCGGCGGTGTTGCTGCCGTTTTGCGTTTTCATGCTGGGGCATGGTGTGCACCAGTCATGTGGACAGTCAGGCGCTGTGGGGCCTTTTCCGCAGGCTGCGGGGGCAGCGTCGGCGCTATCGGGGTTTTTAATGATGCTGTGCGCGTTTGCCATGGGCATCTGGATTGGGTCGCACATGGACGGTACGGTGAAGCCACTAGCCTACGGTGTGGCTTTTTGGGCGGTATCGATTGTGTTAACGGCTTGGGTGCTGGTGCAGCGGTATGGACAGCAACCAGCACATTAAACCGTCCTACATTTGCCTGGCTGGCCCCACAGCCAGCGGCAAAAGTGCGGCGTCGCTGCTGATCGCGCAGCACATTCCGGTGGAGATTATCAGCGTTGACTCGGCCCTGGTGTACACAGGCATGGACATTGGTACCGCCAAGCCCACGCCCGCCGAACAGGCGCAGGTGCCGCACCATTTAATCGACATCATCGACCCTACCAGCAGCTACAGCGCAGCGCAGTTTGTAGCCGATGCCACGCGATTGATTGCCGCCATTCAAGCACGCGGAAAGCTGCCTTTGCTGGTGGGCGGCACTATGCTCTACTTCAAAGCTTTGCTAGGCGGCCTAGACGACATGCCGCCTGCTAACCCTGTCGTGCGCGCGCAGATAGATGCGCAGGCCACTGCACTGGGCTGGCCTGCAATGCATGCCAAGCTGGCGGCGGTAGACACGGTGACTGCAGCACGGCTAAGCCCTAATGACTCACAGCGTATTCAGCGCGCGTTAGAAGTCTATATCTCAACAGGAAAAACGCTTGCAGCGCACCATTTACCTGCTCAACCAGCTATTAAAAATATAGTAACTGCACCATTGATTAGTCTAGAACCTGCTGACCGTGCGTGGCTACACCAGCGCATTGCCCAGCGTTTTGATGTAATGCTGCAAGCTGGCTTGGTAAATGAAGTCAAAGCCCTGCGCGCACGCGGCGACCTGCACCTGAACTTGCCGTCCATGCGCTGTGTGGGCTACCGTCAAACTTGGGAGATGCTGGACGGCGTGTTTGCAGAAAAAGAGCTGCATGACCGCTGCGTGGCCGCTACGCGCCAGCTGGCTAAACGTCAAATTACCTGGCTGCGCAGCATGCCGCAGCGCCACATCGTGCCGTGCGATCAACCCCACGCACAACGGGCCGTGCTGGCCTTGGTACAGTCGTGGCTCTAGGAAATATTTATGACACTGCAGATTGAATCGTTGACCAAACGCTACGGCGACGCTGCCGTATTTGCCTACGTGTCGCTCAGCGTTAAGGCCGGCGAATTTATCGCCATCGTGGGCGAGTCGGGTGTGGGCAAATCTACCTTGCTCAATTGCATGGCCGGGCTAGACAGCTGGGACGCAGGCAGCATCCACGTAGGCAGCGCAAATTTGGGCCACATGAGCGCTGAACAACTGGCCGTGTGGCGCAGGCAGGCAGTGGGCTTTGTGTTTCAGGCGTTTCATGTGCTGCCGCATTTAGATGTAGCGCAAAACGTGGGCTTGCCGCTGATGCTGTTGCAGCAACCTAAATCCGTTATTGACGAGCGTGTAGCCCACATGCTGGACGCGGTGGGCCTGAAAGACCTGGGCGCACGGCTACCGCAGCAGCTCTCGGGCGGGCAACTGCAACGCGTGGCCATCGCACGCGCTATGGTGCACCGCCCGCCGCTGGTGCTGGCCGACGAACCCACTGGCAACCTCGACCCCACCACCGCCGCCCGCACCATGGACGCACTGGTGGCGCAAACACGCCAGCACGGCGCATCGCTGGTACTGGTCACACACTCGGAGGCAGCAGCAGCGCGAGCCGACCGCGTGCTGCATTTAACGGCGCAAGGCATTGCAGCGTGAACACTTCAACAAGCTCAGCGCGAACGGCTTGGAATGCAGGCCTGACATTTAACCTGCGCGCCCTGCTGATCACCATTGCCCTATTTTGTGTAGAGCTGGGCATTGCTACGGTGTTTCGCCACATTGGCTGGCTGCGCGGTTTGGTGGGCGACGCATTGGCCGTGGTATTTGTTTATTACGGTTTTAAAAGCTTTGTACGCGCGCCTGCGTTATGGCTAGCTACTGCGGCGCTGCTGGTGGGCTATGGTGTTGAGTTGTCACAATACGTCGCGCAGTCTGCGGGCTGGAAAATCAGCAACCCTGTGTTGCGTATCGTCGTGGACAGCACACCCGACTGGTGGGACGTGGTGGCCTACACGGTGGGATTTATTGCTATATTGTTTATCGAGCGATGGGCCAGCAGGCGCGGCAGAACTTGGAGCGTAGCGTCGTGATGTTACTGCTTCAATTGCTAACACCTGCGGATCAACTTATGACGCCTTTGGGTCAAAGCTGCAAGCTATGCTACTGCTGCAACTTCTAGGCACCTTCTCGTGGCGCGAGGTGCGCCACCACCCGTGGCGCAGTGCAGCCGCAGTCGTGGCCATCATGCTAGGGGTGGCGTTGGCGTTTGCGGTGCATTTAATTAACGCCAGCGCGTTGAGTGAATTTTCTAGCGCAGTGCGTTCAGTCAACGGCCAGCCCGACCTAGAGCTGCGTGCCAGCAGTGGCAATTTGGACGAAAACCTGTACACCCGCGTTGCCCAGCACCCCAGCATAGAAGTAGCCAGCCCGGTGCTAGAGGTGAGCACCTATGAAATAGCTGCCAACGGGCAAAAGCAGGCTATTAAAGTGGTGGGGATTGATGCGCTGGTAGCCGCCCGCATATCGCCAGCGTTGTTACCCGTACCTAGCGATAACCAGCGGCCTGGCACTGATGCACGTAGCACAGCCTCAGGTGCCGCACCAAGCACCGCGGCGGCAAGTGCAGATACGCGGTTTAACTTTTTCTTGCCCAACACTGTGTTTCTTAACGCTGCTGCCAGCAAACTCAACCGCTTGCCATCGCAAGACCTTTCCACGCCCATCACTGTTAACTTGCTAACGGGCTTGCGCACCACTCAGCTAACAGCCCAAGGCAGCGTGGCCGCTGGCGGTGGCGCCCTGGCGGTGATGGACATTGGCGCTGCACAAGATGTGTTTGGCCTGCAAGGCCAGATCACCCGCATCGACCTAAGATTAGTTGCAGGGGCCGACAAAGCCACCATGCTGCGTGATTTAGCCCTACCTGCCAACGTGCAAGCGCAGGCACCGGGTGACGCTGAGCAGCGCATTAGCAACCTGTCGCGTGCCTACCGGGTCAACATGACAGTGCTGGCGCTGGTGGCGCTGTTTACTGGGGCGTTTTTGGTGTTCTCGGTGCTGTCGCTTAGCGTGGCTAAGCGGGCGCAGCAAATGGCGCTGCTGGGTGTTCTGGGCTTGACCGCCCAGCAGCGCTTGCAATTGGTGCTGCTAGAAGCTGCGGCGCTGGGCATGGCAGGCAGCGTGCTGGGCTTGCTGCTGGGCACGGGGTTGGCAGCGCTGGCGCTGCAACTATTGGGCGGTGATTTAGGCGGCGGCTATTTTGCGGGCGTAGCACCTACGCTGCAATGGGCTGGGTGGGCTGCAGCCGTGTACGGCGCGCTGGGTGTGGCAGCGGCCATGGTGGGTGCATGGTGGCCCGCGCATGCGGCGCAAAACTTGCCGCTCGCGCAAACGCTCAAAGGCTTGGGCACCACTGCACGGCGCGGGCGCGGCGTGTGGATCGCTCTGCTATTGGTAGCTGCTGGAGCAGGTTTAACCTTAACCCCGCCTATTTTTGGCATTCCACTGGGGGCGTATGCTGCTGTGGCGCTGCTACTGGTGGGCGGTATTGGTTTGCTACCGCCGCTGGTGGCACTGGCGTACGACCGGGTTGCGCCGCTGGTGGCTACGCGCGCCCTGCCCATGCTGGCTATTGAGCGCGCGCGCCGCGTACGCGAGACTGCCGCTGTCGCCGTCAGCGGCGTGGTGGCGGCACTCAGCTTGGCAGTGGCACTCACGGTGATGGTGGCCAGCTTTCGCAGCTCTGTCATGCAGTGGCTAGACGTAGTGCTGCCCGCGCCTTTGTATGTGCGCACAGCGGGCAGCAGTGCTGCGGGCCAGTTGATTAACTTTTCTAGCGTGCAGGTGCAAGCCATTAGCGCCCTGCCCGGCGTGGCGCGTGTGGCGGGCATTCGTACCGTGGCGCTGCAGCTAGACCCAGCCCAGCCTAGCGTCATGCTAGTGGCGCGCCCGATTGACAACCCCGCTAAAGATTTGCCGATGGTAGGCAGCCCCGTGCCACCAAACAGCGGCGTACCCGCAGACGCCGTGCCACTGTACGTAAGCGAGGCGATGGTAGACCTGTACAACGCCCGCTTAGGCCATATTTTTAAGCTAAATATGCCATTAACCCAAGTAAATCCTGCTCACGCAGCTATTAAATCTATAGTGAACCCTACGTACTACGTAGCGGGTGTGTGGCGCGACTATGCACGCCAATTTGGCGCTATTGCCATAGACCATGCCACCTACGTGCGCATCACCGGCGATGCACAGGTCGACGACTTGTCGGTATGGCCGCGTAACGACGGTGATACGCAGAACGTGCAAGAAAGCATTCGCGCTTATGTGCGCAGCCAGTTTGCGGCCACCAACCCGCCTGTGGACATTAACAAACTGGTGGAGTTTGCCAGCGCGCAAGAGATACGCACTTTGTCATTGAAGATTTTTGACCGCAGCTTTGCAGTCACCTACTGGCTGCAAGGCGTGGCCATTGCGATTGGCTTGTTTGGCGTCGCCGCCAGCTTTAGCGCGCAGGTGCTGGCACGGCGCAAAGAGTTTGGTCTGCTAGCGCATCTGGGCCTCACCCGCAGGCAAATACTGCAAGTGGTGGCTAGCGAAGGCGCTGCCTGGACTGCTATTGGTTCTGCAGCAGGCTGCGCCATGGGTTTGCTGGTATCAGGCATATTGGTGCATATTGTGAACCCGCAGAGTTTTCACTGGACAATGGATTTAACCGTACCGTGGATGCGGCTAGCCCTGCTGTGCGCCGCTGTAGTGGCTGCAGGTACCATCACCGCGTGGTTGGCCGGGCGCGCCGCCGCAGGCAAAGACGCGGTGCTGGCGGTGAAGGAGGATTGGTAATGCATCACCGCACGTCTGCGTTAGCTCGATCACCCTCAGTGGGACACCCAGCTTCGCTTGGCTATAACGCACTTGCGCCCGGCCTGTCAAAACGCTCGTTTATTCAGCTAGGAATTGCCTTGGCACTTCTGCCAAGCGCACACGCCCTGCCAGCGCGTACATTAGCCTTCCCGCGTGACCACGGCGCGCACCCCGACCTGCGCACCGAGTGGTGGTACATCACCGGCTACGCCAAAGATCCAACAGGCCGCGAGTTTGGTTTTCAAGTTACCTTTTTCAGATCGCGCGTAGAGGCCACGCAAAACATGCAATCTAAATTTGCTGCCAAGCAGCTGATTTTTGCCCACTGCGCGGTGACCGATGTACAAGGCAAAAAACTAATGCACGACCAGCGCATAGCACGCGAAGGTTTTGGTATAGCGCAAGCCAGCGAACAAGACACCGACATAAAGCTGCGCGACTGGACACTCAAGCGGGCCATTCCTGCGGCTAAAAGCAACCCAGCTACTGCACAAGCGCAGGCGACTTACCAAGCGCGCATTGCAGCCAAAGATTTCGCCATGGATTTGCGCTTTACCGAAACCCAAGCCCTGCTACTGCAAGGCGACCAAGGCTTGTCGCGCAAAGGCCCAGAAGAACAACAAGCCAGCTATTACTACAGCAAACCCCAGCTGGCCGCTGCTGGGCGCATTACCGTGCAGGGAAAAAACTTTGACATCCAAGGCACTGCGTGGCTAGACCATGAATGGAGCCAAGAGCTGCTGCACCCGCAAGCTGTGGGCTGGGACTGGATTGGCATGAACTTGTTTGACGGCAGTGCGCTAACAGCGTTTCAATTACGCCGCAAAGACGGCACCGCATTGTGGACCGGTGGGTCATATCGCGCAGCACCGTCCGCAGGTTTGCCAGCTTTTGTTGCCAAACCTAATGAAGTCAAGTTTCAAGCGCTAAAGGGCTGGACCAGCCCGCTGACTGGCGCTAAATACCCCACCGAGTGGCTAGTGCGCACGCCTGCAGACTACTACACCGTCAAAGCGGTGATAGCCAACCAAGAGCTGGACAGCCGCAGCTCAACAGGCGCCGTGTACTGGGAAGGATTGAGCGATCTGTTTGACAGCAACGACAAGCATGTAGGGCGCGGATACCTAGAGATGACCGGTTATGCCGGGGCTTTGCGAATGTAGTGCATGCGCCACTTCACGCGCATATGGCCTTGCCAAGCGCATTGGACTACAAAAATTTTCGTTATCTGCTGATACAGCCATTGCGGCGCACTTAATAGGATGACTTATCAACCATTTTTAAAGACGCAGCATATGGCCTACCAAAGCATCAACCCCTACGACGGTAAACTTGTCAAAAGTTTTGAAGAAATGAACGACGCGGCGCTAGAAGCGGCTATCGCGACAGCAGAAAAAACTTACGCTGACTGGCGCAAAACTACATTCTCAGACCGTAAAGCCATAGCCAAGAAAGCAGCTGCGGGCATGCGCAAAAACGCAGACGAGCTAGCGCGCCTGATGACACTAGAGATGGGCAAACTTTACAAAGAATCGCAGGGCGAGGTGGCCTTGTGTGCAGACATTATTGACTACTATGCAGACCATGCAGAAGGCTTTTTAGCACCAGTACAGCTAAAGCCAAGCAGCGGCGAAGCCATGATTGAAAGTACGCCCTTGGGTGTGCTGTTTGGCGTTCAGCCATGGAACTTTCCGTACTACCAGCTGGTGCGTTTTGCTGCGCCCAATATCATGGCGGGCAATGTGGTGATGGTTAAGCATGCGGGCTGTGTGCCTCAGTGCGCGCAGGCGTTCGAGCGTTTATGGCTGGACGCTGGTGCACCGGTGGGCACGTACACTAATTTGATGATTTCTTACGACCAAGTTAACCGCATTATTGACGACCCGCGTATCCAAGGCGTAGCATTGACAGGCAGTGTTGAGGCGGGTAAGCGTGTGGCAGAACAAGCCGGCAAAAGCATGAAAAAATCGACCATGGAGCTAGGCGGTAACGATGCTTTTATCGTGCTGGAAGACGCTGACATGGCCAAGACTGTGAAATGGGCCGTGTGGGCCAAAATGAATAATACAGGGCAGTGCTGCATTGCGGCTAAGCGCTTTATCGTGGTCGAGTCATTAGCGCCGACTTTTCTTGAGCATTTTCAAGCCGCCATGGAAAGCTTAAATGTTGGCGACCCGATGGATGCTGCCACTACGCTGGGGCCATTGTCTACTGAATCTGCTTTGACAGGACTGGTCAAGCAAGTAGATAACGCTGTAGCCCATGGTGCCAAGCTGGTAACGGGCGGCAAGCGCATGGACAGGCCAGGCTGGTTTATGCAAGTCACCATACTGACTGATGTGACGCCAGACAACCCGGCTTTCAGAGAAGAATTCTTCGGCCCTGTGGCTATTATGTTCACGGTTAAAGACGAAGAAGAAGCGGTTAAGTTGGCAAATGATTCTGACTTTGGTTTGGGCGGCTCTATTTTTACCAAAGACGTTGCACGCGGCAAACGCATCGCCAGCCAAATCGAATCTGGCATGGTGTTTGTGAATCATCCTACGTGGACATCATCGGATCTCCCATTCGGTGGGATTAAAAATTCTGGCTATGGACGCGAATTGTCCAGCTTGGGGATACAGGAATTTGTTAATAAGAAGCTGGTGCGTGTTGCGGATATTGATGCGCCCGCTTGAGTGTGAGTTGACTTTTTTATTCGCGGATGAGTTGGGATTTATTGCTTCAGGCCTACCCCGTATCGTTGGTCTCTAGGGTAACAGCATCGCCGGCGATCTGGTCTATTCTGCCCCGCCGGAGAGCTGGCTGCTTGGTTAACCTGCGCACCGGAGAGCTGGACTAGAGCCGGGCATCTCTTTCGCGAAAAATACTCCGAAAACACGCGCGGACGGAGGCTTTTGATTGGCTAGCATAAACAACGCACGCCATTCTGCGTATTTTTCATCGAGACGAACCCGACTCGTCACATTGTTCCTTGCTTGGTTTGAACAGCCCGCGCTTGGGCGCGGTGTTGGATTGGTAACCACTATTAATTGCATAGCTGGTTGAGCAGTATCTGCGGCCTAGAACGGCTAAAACGCTACAAAACACGCGTGAATTTAGGTGCTTCAAAGCGGCTTCCTCCAACGCCGCAGCGCACGGTGCAAGAAAGTTAATCTTCAAAGAATCTTCAAATAACCCAGCAACATACTTAATCGTCGCGAAGTGCAAGCAAGCAAAAATTAAACCCAAGCCTTCAAATACTCATCCCAATGCGTCTCACTAGGTGCCAAATTACCGAGCGTTTCTTTCACGTATTCAATCTCTTGGTCATACTCTGCCTCAGTAAAACCACCCCGCATTTTTTGGAAGCGGGCGTAGACCAAATACGTGTTCATCACGTCTGTTTCGCAGTAGCGGCGAATATCGTCAGTTTTACCGTCTAGGTATTGCGCAAACACTTGGCTGCCGTCCATACCCAGTTTGCCCGGAAAACCGCACAGCTTGGCCATGGCGTCTAGCGGCGCATTATTCTTAGGTTGGTACATGGCCAGCAGGTCCATCAGGTCAAGGTGGCGCATGTGGTAGCGGCTAATGTAGTTGTTCCACTTGAACTCTTTATCACCGTAGCCACCACCCTCGCCTAGCTCCCAGTATTTATCGGCCACTACGCCGTGTTTAAGGCCTCTGTAGTGCAGTACCGGCAGGTCAAACCCGCCGCCGTTCCAGCTGACCAGCTGCGGTACATGTTTTTCAATAATGTTAAAAAACTGTTGGATGATTTTGCCTTCGGAGTTGTCATCTTTGTCCACTAGCGAATGGATCTTCAGGCCATCGGCATTGCGAAACACGGCGCTTATGCACAAGATGCGCTGCAAGTGCAAAGGCATAAAGTCTGACTTGCCGTCAGCTTTGCGCTCTGCTACCCACTGGTTATAAACCTCCGCGTGGCTTAGCTCGGGCGGTGCGTTGCGCAGCGCACGCAAGCCGACCACGTCGGGGATGGATTCAATATCAAATACAAGTACGGGCCAAGTCATGCTCTACATCGTAACGCATGTGGGCTACGCTACAAAAACCAGGGCGCTTACGCGCAAACGCGTGCCTTAGCCTCGGCATATTGGCGCTTAAACATGGCCACCATATCGGCAGTAGAGGTAACCTCTTTGATAGCGCCAATACCTTGGCCGCAGCCCCAGATGTCTTTCCAGGCTTTAGCTTCACCGCCACCGCCAAAATTCATCTTGCTAGGGTCGCTCTCAGGCAAGTTGTCAGGGTCCATGCCAGAGTTGCGGATGCTGCCCTTTAGGTAGTTGCCGTGGATGCCAGTGTAGAAATTGCTATAGACGATGTCGTCTGAATTGCTCTCGGTGATCATTTGCTTGTAGCCGTCCACAGCGCGCGCTTCGTGCGTAGCAATAAAAGCGCTGCCAATGTAGGCTAGGTCTGCGCCCATAGCTTGGGCAGCAAGAATAGCACCACCAGAGGCAATCGAGCCTGACAATACCACTGGGCCTTCAAACCATTCGCGCACTTCTTGCACCATGGCAAACGGGCTTTTGACGCTAGCGTGGCCACCTGCACCTGCCGCCACCACGATCAAGCCGGTTGCGCCCTTCTCGATAGCCTTGTGTGCAAACACGTTGCTAATCACGTCATGCAGCGTGATGCCGCCCCACGCCTGGACGCCCTTGTTGACGTCTTCGCGCGCACCCAAGCTGGTAATGACGATAGGCACCTTGTACTTCTCGCACACCTGCATATCGTGCTCTAAACGGTCATTGCTTTTGTGCACGATTTGGTTGATGGCAAAAGGTGCAGCTTTGTTATCAGGGTTGGCTTTGTCGTGCGCAGCCAGTGCCTCGGTAATCTCAGCCAACCAGTCCTCCAGTTGGGCAGCTGGCCGCGCGTTCAGCGCAGGCATGCTGCCGATCACGCCTGCAATGCACTGCGCTATGACTGTTTTGGGGTTGCTAATAATGAATAGTGGGCTGCCAATGACGGGGAAGGCTAGGTTTTGCAGGACTGGAGGGAGTTTTGACATGATTACCTTTTGTATTTTGAATCAAAGAGCTAGAGTGAAAGAAAAAGAGAGATTTTGGACGCGAAGGGCGCGAAAGAAGATGAAGAAATAAATATCAAATTTTTATTTGAAAATAGAAATTTTTAAAACTCTATTTTTTATTTTTTTAGTGTTTTCTTTTTCGCGTCCTTCGCGCAACCTTAGCACCCTTCGCGTCCGGCAGTCCGTATTAAAAAGCCTCCAGCGCTAACGCAGTAACGCAGTCGGCACCTTCTACAATGCTGTCGCGCATACCGGGCGCTTTGCTTAGCAGATGATCAGCGTAAAAGCGTGCGGTGGTGATTTTGGCTTGCATGAATGCGGTGTCATGGCCTGCGGCTAATTCGTCTTCAGCTGCCAGCAGCGAACGCGCCATTTGCCAACCTGCAAACACATTGCCCGCTAACATAAGATACGGCACGCTGCCTGCGAAGACAGCGTTTGGCGCAGCTTTTGTGTTGCCTGCTACAAATTCGATCACGTCTAGCAGCGCTTTGTGTGCTGCGGTCAAACGCTTTAGCACTGCGCGGGCGTGCACGCTGTCGCGGGCTGCTAGCGCTTTTTCTGTCACTTCAATTTGCGCAACGATGGCCTTGGCAGTGGTGCCGCCGTCGCGCGCGGTTTTGCGGCCTACCAAATCGTTGGCTTGGATAGCGGTGGTGCCTTCGTAGATAGTCAAGATTTTGGCATCGCGGTAGTATTGCGCCGCACCGGTTTCTTCGATAAAACCCATGCCACCATGCACCTGCACGCCCAGGCTGGTAACTTCCAAACTCATCTCGGTGCTGTAGCCTTTCACCAGTGGCACCATAAATTCGTAGAATGCGGCGTTTTGTTTGCGCACTTCCGCATCAGGGTGATGGTGTGCTGCGTCAAATGCGGCGGCAGCGCCTGCGGCCAGTGCGCGGCAGCCTTCGGTGTACGCACGCATGGTCATCAGCATGCGTTTCACATCGGGATGGTGAATGATAGGTGCGCTGGCCGCTATGCTGCCGTCGACTGGGCGGCTTTGCACGCGGTCTTTAGCATATTGCACAGCCTTTTGGTAGGCGCGCTCGGCAATGGCTATACCCTGTACGCCCACCGCATAGCGTGCAGCATTCATCATGATAAACATGTATTCCAAGCCGCGATTTTCTTGGCCCACCAAATAACCCACTGCACCGCCATGGTCGCCGTATTGCAACACTGCAGTAGGTGATGCTTTGATACCCATTTTGTGTTCGATGCTGACGCACTGCACGTCGTTACGCGCCCCCAGCGAGCCATCACTATTGACCATAAACTTGGGCACCACAAAAAGTGAGATACCTTTCACGCCCTCAGGAGCACCTTGCACACGCGCCAGCACGAGGTGCACGATGTTGGCGGCCATATCGTGGTCGCCGTAGGTGATGTAGATTTTGGTGCCAAACACTTTGAAGGTGCCGTCGGCCTGCGGCTCGGCGCGGGTACGCACCATGGCCAAATCGCTGCCAGCTTGCGGCTCAGTCAGGTTCATGGTGCCTGTCCATTGGCCGCTGACCAGTTTTTCTAAATAGGTTGCTTTCAGCTCATCGCTGCCCGCTGTTAGCAGGGCTTCGATGGCACCGTCCGACAGCAGTGGGCACAGTGCAAAGCTCATGTTAGCGCTATTGCACATTTCAATACAGGCTGCGCCAATCGTCTTAGGCAAACCTTGTCCACCAAAATCTATAGGGTGCTGCAGGCCTTGCCAGCCGCCATCGGCATATTGTTTAAAGGCTTCTTTAAAACCTGGCGTCGTGGTGACCTTGCCGTCTTTAAAGCTGCTAGGGTTTTTGTCACCCTCCCAGTTCAGCGGTGACAGCACACCTTCGTTGAACTTGGCACATTCTTCCAGCACCGCCTCTGCAGTGTCATAGCCTGCGTCTTCAAAGCCGGGGATTTGCGATACAGCGTCAATATTGGCGATATGCTTTATCGTAAACAGCATATCTTTAAGCGGTGCTTTATAGGTCATGTCTATGTCTCTTATCAATTAATTCGGGGTGAAGAAAAATACCGGACGCTAAGGACGCTAAGGTTGCGCAAAGGACGCGAAAGAAGATAAAGAAAGAAATACCAAATTTTATTTAGGTACAAGAAAGCTTTTAGTATCTATTTCTAATTTTTTGGTATTTCTTTTTCGCGTCCTTCGCGTAACCTTGGCGCACTTCGCGTCCAGCACCCGCATTTAAAAACCTACAGTGCAGCCACCAGCTCCGGCACAGCGACAAACAAATCGGCTTCCAATCCAAAATCAGCCACGCTGAAAATAGGTGCTTCGGCGTCTTTGTTTATTGCCACAATCACTTTGCTGTCTTTCATACCCGCCAAGTGCTGGATCGCGCCGCTGATGCCGCAGGCTACGTACAACTGGGGTGCTACGATTTTGCCAGTTTGCCCTACTTGCCAGTCGTTAGGTGCGTAGCCAGCATCTACAGCCGCGCGTGAGGCACCCAGGGCAGCACCTAGTTTGTCAGCCAGTGGAGTCATTACTTCGGCAAATTTTTCGGCACTGCCGAGCGCCCGGCCGCCGCTGACGATGATCTTGGCGGCGGTCAGCTCGGGGCGGTCTAGCTTGGCTATTTCGCTACCCATAAAGTTACTCTTGCCGCTGTCGGCTGCCGCAGCTACTACTTCTACCGCTGCCGACCCGCCCGTGGCTGCAGCGGGGTCGAAACCCGTCGTACGTACGGTAATAACTTTGGTCGCATCGGCGCTTTGCACTGTAGCAACGGCATTGCCAGCGTAGATAGGGCGCTCAAAGGTGTCCGGACTGTCCACCTTGGTGATGTCGCTGATCTGGCCTACGTCTAGCTTAGCAGCCACGCGTGGCGCAATGTTTTTGCCTGATGCGGTGGAGGGAAAAAGTATGTGGCTGTAGTTACTGGCTAATGCCAAAATCTGCGCCGCCATATTCTCAGCCAGGCCATGTGCAAAGTGCGCACCGTCAACGTGAATCACTTTGGCTACGCCTGCAATTTGCGCTGCCGCTGCCGCTGCCGGGCCTGCGCCCATACCTGCTACCAGCACATGCACATCGCCACCGCAGGCGATGGCGGCGGTGACGGTGTTAAGCGTTGCGCCTTTGATGGTGGCGTTATTGTGTTCTGCTATTACTAAACTTGTCATGGTCGCTCCAGTTAATTAGTTGAGGACAGAGCAAAGCTCTGCTGCGCAGGTGCGTTGGTCTGTCCCGCAAAGTTGTTGAACTTTAGATTACCTTAGCTGTATTTTTCAGCTTGTCCACCAGCATGGCAACATCCGCCACCTTGATACCTGCGCTGCGCTTGGCAGGCTCTACTACCTT
>JAYSWJ010000305.1:0-7004 GCA_043718065.1 Polaromonas sp.
GCCAAGCGTATTGCGCTGCTGTTGGGTGCCTTTAACTGGCTGCCAGAGCCAACACGGGACGATTACGCCGCCGCTGCGGGCTTGTACCGCCAATGCCGCACGCGCGGGCTAACTATACGGTCTACTATCGATTGCGTGATTGCACAACTGTGCCTGCGCGATAGCCTGCCGCTGCTGGCTAAAGACCGAGATTTTGACCGTATAGCGCAGTGCGTGGCGCTTGAACTGGTGATGTAGCCATCAAAAGATTTAAAATTGCAACGTATGACCACACTATCTTTATTTGAAAGCAAAAACGGCCTCTAGCGCCCGTATTAACTGCTCAAGCAGCTACGCAATATGTAGCAAATAACGCTTTTTTAATACTTTGCTTTTGACTAGAATTTTATGAAACCTTTCCTGCGCACCCAATCCGAAAAATACGCCGAACGGCTAGAAAACTTAGAAAGCTTGCTGGCCAGCCCCGACATCATGGCGGACATGAAGGCCTTTCGTGATTTGTCTAAAGAGCATGCCGAAGTCACCCCTGTGGCGGGCCGTTTAAAGCGCTACGAGCAACTGGAAAAAGATATTGCGGGCGCACGCGACATGCTGGCCGACCCTGACATGGCCGAGATGGCTGCCGAGGAAATTGCCACTGGCGAGGCCGAATTAGCGCAGATAGAAGTCGAACTACAGCGCCTGATGTTGCCCAAAGACCCCGACGATGCGCGCAACTGTTTTATCGAAGTGCGCGCGGGCACGGGCGGCGACGAGTCGGCGCTGTTTGCGGCTGATCTGTTTCGCATGTACACCCGCTTTGCCGAGAAGAAGGGCTGGAAGACCGAGATCATCAGCGAGTCGCCTAGCGAACTGGGCGGCTACAAAGAGGTGGTTTTTAAACTGGAAGGTGACCATGTGTACGGCCAAATGCGCTTTGAAAGCGGTGGCCACCGCGTGCAGCGCGTGCCCACCACCGAGACGCAGGGCCGCATTCACACCAGCGCCTGCACCGTGGCCGTGCTGGCCGAGCCTGATGAAGCCGTTTTGATCAAAATCAACCCGTCTGATCTGCGCATCGACACCTACCGCGCCAGTGGCGCAGGCGGCCAGCACATTAACAAAACCGACTCTGCGGTGCGCATTACCCACCTGCCCACAGGCATCGTGGCCGAATGCCAAGACGGGCGCAGCCAGCACAGTAACAAGGCCTCGGCGCTCAAAGTGCTGACCGCCCGCATTCACGAGAAAGACCGGTCTGAGCGCGCTGCCAAAGACGCCGCGCTGCGCAAAGGCCTGATCGGCAGCGGCGACCGCAGCGACCGCATCAGAACCTACAACTTCCCCCAAGGCCGCATGACCGACCACCGCATTAACCTCACCCTGTACAAGCTGCTGTTTATCATGGAGGGCGATATGCAAGAGACCGTCACCGCACTGCTGCACGCCCGCGAGGCCGAGCAAGTGGCCGAGCTTGAAGTAGGCGGCAACGCATGAACCACGGCATGGTTCATCCTGTGAACCACCGCATTGTTCAACCGGTGCACCACTACACCCACCTCACATCGCCCAAGGAAACATAATGGCCAGATCTATCGCCAAAGGCCCCAAACCGCGCGCAGGCTACGCTACCGTTAACAAAAACGCCCCAAAACCCTACGCCAAAGCGCCCCGCCCCGCACCTGTGCAGCAGGCCACTACGGCCAAATCTACCGAGCCACTGGGTACCGTGCAGGTAGCTTTGTTGCGCGCGCAAAAGCAGGGCATGGCCAAAATCGACGCACGCATTTTGCTGTTGCATACGCTAAGCAAACCCACCACCGACATGGCCTGGCTGGTGGCCAACGACAACAACCCCATCAGCACCCTGCAAGCCGACGCCTACAGCGCCCTGTGCGCCCGCCGCCGAGCGGGTGAACCTGTGGCGTACATCGTGGGCCACAAAGCGTTCTACGGCCTGAAGCTGGCCGTGGACAAACGCGTGCTCGACCCGCGTGATGATACTGAGACCTTGGTGGACTGGGCGCTGGAGTTATTGCCTACTACGGTACAGGCCCATCCGTCTCGCGCTGAGCCCACCTCCGTTCGCACTGAGCCTGTCGAAGTGCTCACTAAGCCTTCGACAGGCTTAGGCCGAGCGGAATCTGGCGTGCTCGACCTGGGCACTGGCAGCGGCGCGATTGCACTGGCCATCCAGTCCAAACGCCCGCACGCGCAGGTGCATGCTAGCGACGCCAGCGCCGATGCACTGGCTGTGGCCCAAGCTAACGCTACTACCCACAAGCTGCCTGTGCAGTTTCACCAAGGCAGTTGGCTAGATGCCGTTAAAGACCAGCAGTTTGACCTGATCGTCTCTAACCCACCCTACATCGCCGCCGCCGACCCGCACCTGGCCGCGCTAACGCACGAACCTTTGCAAGCTCTGGCCTCGGGCGCAGACGGCTTGGACGATATTCGCCAGATCATTGCCCAAGCACTGCAGTACCTCAACGCAGGCGGCTGGCTGCTGCTAGAACACGGCTACGACCAGGCCGAGCCAGTGGCTGCTTTGCTGCGCAACGCAGGTTTTAACAACATTGCTTCGCGCCAAGATCTTGCGGGTGTAGTGCGCTGTACCGGCGGCCATAGGTAATATCTAAAGCGACACACGCCATGCATCCACTTGCACTTTCAGTAACGCCCCGATTTTCTGGCAAAGGCGGGCGGTGCTAAGCGGCCCGGTGCTGCGCGGTGGCCTGCTGGCCTTGCTGGCGGCAGCCTTGTTTGGCATCAGCACGCCGCTGGTGCAGTCATTTGGCGCGGGTCTAGGGCCACTGACTACTGCAGCCTTGCTGTATGCCGGGGCGGCACTGGTGGGCGCGCTGCTGCGCCAGCCAGTGCAGGCCGAGGCCGCGTTAGTTCGGGCTGATGGGCCACGTCTGCTGGCTATGGCGTTTTTTGGTGCCGTGGTGGGGCCTGTGGCGCTGGCTTGGGGGTTGCAGCGCACCAGCGGCACCAGCGCGTCGCTCATGCTGTCGCTAGAGGCATTTTTTACTGCGTTGCTGGCCTGGCGTCTGTACCACGAGACCATGGACAGACGGGTGTGGTCGGCCATAGCGCTGTTACTGGCTGGCGGCGTAGCGCTGATAGTGGACCAAGGCACACTGGGCGCGCTAGAAGTAGCAGGCCTTTTGGCCGTGCTGTTGGCCACCGCAGCCTGGGGGGTAGACAACAGCCTGTCCCGCGTGCTGGCCGACAAAGACCCCGGCCAAGTAGTGCTGTACAAGGCGGCGTTGGGTGCGGTATGCACTGGCGCGCTGGCTTGGCTAGCGTCAGAGCCTTTGCCCACTGCCACCGCTGCGCTGGCCCTGCTGGCCATTGGTGCCACGGGCTATGGTCTGAGCTTGCGGTTTTATTTGCTGGCGCAGCGCACCTTTGGCGCTGGGCGTACGGGCTCGGTATTTTCGTTTGCGCCGTTTATAGGAGCTGCGGTGGCTATTGCACTGGGCGAGCGTAGCGTGGGCATGCTGACGCTGCTGGGCGGGGTGCTGATGGTAGCGGGCGTGGTACTGCACTTGGCAGAGTCCCACGGCCATAGCCACCAGCACAACGCGCTAGAGCACGAGCACGCCCACACCCACGATGATGGGCACCACGGCCACAGCCATGGCCATGACCAAAGCCATGACCACAACACTGGCGAAACTAGCCCAAGCCAGCCAGCACCAGGCTCGCACAGCCACTGGCACCGCCACGAGCCCCAGCAGCACACCCATGCACACGCCCCTGATGCGCACCACCAGCATCGGCATTAGTACAAACCACCTGTTCGCACAGGGGCTGCAAAAAGTGAAATAATACGGTTATAAGTTTAGAAAGACCCTTGTATATGAGCGATACCCAAACCCGCATTGACGGCCTCGTCAAATCGAACGACGTAGTTTTGTTTATGAAAGGCAACGCCAGCTTTCCGCAGTGCGGCTTTTCTGGCAAAGCTATTCAAATTTTGAAAGCCTGCGGTGTGGACACCAAAGGTATTCAAACCGTCAACGTACTGGACGATGCCGAAGTACGCCAAGGCATTAAAGAGTACAGCAACTGGCCCACCATTCCGCAGCTGTATGTTAAAGGCGAGTTTGTTGGCGGCTCGGACATCATGATGGAGATGTACGAGAACGGTGAGTTGCAAAAGGTGCTGAGCGCTTAAGCTCATTGCACTTATTTACCTTTCAAAAGCTCGGTTTACCGGGCTTTTTTATTGCCTACTTTGGCTGTAGATCACGTAGATACTGCTCAGGCAGCTATCGAATTTGTAGTATTTACTTCAGCTTTTGCTAATGGATTTCGCGGTTGTGCAGTGCTGGTTCGTTCGTTGGCCCTTTGCTGTCCTAGCACCTCGCTATCACACAGCACCGCACGGTATGCCTATGCCCAACGTACCTAGCGGCCCTGTACAAGAGTGCTGTTGTGGTCAGTCCTATGACAAACAATAAAGGGCCGCAGGTCCGTTTGGCATGGGACTGACCGCAGTAGTGCGCGTAATAGAACAACGAACTCGGTAAGAGGCCACATAGTAGAAAAGCACTTAAAACGGCATTTTTAACAACGAAACAGGCCAGTAACCCAAGTAAATTCTGCTCAAGCAGCTACGAAATTAATAGTAGCTAAGTAGCGATCTATTGCTTAATCACATCCGCCCCTGCTGGCGGTTTGAAGTTAAAAGCGTCGCTCGCTAACGCGGGATTGGCTTCTACTTTTTGAAACTTCAACACCGAGCGTTGGCCGAAGGTGTCCAAAATATCCAAGGTAGTCAGCTCGCCGCCAGCGGTTTTAAAGCCTACGCGAATGCTTTGCAGGCTGCCGTCTTTGGCTTTGGGCGTGGCTACTACCCAGCTGTTGCCGTCGGCGTCGGGTGCGGCTTTGAGGCTGAAGTTTTGTTCTAGCGCCTTCAGGTCACCTGACGACGCGATGATGGCGGCGGGTGTGTTGGCCAGTACGTTGGCTTGCTTGTTACTGGTGACCTGGTTGAGGTCAACGTCGTACATCCACAGCGTTTGGCCGTCGGCTACCAGCGTTTGTTCAAAAGGCTTTTTATAGATAAATTTGAAGCGATTGGGCCGTGCAAATTCAAACGTGCCCGTAGAGTTTTTAACCTTGGGGGCCTGGCCTTCGCGCGCAGGGGAGGTGACAGTTTGGGTAAATTCGGCGCGGCCAGTTTTGCTGGTTTTAAGGAAGTTTTCTAAACTGTCTAGGCCGTTGGCGCTTGCAGATAATGCTGCAGTAGCTATTAAAAATGTAGTAGCCAGTTTAAGTAATGCGCAGTTTTGTAGCTGCTTCAAAGGCGAAACAACTGGGGTCAGACCAAAATTTCGTAATGGCACGGCACGCTCAGACAAGATCGTTGTCCTGAATTTCGATCTGACCCCAGTTGTTTCTAACATTAATCACCCTTTTCAATTTAATCATTCCGTCCCGGCACCAATATCTCTCTTTGTCCACGGCCGTTCATGGCGGTCACCAAGCCTGCTTTTTCCATCGCTTCTAACAAGTTGGCCGCTTTGTTGTAACCAATGCTTAAATGCCGTTGCACCAGCGATATGCTGGCTTTTTGGTTTTTCAACACAATGTCTACCGCGCGGTCGTACATGGGGTCTTTTTCGCCGCCATTACCTTCACCGTCCAAGCTCAGACCATCCTCGCCGTCGACAGTTCCGCCTTCCAGCACGCCTTCAATGTAATTAGGCTCGCCTTGGCTCTTCAGATACGCTACAACGCGGTGAACCTCCTCGTCGCTGACAAAGGCCCCGTGCACGCGAATGGGCAGGCCCGTGCCGCTGGGCATGTACAGCATATCGCCCATGCCTAGCAAAGCTTCCGCGCCCATTTGGTCTAGGATAGTGCGGCTGTCGATCTTGCTGCTAACCTGAAAGGCGATGCGCGTGGGTATGTTGGCCTTGATCAGGCCGGTAATCACGTCGACGCTGGGGCGCTGTGTGGCCAGAATCAAATGGATACCTGCAGCGCGGGCCTTTTGCGCCAGGCGCGCAATCAGCTCTTCAATCTTTTTGCCCACCACCATCATCAGGTCGGCCAGCTCGTCGATTACTACTACGATGTGCGGCAGGCGCTCTAGCGGCTCGGGGCTGTCGGGCGTGAGGCTGAAAGGGTTGTAGATGAATTCACCACGTGCTTTGGCGTCGTCCATCTTCACGTTGTAGCCGGCCAGGTTACGCACGCCCATTTTGCTCATCAGCTTGTAGCGGCGCTCCATCTCCATCACGCACCAGTTCAGGCCGTGCGCGGCTTGGCGCATGTCGGTTACCACGGGGGCCAGCAGGTGCGGTATACCTTCGTACACGCTCATCTCCAGCATTTTGGGGTCGATCATCAGCAGGCGTACATCGCGCGCTTCGGCTTTGTACAGCAGGCTCAAAATCATCGCGTTAATACCGACAGATTTACCCGAGCCGGTGGTGCCTGCCACCAGCACGTGCGGCATCTTGGCCAGGTCGGCTACCACGGGAATGCCCATGATGTCTTTGCCCAGGCCCATGGTCAGCATCGACTTGCCTTCGTTGTACACCTGCGAGCCTAAAATCTCCGACAGCTTGATGCTTTGGCGCTTAGCGTTGGGCAGCTCTAGCGCCATGTAGTTTTTGCCTGGAATCGTCTCTACCACGCGGATAGATACAAGCGACAGCGAGCGCGCCAAATCGCGCGCCAAGCCTACGACTTGCGAGCCTTTTACACCCGTAGCAGGTTCGATCTCATAACGCGTAATTACCGGCCCGGGCAAGGCAGCTACTACGCGTACTTCCACACCAAAATCTTTAAGCTTTTTCTCAATCATCCGGCTGGTCATCTCCAGCGTATCGGGTGACACGGTTTCTTGGCGCAGCTGTGCGCCGTCTAGCAAGTCAACTTGCGGCAGCTTACTGTCTGGCATCTCGCTGAACAGTGGTTTTTGCCGCTCTTTGGCCACGCGGGTGCTTTGCGGTACATCTACCAGCACGTCTACCAGGGTGGGCTCTACTTGCCTGCGCTGC
>JAYSWJ010000306.1:0-18593 GCA_043718065.1 Polaromonas sp.
CTACCTCGCGTTGGCGAATTTGGCCGGGCTCGAAGGGGTCGATCATGCCGTGGCTGTCCACCATGCGGCGTATCCATTTGTCAGATTTGATTGTCATAGGCTGCATTGTATGCAGGGTTTGCGGTGATTTTTGGCTAAATCTTGTGTGAGCCCTTCGACAGGCTCAGTGCGAACGGGTTAGGTCGCGGCGTTTTGATGTTTAGGCTGCCAGCGCTTCCAGCAGCTCGGTTTCTATCTCAATTTGCTTTTTGTTGTGCTGCAGCTCGGGGCCGTCGATGAGGAAGGTGTCTTCTACGCGCTCGCCTAGCGTGCTGATTTTGGCCAGCTGCAGGTTGACGTTGTGGTGGGCTAGCACGCGGGCAATGGAGTACAGCAGGCCTACGCGGTCGCTGGCGCTGACGCTAAGAATCCAGCGCTGCGCCTTTTCATCAGGCCGCAGGTCAACGCGGGGTTGAAATGGAAAGCTCTTAACACGGCGCGACTGCCGGGCGCGGCCGGGTGCGGGCAGCTCGCTGAGCACGCCGTTGACAGGTGTGAGGGTGCGCGTCAGCTCAGCCTCGACCATGCTCATCATCTCGCGGTAGTGGTCTTCTAGCGGGGTGACCACTTGAAAGGTATCTAGCGCGTAGCCGTTATTGGCGGTGTGTACCTTAGCGTCCAAAATGCTGAAGCCGTTTTGGTCAAAAAAGCCGCAAATGCGGGCGAATAAATCGGGTTGATCAGGCGTGTAGACCAGCACTTGCATGCCCTCGCCTACGGGCGATAAGCGGGCGCGCACGATGGTGGCTGGTGGCTGTGATGCGGCAGACAATGCGATAGGTGCAGTAGCGGGTGTTGTAGGCTCTGCAGAACTATTTTTTGAGACTTTATGGTCTGTAACCCAAGTAAATCCTGCTCGAGCAGCTATGTTTTTTGTAGTGTTTTTGTTTAACTCAAGCTGTGACGCCCAGCGTGACAACTGGCGCGCATGCCAAGCCAAGTCGCTGGCGTCGTGCCGCATAAAGTAACCTACGTCTAGCGTGGCCCACAGGGCCTTGTGCGCCTCGTGCGGTAGCGCGTACAGCGCCAGGGTTTGCAATGCCTCGCGTTTGCGGGCCTCTACCATGGCATCAGCATCGGGCGCGCGGCCACCCAGTGCACGCAATGTCAGCCGGTACAGGTCTTCTAGCAGCTTGCCTTTCCACGCGTTCCACACTTTGGGCGATGTGCCGCGAATATCTGCCACGGTAAACAAATACAAGGCGGTCAAGTTACGCTCGTTGCCTACACGCTGGGCAAATGCAGTGATCACATCAGGGTCACTTAAGTCTTGCTTTTGTGCAAAGCTGCTCATGCTTAAATGCTGGGCGACGATAAATTCAATTAAATCTGCATCATCTTTGCCTATGCCGTGCTGGCGGCAAAACACGCGCACGTCTTTGGCACCTAGCTCTGAATGGTCGCCGCCCCGGCCCTTGGCAATGTCGTGAAACAGCGCTGCAGCGTACAAAATCCACGGCTTGTCCCAGCCGCTGGCCAACTGGCTGCAAAACGGATATTCGTGCGCATGCTCGGCCATAAAAAACCGGCGCACGTTGCGCAGCACCATCAAAATGTGCTGGTCTACCGTGTACACATGGAACAAGTCGTGCTGCATTTGCCCGACGATTTTGCGAAACACCCACAGGTAGCGGCCCAGCACCGAGGTTTGGTTCATCAAACGAAATGCATGGGTAATGCCGTGCGGCTCGATCAAAATGCGGGCAAAGGTGGTGCGGTTGACGGGGTCTTTGCGAAACGCAGCGTTCATCACACCGCGCGCGTTGTACAGCGCGCGCAAGGTGCGGGCTGACAAGCCTTTGACACCATGCGTGGTTTGGTAGACATGAAAAGTTTCTAGGATGGCGTGCGGATCTTTGATGTACAAATCGTCGCTGGCCACCTCAATCATGCCGGCTTTGTTAAAAAACCTGGCGTTGATGGGCTGCGGTTCATAAATTTGCGGGTTGTTGGCCTCTTCAATTCGCTCGGCAATGTTCAGCAGCAAAATCTGGTTCAGCTGCACCACCGCTTTGGCGGCCCAGTAGTAGCCGCGCATCAGCTTTTCGCTGGCTTTGCGCTGACCGTAGCTTTCGCCTTGCGCACTAGCGCTGTAGCCGAAGCTTTGGGCCACTACGTGCTGCAGGTCAAATACCAAACGATCTTCACGCCGCTTGGCCGCAATGTGTAGGCGTGCGCGCACCAGGCTAAGCAGCGCCTCGTTCACTTTAATTTGCTTCACCTCTAGCGCTGTGGCCAGGCCGGTGCGGGCTAGTTCGTCCCAGCTTTTGCCCAGGCCTGCGGCCTTGGCCACCCACAAAATAATTTGCAGGTCGCGCAGGCCGCCAGGTGACTCTTTGCAGTTAGGCTCTAACGCATACGGCGTGTCTTCAAACTTGCTGTGGCGCTGGCGCATTTCTAGCGACTTGGCGGTAAAGAAGGCTTGCGGGTCCATGGCGTCGTTAAACGCTTTAGCAAACCGCTTGTACAGCTTGGCGTCGCCCGTGATGATGCGCGACTCTAGCAAGCTGGTTTGAATCGTCACGTCGGCCTGCGACTCGGCCACGCAATCGGCTACCGTGCGCACGCTGGAACCTATTTCTAACCCTGCGTCCCAGCAGGCGGTGATAAAAGTTTCTATGCGGTTTTTGAGCTGCGCATCGGTATCTGGCAAGGCCCCGTCGGGCAGGAGCAGCAGGACATCCACATCCGAGTATGGGAATAGTTCGCCACGGCCAAAACCACCTACGGCCACCAGTGCGCATTTAGCCTCACATGCAGCGTCAAAACCAGCCTCTGCCCACAGCCTGCACAGCACCTCGTCGGTGGCTAGGCTCAGCTGGTGCAACTGGCGTTTCACACTGCGGGTAGAGGCACCTGTAGCGTCTACAGCAGCTAAAATATCGCTTTTTTTAATGCGATATTGGTCTTTAGCGCTCGTAGTCATTGCTCAAGCAGCTATTAAATTTATAGTAGTTAATTTTTAAGCCGTAGCGGTTGTGTTAGCTATTGCAGCAGTGACAAACGCAGGCGGCGGCGGTGTGCCAGCGGACTGCGTCATGATCTCCCAGCCCGTTTCGGTGACCAAAATGCTGTGCTCCCACTGCGCCGACAGCGAATGGTCTTTGGTAACAATCGTCCAGCCGTCGCCCAGCTCGCGAATGTCTTTGCGGCCCAGGTTAATCATCGGCTCTATCGTAAAAATCATGCCCGGCACCATTACCTCGCCGGTGCCAGCCTTGCCGTAGTGCAGCACCTGCGGCTCTTCGTGAAACTTCTCGCCCACGCCATGGCCGCAAAACTCACGCACCACGCTGTAACCATTGCCTTCGGCAAATTTTTGAATCGCCGCACCCACATCGCCCAGCCGCGCACCCGCCTTAACTTTGCTGATGCCGTGCCACATAGCGTCGTACGTTAGCGCGCACAGGCGCTTGGCAAACGGCGACACCTCGCCCACCAAGTACATGCGGCTGGTGTCGCCGTGCCAGCCGTTTTTAATGACGGTGACGTCAATATTGATGATGTCGCCCTTTTTTAGCGCTTTGTCATTGGGCATGCCGTGGCACACCACATGGTTAACCGACGTGCAAATAGCCCCCGGAAACGGCGGGTAGCCCTGCGGCGCGTAGCCCACGGTGGCGGAGGTGCACTGCTGCACGTTAACCACAAAATCCAGCGCCAGTTTGTCTAGCTCTTTGGTGGTGACACCGGGTTTAATAAACGGCGTAAGATAATCCAGCGTTTCAGCGGCCAGGCGGCCCGCCACGCGCATACCCGCGATACCAGCTTCGTCTTTGATAGTAATACTCATTCGGTGATTATCCCAGACCTTGGATATCTTGATTTTTTGTAAGGTAGCAGGGGGATGGCGTACTCCCCGCGTTGTACTTGAGCGGGCCGACGGCGTACTCAGCTACGCGGCTGTCCTCCATGGCGGCCTAGGGCCGCCTACTCCCCTTTTATGCCGCTGCGCTGAGTACGCCGCCGACCAGCTCTTGTGAAAATGGTGGGCGATCAAACGGTCGCTTACCTAAATTCTTTGCTGCCTTGGCGCTGGGTGTGTACGGCGTAGCGGCTTAAAGGAAGAACCCGCAAGGGGGGGGCCGCCGCGCAGCTATACGCGTCCAGCGCCAGGGCGTGCACAGGTCTTACGCAAGATTTTTATAAATTACTCAATGAGTTGAGTAAAATATCCCAATCCATTGAGTAATTTTATATGCAGTCTGAAATCCGTCGTCAAGCACTCGTTACTTTCACCGCCCGGCTGCAAGTGCCAAGACGGTTTTTGCAAGTGGTGGCTGGGCCGCGCCAAGTGGGTAAAACTACCTTGGTACGGCAGGCTTTGGCTGCGTTACGGCAGTCATCGCAGGGTGCAGCCATTGCGCAGCATAGCGTTAGCGCAGACAACCCGGGGCTGGCAGGTAGCAGTTGGCTTACTACGCAGTGGGAGACGGCGCGTGCTTTAGCGGCGCAAGCGGGGGCTTGTGTGCTGGTGTTGGACGAAGTGCAAAAACTGCCCGGCTGGACGGAAGAGGTTAAACGACTGTGGGACGAAGACACCCGCACCGGGCGCGATGTGCGCACGGTGATATTGGGCTCTGCGCCGCTGTTGATTGCACGCGGTTTGACTGAAAGTATGGCGGGACGCTTTGAAATGACGCGGCTGGGGCACTGGCGCTATAACGAAATGCGCCAAGCGTTTGGCTTTACGCTCGATCAGTTTATCTACTACGGCGGCTATCCTGGTGCCGCCCCGCTGATAGGCGACGAGACCCGCTGGGCCGCGTATGTGCGCGACGCGTTGATCGAAACCACTATCAGCAAAGATGTGCTCTTGATGAGCCCGGTGCAAAAACCTGCCTTGCTGCGCCGCGTGTTTGACTTGGCCTGCCGCTACAGTGGCCAAGAACTCAGCTACCAAAAGATGATGGGCCAACTGAGCGATGCGGGCAACACTACTACATTAGCGCACTATCTGCATTTGCTAGAAGGTGCTGGCATGGTGTGTGGTCTGCAAAAATACGCAGGCCAAGCCGTGCGCCAGCGCGCATCCAGCCCCAAGCTACAAGTGTTTAACACTGCACTAATGGGTGCCATAGCCGCCACTGAAGGCTATAGTTACGTGCGCCTGCGGGCCACCCCCGAGCTTTGGGGCCGCGTGACGGAAAGCGCTGTGGGCGCAGAACTGCTAGCACGCAACCTGGAGCACAGCAGTACCCAACCGCTAATTTACTACTGGCGTAACGGCGGTAGCGAGGTGGACTACGTGGTGCGCCACCAAGGTGAGTTATTTGCCTACGAGGTGAAAAGTGGCGCTAATAGGGGCAATGTGGCGGGGCTAGATGCTTTTTGTACGCAGCACAGCGAAGCACGGCCCTTGGTAATAGGCACTGGCGGTTTGTCCCTGGAGGCTTGGTTTACAGCGACTTAAGTTAGGCTTAGTACAAACGATTAACAGACGCGCTGGGCATGTAACGCGACCAAAAAAGGAGATGACATGACGCACCTTACTTATCCCAACGAAAGCGCCGAATATCGCAAGGCACGAAACGCCCTGCTGGTCGATGAGGTGGCGTTGCGAAGACAGATTGAGGCCGTGGCGGCGCAACGCCGCGCTTTGCTGCTAGGCGGCGAGGTTCCGCAGGACTACATTTTTGAGCGAATCGGTGATGACGGCATGCCCGAGAAGGTCGCAATGTCGCAGCTTTTTGGTCAACACAGCGCACTAATTCTTTACAGCTTTATGTATGGCGTAGACCGTCAGATGCCTTGTCCCATGTGCACGCACTTGCTAGACTCGGTCCGCGGCGCAGCCAAGCATCTTGGTCAGCGTGCATCGCTTTATATCGTGGCCAAGTTGCCAATCACGCGCCTGATGGACTGGGCACGCGGCAGGCAGTGGGACCACCTTCAGTTTCTCTCCACCGCTGGCAACTGCTACAACGCTGATTATTTTGGAGATTCTGCAAACGTACCGCCTGAAATTCGCAAACGTCGCGGCGCGACTAGCGGCAGTGATTGGGACGAAACGATGTTTAACGTATTTCAACTGGACAATGGCAAGGTCCGCCACTTTTGGGGCAGCGAGCTGACGTGGGCACCCGATGAGCCTGGCCAGCACCATCGATCCGGCGACGCCGCAAACGCGCTGTGGGGCCTGCTCGACATGACCCCCGATGGCCGTGGGCAGTTTATGCCCAAACTTGCTTACTAAGCGTGATGTTGAATCGCCGCTTCGTGATCAAGCGTATGCATCTTTCCAAGCAACCCGATGTTAAGCACCATGATGACAATGTTCACCGATCCATGGCTTAGTAGATGGTTACCGCTCATCGCCCAAGCCACAAACGGCGGGCCTTTGCTTGAAATTGGCTGTGGCTCTGGCGCTGACACATCCGAGCTGATCCGAAGTGGTTTGCAGGTTGTAGCCTTCGATTTGTCACCAGCGGCTGTCCAAGCAGCTAGGCGCGCTGCACCCAGTGCGTCAATCACGGTACAAAGCGTCACAGATCCATTTCCGCTTGAAGGAACAGGACTAGGGGCGGTGATTGCAAGCCTATCTCTTCACTACTTCACGCGGGCGCAGACGATCAGTATTGCTGCTCGAATTCATTCCACATTGAAACCGGGAGGCCTATTTCTGTGTCGCTTAAACTCAAGTGAAGACAAGAACTTTGGTTCTGCATAAATCAAACTCAAGATGACACGCCGTTGGTGCATCCATAAATTAAAACCTGAGAGTACCCATGAACCATCCGAAAATATTTGATGCATGCGTACCAGTCTTGGTACGCTACCTGGAAAGTTTAGAACGAATCGTTGTTGCAGTCGAGGCGATGCCTGTGGAAGAGTCGAACGTTGTACTTCAATCACAGCTCGCACCTGACATGCTTCCCTTTTACAAGCAAGTCGAGACGGCAGCGTACTTTGCTCTGAGGACTGCGTACCCTTTGGCAGGATTGCCAGTCCCGCCCTTCTTGGAGTCGGGCCCGACACTTGTGGCCCTGCATGCGAGAGTCAAGTCCACTCTTGGTCTGCTGCAAGACTTGAGCCCTTCGGATTTTATTGACGCACTGGACCGGACAATCCATGAGAGGGGCGGCGCTGCCCTTATCGAACTTCCAGCCGAGCGATTTCTCCATGAGTTTGCCCTACCCAACTTCTTCTTCCACCTTAACATGGCATACGCATTGGCTCGCTTGCATGGCTGCGCGCTCGGTAAGACGCAATACGATGGCTTTCATGTTTATAAAAACGAGGGCTTACCTATGCCAAACTTGAATCATCAAAAGCGCGAAACCACTCGATGCTGGGCCGCTCAAACTGAGGAGAGACTATGCCTCACTATGTAGCGTTTCTTTGTGGCCCCGTGTTCATGACTCTCATCGAAAAGACTTTTGGCACCGCCGCGACAACTCGTACTTGGGATACTGTCAAAAAGTGCGCTGTAGCTTAAGCTAGCTAGCTAAAGCTTACTTAAAGCCCCGGCGCTGCTGCAAAGCATCCCAGCGATCTACACGCCGCTGCATCATCAGCGTGGTTTTATCTTTTAGCTTTTGCTGCATCTCGGTGGTCATCTCTAGTGCGCCAGTGGCTTGCCTAGCGGCCACGGCAGGTAGCTTGTCGTCGGCTTCTTCGGCACGTTTTAATGCACCGCTATTGCTGTTGGCGCGGCCAATGGTGATGGCGAGTTTGGAGAATACGTCGTTGCGGTTGTTCAGGTCGCCTGTGGTCTGCACATAAAACAGCACAAAGATGGGGCCGATGCTGGTGAGGCCTTGGTAGTCGCCTAAAAATAAGCCACGTGCTATGGGGGCGGTGGACAAATCAAACGGGCCGGTGACGCGGGTTTCGCGCCACGATGCACCGCCGTCTTTAGATCGTAGCAGCCAATAGTCGGTGGGTAAATTAGCCGGGTCGGCTGTGTTGCTGCGCAGGTCGTAGTGGGTAATGCCGATGGTGCCGTCATAGCGCACATGCACGATGGGTGTAAAGGCCTGCACGCTAGGCTCACGGTTGATTTGCGTAGGGGCCGACCAGCTTAGGCCACCGTCTAACGAGCTGGCAAATGCAATACCGTCGCGTGCGCCTGCGCTAAAGCGCGAGTCAGCCCATGTCACGTACAGCTGCCCTTTTTTGCCCACGGCAATCGACCCAATGCCTGCGCCATCGCGGATGGCGGTGCCGTTTTCAGGGTCTTTGGTGCCGATGCCCATGTCATCGGCTATCTTCACGGGCTGTGACCAAGTTTGGCCCTTGTCGGTTGATCGGATGATGGCGTAAAACGAGGCACCAGTGTTTTGTTCAATCTGCGTAAACAGGTTAATTACTACGCCATTAGGCAGCACCACAATTTGGTTGCCAATAGTTTGCGATGTGGGGCCCGGGTCGTAGATGGCCTTGGTAGGCTCCCACGTTTTGCCGTTGTCTATGCTGCGCGCTAGCAGGGTGGGGCCACCACCGGTGTCGAGGAGTCGGTCCCACACGGCGTAGACATATCGAGAATCGGTAGGGTCAGCCGTGATGGCGTTTTTGTCGTTAAAAAACTGTGGGCCCGCATCACGAATCAGGGTAGCAGTAGGGCTCCATGTGCGCCCACCGTCGGTCGAGCGGGTGGCCAGCATAGCACTTACGCCATTGGCTTCAAACGCCTCGCCGCTGACCGTCAAAGCCATTTGGTGCACTACGCCGTTGGGCGAGAAACTTACCCACGGGTCAGACGCGCGGTTGTAGTCGCCGCCGTTGGCTACCGTGCCACCAGCACAGCGCGAGTAGGGCAAATAGCTTTGCTTCCACGTTACGCCACCGTCAAACGACACGCCTGTGCCTATGCCTTGTGCACCGCCGTTAGACCATCGGTCTTGGTGCCACACGCCCACCAAGTTAAGCGGGTTGCGTGGGTTTGCAGATATATACGGTTCGACCTCAGAATTTTTAAATAAATTGCCAGTTTGTGGCCCGTTGCAGTTGTCGGCAAACGGGCTAGGTGCTGATGCCTTGAAACGAAAATCAAAAAAATCAAACGCATTGGCTGATGCCAAGCCGCTGTGGGTGGCCAGGGCGCACAAGGCAAGCTGCGCCGCCAGCCGGGTGCGAGAATGTGAACGCATGATAGATTGCATAAATGCTCCTTGAATGGTTTGTAAAGCACTGCATCGTAGGATTTAGTTCCCCTGCCATCTACCGTGATCCGGTAACGCATGTAAGCCTCATGCGCTATCTGGCAACACAATGTAGAACCAATAAGGCATAAAAAAAGCACCTAACCCTTGCGGGCGAAGTGCCGGTTGAAACAAGTTGCTCGTTGCCCGCACCGCTGTAGCGGTGACAGGCAATCTACAACACCGTGCTATTGCTCGAAATTCTCTGGAAAGTGCTTAAATTTCGGCACATCAGTGCCAGCACGCTTCTGCAGAGCTTGGCCTACTGGTTTGCCCTTGATGCCGTTAACCACTTTGGTGCTCATGGCAAATTGCAGTGTGGCGTAGGCTACCGCGTCCGAGTTCACATCTAAAGCAAACAAATTGACGTTACCAAAGTCATCACACGCTTGGTGATAGCACGGGTCGTAGGCTATGCCCACAAGGCCGCCCCATACTTCTGCCTCAGCTACCGTCTTAGTGCCTTCTGCCCCAGTAAACAAGCCGCCTGATGGGATGCCTGTAGCAATGAACGGCCCATAGTCAGACCGGCCATCAAAGTCGGTGCCCTTAAATGACACGCCTCGCTTGTTGTAGAAGGTTTCAAAGGTTTTTTCAATACCTGTAGAGCCTACTGGGCCAGCGCCTGCACCTACGCCGTCAGAGTTATCACCGTCGTAGACAAAGAACACATGGTTGGGCGAGCCGATCATGTCGAAGTTTAAGTACAGCGCGATTTTGTTTTTCTCCGCTTCTGGCAGTAGTTCAACATATTTCTCAGAGCCTACCAAGCCAGACTCTTCTGCGCTCCACAGTGCAAAGCGCACTTTGTTGGTAGGTTTGATTTTGGCCATTTGCTTGGCAACCTCTAGGATGGCCGCACTGCCCGACCCGTTGTCGTTGATACCGCCGCCTTTGGCCACTGAGTCAAGGTGTGCGCCCACCATCACTACGTTGTCAGCATCGCCGCCTTTAGACTCTGCAATGATGTTGGTGGTGGTGACCGTGCCGCGAATGGTACTGGCACTGACTGACAACACCAAACCCGGGATAGCGGCCAACTGCTGGCCCACCGTTTGCACTACAGACGTTACAGCAATGTTCAAAGCAAACTCTGCACCCAGCGTGCCGTTCAGCTCACCTGCTGCGTTGTTGTAGATCACTACTGCAGATGCGCCTGCGGCTTGAGCGTTAGTCGCTTTGCTCGCAAAGCTACAAGCACCGCGGCTGATCAGCGCAATATTGCCAGCGGTAAAGCCTGCAAAGTCTGCTGTGTTGCAACCCGTGACCGTAGGCAATGTGCTTACCGTGGCCGTTACGCTGCCGCTGCCAGAGTACGACAAGATGTTGGTCTCTATGGCGGCAGTAGGTGTGGGCGTTACTTGGGCCAAGCTGGTACCGGGCAGTTCAATAAATGACTGGAACTGAAACGCTTGGCGCGTGACGTTGTAGCCTGCATCTTTGAACACTTTTTCTGCGTAATCAACAGAATCTTCATGCCCCTTGGTGCCCGCAACACGCGTGCCGCCATTGGCTGCTGCAATGTCACGCAACTTAAGCTGGTGCGCTCGCACGCCGTCTAGTGTTACGCAAGTCAGCAGCTTTTTAAAGGTGTTGTTGTTGCGGTCTTTGCAGGCTTTGCGGCTTTCTTCAGCTTCAAGAGCTGTTTCGTCCTCTAGTGCCAGCATGATTTTGGCATCTTCGGCGGCAGCCACTACGCCCGCTACTTCGCTGGCATTGGTTGCGTCTGTGGTGGCAGCTGCCGTAGTGGGGCTAGCGTCGCCGCCACCTCCACCGCAGGCCACCAGGCCCATAGAGACTGCTAACGCCAGATAGGCACCGGCCCATAACCTTGTGGGTTTGGACAGGTTGTTTTCGCGGATATGTTTAATCCAAGACATGATCATCACCTCGCTTAATTTTGTTTGTAAAGGTACAAAATCCAGTCGATGAGGTTACCCGTATTAGGTACGTGACAGCCCTCACAGCCCGGGAAATCTCGCAGCTTGCACCGTAAGGCTACGAGAGTTTTGCAAGATAGCACCAAGGCCAGCGCGCCGCTAGAAATACGTCTAAGAGTTACGGTTGTGACGTACGCACACATGCGTGTGCTATCGCAACTTGTATTGCGATTTGTGTACTACAGTGTCTTGGCTGCTGCAATCACCCGGCCAGTAATGCCGCGTTGCCACCTGCTGCCGTGGTGTTGATAGTGACAGTTTGCTCTGCACAAAAGCGCAGCAGGTAGTGCGGACCACCGGCTTTGGGGCCAGTACCGGAGAGGCCTTCGCCACCAAACGGCTGCACGCCCACCACTGCGCCAATAGTGCTGCGGTTGATGTATACGTTGCCGATATGTGCGGCATGCGCCAGCGCATGGGCGCGGCTGTCGATGCGGGTTTGAATGCCTATGGTGAGGCCATAACCAAGTGCGTTGATCTGCTCTATCACTTGCATCGGGTCACCCGCATCGCGCGACCCATAGCGCACCACTTGCAGCACAGGTCCGAAGATCTCGGCTTTCACATCCGCAATGCTGGATACTTCAAACATCTGAGGCACTATTAAATTAATAGCTGCTTGAGCAGGTTTTACTTGGGTTAATAGCGGTTTTGACTGTAAATTAAGGCGTTGCAGGTGCTGCGCGATGTTGTCGTAGGCCTCAGTGTCTATCACACGGGGCACGTCAGTGGCCAGGTCGGCGCTGTCGCCGCACGCCAGCTCTTGCGTGGCACCTGCAATCATCTTGATAACGTTATCCGCTATGGCCTCATGCACGCACAGCAGGCGCAGGGCCGAGCAGCGTTGGCCTGCAGAACGAAACGCGCTTTGTATGACGGCATCGCACACTTGCTCGGGCAGGGCGCTGCTGTCTACCACCATGGCGTTGATGCCGCCGGTCTCGGCTATCAGCGGGGTGATGGGGCCGTCTTTGGCGGCCAGCGCACGGTTGATGATTTTGGCCACCTGGGTGGAGCCGGTAAACACTACGCCTGCTATGCCATCCAGAGCAACTAACGCAGCGCCCACGGTATCGCCCGGGCCGTGGCACAGCTGCAGCGCGTTGGCAGGTATGCCAGCGGCGTGCAACAAAGCAATGGCAGCTTGCGCCACGCCGGGCGTTTGCTCAGCAGGCTTGGCCAGCACGGTGTTGCCAGTAGCCAGTGCAGCCGCCACTTGGCCCATGAATATAGCCAGCGGAAAATTCCACGGGCTGATGCACACCCACACGCCACGCGGTTTTAAGCGCAGGGTGTTGGTCTCGCCCGTAACGCCAGATGCCATGCCATGCATCACCGCATCACTATGGCCAGGCAAGCTAACAGGCTGCATGACCCGCTCTGCCTCATTAGCGTAGTAGCGCAAAAAGTCTATCGCCTCGCGCACTTCTGACACGGCATCGCCCCAAGTTTTAAAAGCTTCTTTCACCAGCAGCGCGCAGAAGGTGGGCAGCTGTTGTTGCAACGCGTCGGCAGCAGCGCGCAGCATGGCAGCGCGGTGAACCACAGGTGTTTTGCTCCAAATTTTATAGCTGCTTGAGCAGGTATTTAGAGCTCTAGAGGCTGATTTTGCATCAAATAATGCTACATGGGGCACAGTGCAGCGGGCCAGTGCGGCCAGCAGCGGAGCGCGCATCGACTCGTCGGCCATGTCTACACCCAGGCTGTTAGGCCGCGCTGCGCCGTACAGCGCAGCAGGCATGGGCAGCGATGCGCTGCTGTCTAGCTGCAGTGGCGAGATCAGCAGCGTGTCCATGCCCACTGATTCATCGGCCAGCTGGTGCACAAACGATGAGTTGGCACCGTTCTCCAGCAAGCGGCGCACCAGGTAGGCCAACAGGTCGCGGTGCGCGCCCACGGGGGCGTAGATGCGGCAATGCACCAGCGGGTTCTTCAGCACCTCGCGGTAAATGCCCTCGCCCATGCCGTGCAGGCGCTGCAGCTCGAACTGCGGGGTTTGATCAGCAGCAGGGCCAAATGATTCAGCGCCGGGCCGTCCCAAGCTGAATCGCTCCCCCTCGGGGGGCAGCGCACCATGCGCAGCAGGGAGCGTGGGGGCACGTCCTGCCATTTGCAAAATAGCCGCAATCGTGCCCGCGTTGTGCGTTGCAAACTGCGGGTACACCGCGTCGCTAGCGGCCAGCAGTGCGCGGGCGCAGGCCAGGTACGAGACGTCAGTGTGGTGTTTGTGGGTAAACACGGGGTAGTGCGGCAGCCCCATTTCTTGCGCACGCTTGACCTCGGCGTCCCAGTAGGCACCTTTGACCAAGCGGCACATCAGCTTGACGCGGTGCTTGCGCGCCAGCGCAACGATGTGCGCAATCAAATCCAAGCTACGCGACTGGTAGGCCTGCATGGCCAAGCCAAAGCCTTGCCACTGCGGGTAGTGCGCGGCGATTTTCTCGATCAACGCTTCCAGCACGTCTAGCGACAGTTCAAGCCGGTCTACTTCTTCAGCGTCAATCGTCAAATTAATGTTGGCGTGCGCCGCCAGTTCGCACAGGCCCCACACGCGCGGCACCAGCTCGGTCAACACGCGCGCCTGCTGCGTGTACTCGTAGCGCGCGTGCAGCGCGCTTAGCTTAATGGATATGCCATCAGCGGTGTGTGGGCTGCTGTACGTACCGTTAGTTTGAATGCCTTTTGAGGCTTTAGAGCCCGTATCACCTGCTCGAGCAGCTATTGAGTTAATAGCGTCTGTATAGCTGGCCAAGTACTGCTGGGCATCGTGCTCGGTGCGCGCACCTTCGCCCAGCATGTCGTAGCTAAAGGTTAGCCCAGGGCTTTGTCGGGCAATTTTTTGCGCCTCGCCAATCGTTTGGCCCAATACAAATTGTTTGCCCAGCAGGGCCACGGCGCGCAGCGTGGCCGCCACCACAGTACGTGCGCCCAGCTTGGCGATCAGGCCAGGCTGGGTGTTGGCGTCGGTGGGTAAAAAGTGCTTGCTCATACCAATGGCGGCAGACGATAAACGGGCCAGCACGGCATCACCCGAGCCATCAAAATCAGCGCGACCTAGCTGGTCGGTGGTTAGCGCAATGGCAGTCTCGACATCGGGTACACGCAGCAGCGCCTCGGCCAATCGCATCAGCGCCAAGCCCTCGGCGCTAGAGATAGGGTACTCTTTAAGCAAGCTTTCCATAGCCCAAAACGGCGGCGGGTTGTCGCGCACGGCCTGCACCCACGGGGCGGCCTGCTTGGCCGCCGCAGCCCAGTCAATAGCCCCTTGCAGGCTAGACAGCTGGTGGGCGACCACAGAGGTCTCTAAACGGTAGGCAGTAGGTAGACGCATAAAAACCTTGTAAATTGGATGATTGGCTAAATTAATGCCATCATGGTGCAATTAACACCGCATATTTATCTAAATTTATGATTTTAGTAGTGATATATGCCGTTTTCTTGCGTTTGTACCAAGCCATAGTCGTCTGCTGTGAAAGTCTAGACTTGCTAAGGTGTTCTGTGGCCCATTGGCACACCGCAAGGTCAGTGCAGGCTTGTAACGAGAATAAGAACGCTAATAAGCCAGCATAAAACCCGTATTTTTACGGAAAATGCGTTTCTTTGTGGCCTAATGTAAGGTTACCTAATTTTTTAACTGGAGCCCACCATGGCCGTCAAGATCAGAACCGAAGCAGACCGTAAGCGCACCCCTAAGCCAATTTTGCCTAACGGCGTGAACATGCCAGTTAGCGGCGGCCAAAAACGCAGCCTAGAGCGCGGCACCGCTACCCGCAGCAAAAAGAACCCCGGCAAGCGCTGCGGCAAAGGCGGTTAATCCGCACAACCTGCTTCAATAGCATTTAGTCCGCACAACCTGCTTCAATAGCAGTTAGTCCGCACAACCTGCTTCAATAGCAGGTTTGGCTGGCATTTCTAGCTAGTAGTTAATTTACGGCTATCACTGTGTTTAGTGGTGGCCGTTTTGCTATGCGCCTTTCCT
This sequence comes from Polaromonas sp., assembly GCA_043718065.1. Lineage (GTDB taxonomy): Bacteria > Pseudomonadota > Gammaproteobacteria > Burkholderiales > Burkholderiaceae_C > JAAFIP01. The sequence continues at coordinate 15,102 of JAYSWJ010000306.1, forward strand.
CACAGCTATTTCTAAAGTAACTTCTCTTCGTTCTTTCTCAGACGTATTATGGGATTCGTGTAGATCGTTGGCTTTCTTATCCGGGAGTTGGTTAGTTGGTAGGCGTGTGCGGTTTTGAGATGGTCTCCTTTGCCTCGCCGGTAAGCTGGACTCGAGCGCGGCATCTCTTTCGCGAAAAATACTCCGCAAACACGCGCGAACTGAGGCTTTTGGTGCGCTTGGCTTAAACAACGCGCGCCTTAATGCGTATTTTTCATCGAGACGGACCCGACTCGTCACATTATTCTTTGCTTGGATTAAGCAGCCCGCGCTTTGGGTCAGTCGCTGGATTGATAAATGCTATTAATTGCATAGCTGGTTGAGCAGGTTCTACGCCCTAGAATGGCTAAAACACTGTGAAAATCTAGGCGAATTTCTCTGTTTCTGCGCTCAAGGGCACATGAATCATCGCAACCAGGCCGATGCGAAACGATCATCAACAATTTCGCTAATTAAACCAGTGCATATCACTAAAAATAATATGAAACGTCGCATAATATCCGGCTATGACTGAAAATATTGGTGATTTCGATACCCTAGACAAGATAGACCTGAAGATCTTGAACGCGCTACAAACCGATGGCCGCATTAGCAATTTAAAGCTGGCCGAGGCCGTGGCCTTAAGCCCCACGGCGGTGCTGGCGCGTACCCAGCGGCTGCAGCGCGAGGGGTATATTTTGGGTTTTGAGGCGCGGCTTAATCCGGCTAAATTGGGCCGGGGTTTGACAGTGTTTGTGGAAGTGCTGCTAAAGCGCACCACGCCGCAGGTGTTTGACCAATTTAAAGCTGCGGCCCAAGCGCGACCAGAAATTTTAGAATGCCATATGGTGGCCGGTGGATTTGACTATTTGCTCAAAACCCGCGTGCGTGACATGGCCGCCTACCGCGAGTTTGCTGGCAAAGCGCTGTGGCAATTGCCTGGTGTGCGCGAGACGCGCACTTACGCGGTGATGGAAGAAGTTAAAGAAACTACGCGATTGGTTTTGTAGTGTGAATAGCCCTAGGCGGTCATAACATCTGACTTGTTAAATGCTGCACAAGATAAATAAATAATGCAGCTTTTCGGCAAATTTTTTAACTCTGCAACAGCCTTTTTGGCCTGCTCATCCGTAACTGCAGTTTTGCACAGTATCATGGGTAAATTAAATCAAAAAAAGCAGTGCAAGAACTTTGGGTGCACGCAAAAATTTGTCGTTGTTTAGGTAGCTTGGTTTGGACAATTCAGCTTTTGACAGTGAGCACACCCCTTTGGTGTTTATCCGGCCCGTGGGTTTCTCGGCGGCTGATGCGTTGCGTTTGCTCAAGGCTGCCCAGGGCATGGATGGCCCCGTGCGCTGGCGTTTAGCGCCCTCTGGGGTAATGCCTGATATTTACCTAGCGCACGCCGACAGCATTCAAAAAAGCGCTCGGGTGCGTGCGTCGGCTGACAGCGCTTCAGGTAATTCGCAAACCAGTGGGTTTGAATATTCGCATTTAAGTGTGGACGACAACGATTACCACAAAGATCACCCGGTGTGCGTGCTAGGCCAACGCAGCTATGACCCAGCCGCCACCATGCTGCCTTCGTTGTTGTTTCCGGCGGCGCTACAACAGCTTGAAGTGGGCTTGCGTAAAGCTCAAGAAGAACTTATTAGTCAACGTATGTTGTATGCATTAGGGTCTATCGCCCTGGGTGAGCGGCGCGTCTGGAGGACCCGCCGTTTGCAGCTGCAGTACAGATCACGTTTGATAGCCGTCGTGGCGCCCCAAGATTGGGAGGTTCATTTAGCCGCCAATTGCACGGTGAATGAACTAGACCAAGCCGTTGTGCAAGCCGTGCCGCAATCCACGGGTTTTGCGGCACCAGGGTTTGACGTACTACCGCTTGAGCATGCGCTGTGGGAGTTTGCCAAACGCTGCCCCGAGGCCTTGTTGGCCCAAATGGTGCCCACTGCCTATTTAACCCAGCCACTCACGCACCGCCGCATCGCCCAAATGACAGAGCGTGCGCTGGGCGACCATTGCGCGGCAGTGTTGCAACTGCTCGATTTAGGGCCACGCACCGCTGGTGAATTGCAAAAACAACTGCGTTTAACGCGCCCCGCGCTGTTGCGTACGCTGGCATGTTTAGCCTTGATCCGTGCGGTGCATCCGGTGCCTAAACCACGCGGCTTTTGGAACTGGATGCCAAACTTTGTCAAACGGCGCGTGTTTGGCCCCTCAGGCATGTTTTAAACACGTGCTGTACGCTGCCCAAATATAGCGGTGCCCACGCGCACCATGGTGCTGCCGCATTGCACTGCAGCGGCCATATCGGCGCTCATCCCCATGGACAAAGTGTCTATGCTGGAAAATTGCTTTTGCAGGGCGCTAAACAACGCGTAGGCTTGGCCAAACACTGCGCAGGCTGCGGCAAAGTCTACCGCAGGTTCGGGTATCACCATCATGCCGCGCAATTGCAGGTGGGGCAGGGCGTGCACCGCATCGGCCAATACGGGCAGTGCAGATGGCGGCACGCCAGACTTGTTAACACCGCCGTCGATATTGACTTGCAGGCAAATTTGTAACGCTGGCAAATAGCTGGGGCGCTGCGCGCTCAGCCGCTGGGCCGTTTTAAGCTGGTCTACGCTGTGCACCCACGCAAAATGCTCGGCCACAGCGCGGGTTTTGTTGCTTTGAATCGGGCCAATCATGTGCCATAGCGCATCTGGTAGATCGGCCAGCTGGGCTATTTTGTCCACGCCTTGCGCAATGTAATTTTCGCCAAAATGGCGCTGGCCTGCAGCATAAGCCTGCCGCACAGCGTCTGCGCCCCACGTCTTGCTGACCGCCAATAAGGTGACTTCGTTGGGATTTCGCCCACAGTCGGCGCATGCAGCACGAATCTGTGCAGTTACTGTTTGTAGATTGTTAGAAATCATGCCCATAATGTATCTATTGTCTTAACGACTGCCTCCTGATTACACCTTTAACTGTAACAATTATGGACATTACCCAACTACTGGCCTTCAGCGTCAAAAATAAAGCCTCCGACTTGCACCTGTCTGCGGGGCTGCCACCGATGATCCGCGTGCACGGCGATGTGCGCCGGATTAACGTTGAGCCATTGGACCACAAGCAAGTGCACGCCATGGTGTACGACATCATGAACGACACGCAGCGCAAAAATTATGAAGAATTTTTGGAAGTTGACTTTTCGTTTGAAATTGATGGCTTGGCACGCTTTCGGGTCAATGCCTTTAACCACAACCGCGGCGCTGGAGCGGTGCTGCGAACCATTCCGTCAAAAATCCTGACGCTTGAGCAGCTCAATGCGCCCAAAATTTTTGGCGACCTGGCCATGAAGCCGCGCGGCATGGTGCTGGTCACCGGGCCCACCGGCTCCGGCAAGTCCACCACGCTGGCGGCCATGGTGAATTACCTCAATGAAAACGAGTACGGTCACATCCTGACGGTAGAAGACCCAATTGAGTT
>JAYSWJ010000307.1:0-2797 GCA_043718065.1 Polaromonas sp.
ATGATGCACGCCAAACCAACTACGTCAAAGACGGATGGAACTATCCGGGCGACGCGTTTTTGCAAGATGACGACGGCTATTTTTTCTACCAAGCGCGCGCCGACGACATGATCATCAGCGCGGGCTACAACATCGGTGGCCCCGAAGTGGAAGACTGTTTGCTCAAACACCCTGCCGTAGCTGAATGCGGCGTGATCGGGCAAAGCGATGCTGAGCGCGGCATGATTGTCAAAGCTTTTTGCGTACTGCGCGCTGGTTACACGGGCGATGTAGTGATGGTGCAAGTATTGCAAGACCACGTCAAAACGCAACTTGCGCCGTACAAATATCCCCGCGAGATCGAATTTTTAACCTCCTTGCCGCGCACTGAGACCGGCAAACTACAGCGCTTTAAACTGCGCCAAAGACAAGTCCAAAACCGTGATCAATCCCTGCGCAGTTAATCGCACCCGCTGCGCTACCCCTATTCACTACACAGACCCACTTATGATGCAACGACTTCAACCACCCGACTGGGCAGCGCCTAAAGGCTACGCCAACGGTATCGCCGCGCGTGGCACGCTGATTTTTGTGGGTGGACAAATTGGCTGGAACAGCCAGCAGCAGTTTGAAACCGACGATTTCATAGCCCAATGCGCACAAACTTTGCGCAACGTGCTGGCCGTGCTGCAGCAAGCTCAGGCTGGGCCTGAGCACATGGTGCGCATGACTTGGTACGTGACCGACCGCCAAGAGTACAACAGCCGCTTGAAAGAGTTGGGTGCCGCCTACCAAGCGGTCTTTGGCAGACACTATCCGGCAATGACTTGCGTGCAAGTTTCTGGGTTGATGGAAGCGCGCGCCAAGGTGGAAGTTGAAGTCACGGCTGTATTACCTGACTAGGGCTCCAAGCCAAGCCACAGTGGGTCGATCCAGTTTGTCTTTTTAGTTGCAGTCGGGATGTACGATCTACCCTGTTGACTTTACCTGACGTAAAAAAGGCCCTGTCAGGGCCCTTTGCCATAAGTTCACATTTAGAGACTATTACTTAGCTACGCCAGTCACTTCAATCGTCACGCGGCGATCAGGCTGCAAGCAAGAAATCAAGTTGTCACGTGTTTGGCTATTGCTGCAACTGGTCGTTACTGGCTCTGTCTTGCCACGGCCGCTGGCTTCTGACTTAGCCGCCTTTACGCCCATCGACTCTAACAAGCCTTGTATGGTGGTTGCGCGACGCGTTGACAAAGAAGCGTTGTATTCGTTGGAGCCCAGGCGATCGGTGTGACCCACGACACTGAGGGTAGAAATCGATTGGTACGACTTCAAACGCTGTGCAATCGTACTCAAGCGCTGCATGCCACCTGGCAACATTTCGCTGCGGCCAGACTTGTCAAACTTGAACAGCGTGTCAGCCAAAATCACATACGTTTCTTTGGTAATTGCAGCCGGGGCTGCAGCCACAGGCGCAGCGGCTGCGACAGCTGCAGATACAGCTACCTGTGCCGCACGGGCTACCACAGGTGCAGCGCATGCTGCGGCCTCATTTGCAGCACGGCGCAAGCCATCTTCGGCCATCATCACATGCGGTGTCGCTGCGCGCCAGCCCGTTTGCTCTTCGGCATGACCGGCTCTGACCAAGCGCACTTCAGCGCAAGCTACTGTGCGTGCATTGCAAGCCAGAGTGGTGCTGTTATCTTTGAACTTTGAAAGCTCGGCCCACAGATCGTCACGCAAACGGGTGCTGCGCGCCACCAAGGGGGTCTCGTAGCCGACCTTAGCGGCTTTGTTGCCCTCTAAGGCTTGAATGATTTTCTGAGACTCTGTCATCGACTCTTCGATGTAACCTGTTCGGTCATTCTCGTGGTACTGGGTTTTGGCCGTGTCCAGCCAGCATTGCGCTTTGGCCAACGGGTAATTGTTTTGTGGCACACCCGCTTCATTGAGCTTGCGCAGTCGGTCTTGCAAAGCTTCGATATTCTTGCGATCACCCAGCACCGATGTATAAGTAATGCGTTCTTGTTGCGCGTTCAAGCCGGTAGCTTGGGCAGCAGGGCCTGGGGCTTCATTTTTACCAATAGATCCGCAACCAGCCAACATCAATGGCAGTGTCAAAGCGTATATCAAAGCGTATGTGTATCGCATGGCGAACCTCATCATGGTTTGGCTGGTGCAGCACCGGTACCGGTAGCGGGAGTGGCTGTAGGACTAAAGGCACGATTGACTTTGGCGTCACCGCCCTTGAACAAGTCTTCATCAAACTTGTAGCGCACGCCGAACACCCAACCGCGGTTAGTGTAGTCACTTCCAGTCAAATCATCGTCACGGAAGCCGCGCCAGTTATAGCCTAGAGTGACTAGTAAATTGTCCATCACGGTGTATCCGACTTCTAAGCCATATGCATACTGTTTAGCGCCGCCCTTGCCAACCAGCAACGTGCTGATGCCGCCAACCGACCAGCGGTTCGTTACGTCATAGGTTACGCGGCCACCAATCAAAGTGGCATGGTAAGAATCATTGACCGTGCCTAGCAACAGCTCATTAACCCGTTTGGTTGCAAAACGGCCAGAGATAAACCATGGACGTGTGGGATGGTAGTTGCCACGCAAGCTTACGATGTCAGTGGCGCTGCGTTTGTCTGCGCTGCTTTCGCTCTTGCGCTCATACAAGCCTAAAGCATCGAATTTGTTGTTGTCTACAGGCCTGTAAGCAAAGCCAAGCTGCAAGCGGTTTTGGCGCGTATCTACACCACCATTGCGTGGGTTAATCAAATTGAAGTATTCACGCCCCACAAACGTCCAGTTGCGATCCAGCTTGCGTG
>JAYSWJ010000308.1:0-6915 GCA_043718065.1 Polaromonas sp.
CCTCAAACCTATCCAAACCAGCTGCCGAAGCATTTTGCGCATATGCTGTACTGAGATCTTGTTCGTATGGTTGTTGTCTAGTTTGTGGTGGTGCCATTGGATAGTTTTGTGGCATATTCGCAGCAAAATTTCCCATGTCTGGTACATCTGATTGATACATCATGCGCATGCTGTCAGGTGTCCTGAAATCTTGTGCGGGTGCTTGTTGCCAAGGTGTATTGTCCTCAAACCTATCCAAACCAGCTGCCAAAGCATTTTGCGCATATGCTGTACTAAAATCTTGTTCGTATGGTTGTTGTCTAGTTTGTGGTGGTGCTGTTACATAATTTTGTAACCTATCCACAGTGTCGTTTCCTATTTTAGATAGTACTGGTGCAACTACATGCTCTTGAAACACATTTTTGGTAATATTACTCAACATATTTAGCGATGGTGCTATTGCAGGGCTACTTAACGTATCACTAAATTTAGTTGTTAGCCCGCTAAATGCATTTCCTGTCCTGCTCACAAAAGATGGTGGTGCCACGGCTGTGGTTGCCGGTGCGCGTGGTGCCGATACCGGCGCGCGTGGTGCCGCGGCTGTGGTTGCCGGTGCGTGTGGTGCCTGTACCGGTGCGCGTGGTGCTGCGGCTGTAGATGCCGGTGTGCGTGGTGGCGGTACCGGCGCGCGCGGTGCCGTGGCTGTAGATGCCGGTGGTGTCTTAGCTGTAGATGCCGCTGGTCGTGGGCGCGACTCTAAGCCAGTTTGCGATGTGTGTTTTGGGTTGCTTGATCGTTTTGGAACATCGTTTTTAACCAAGGGTTTTGACGACTTGGTACTCTTTTGCGGCGGAGAAAAAATCTTTGATAATTTACTAAATTTAGTCATAACTGAATTCCTATAAACTCGGCACGAAAAAGTGAATCTCAATATAAAAGGTAAACACGTCAAACGAATATGCGGATGCTGTTATCCAAATCATTAACCTATGTGTTTTCAGGTCAGTAGAAACAGCTGCCGCATAAGCAGAAAATTAGGCCGCAAGCCCTTTTTGTGCTGCTAATGCTGCTTCTGCTGCTATCTTAGGTGCAGCACCAGCAATATTCTCTCCCATCACATGCATGTGATGTATGCCCTGATCCGCAAGCCCTTCTTGTGCTGCTAATGCTGCTTCTGCTGCTATCTTATGTGCAGCACCAGCAATATTATCTCTCATTATAGACATGTGATGTATACCCTGATCTGCAAGCGCTTTTTGTGCTGCTAATGCTGCTTCCTGGTGTTTTCGGCCTAGTGCCCGGTCAAGTACGCCACTGTGCATATGCTCTTGTTGGTTAATAAGTACATCTCGCAGATGGTGGTTAGTAGTTAAATTTCGCAAAGTGTTTAATCCTGGCTCCATAATATTTGGTAAGGAAAAATTTGGTAAATTACCATTTTTCAACATGTCGTGTACTTTTTTTAGACTAGGCTCCGTCGTTACTACAGGAAGCTTAAAATATTTTTTTGGATTGATACCTGGACTGCCAAGTTTTGCTATTGTGTTCGTGGGATGTTCGGTTAACCTTGCTAGTGCGTCGCGAAGATTTGAACGCACATTTGAACGCACACTACTTTTAGAGACCCCTGTGTGATTGCCTTCTTTGTTGCTGAATTTAGCATTACCGAATATGTGGCTTGTAGCTTTATCAATGCCACCGGGAAGAAGGAAGGATTCAGGAATAGGATTTTTAATAAGTTTCATGTGACTTCCAATCAAAATAATGTAAAAATTGTTTAGGCTTAAAGTTATAAGCAAAAAACAACGTCTTTTTATGAGTGTAATATGCCAAAATTGCAAATAAGCTTAGATCAAGAATACGAAGTCAATACTCAATTAGCGAAGATTGCATTCATATCTGCAGCACTTTGTGACCCGCTGTGTTGAACGTGGCAATGTCAGAATGTCTTGCTCAAAATGCACGTCTATATAGCTGGCCAGTCCGTCAAACACAGCGTCCAGCATCTGCGCCTGTGCGCCAAACAGTGTCTGCAGCACAGCAGCGTTTTCAAACAAGCCATGCACATAAATGCCCAACACGTTGCCGCTAGCGTTGCACCAGCCTAGCTTGTTGGGCAGGGCTGCAACAGGGGTAGTGCTATGGGTCACCATGTCGGGCCGCACTTGCGTTTGACCGTGGTGGATTTCATAGCCTTGGCACACCACGCCTGACAGCGCATGCCATGCACCAGGCAGCGTAGCAAACTGCACCTGGGTATGGCGCACAGTTTTTTGCGGTTCAAACGCTGTGACCAATGGCAGCAAACCCAGCCCTAGTGCGTTGCCTGAGATAGCGTGCTCCACGCCGTGCATGTCAATCAACGCCTCACCCAGCATTTGCAAGCCACCGCAAATGCCCAACACTCGCTTGCCTTGTGCGGCGTGCTGGGCCACGGCAGCGCCCAGCCCCTGCGCGCGTAGCCAGGCTAAGTCTCCACTGGTGTGCTTAGAGCCGGGCAAAATAATCCAGTCTGCGGCCAGCACGTCGGCTGGCGTACGTGCCCAAATCAAACGCACGCCTTGGATATTTTTCAACGTTTGAAATTCATCTAAATTGCTGATGCGCGGATAGGCGACGACGGCAATCGTAGTGTGCACTTGGCCGCTGGCGGTAGATCGATCATCGAAGACACCGTCCTCCTCGGGCAAGCCGTGCGCACGCCACATGGGCAGCGTGGCCACGACGGGTATACCGGTAAGGTCATGCAACATTTGCGGTGCGGGTGCCAAAAGCGCTGCGTCACCACGAAACTTATTCAGCACAAATCCTTTGATCAGCGCTTGCTCATCCGGCGGTAGCAGCGACCAAGTGCCATACAAATGTGCAAAGGCACCGCCACGGTCAATGTCGGTCACCAGCAGGCAGTGTGCCTGTGCATGCCGGGCCACGCGCATGTTGACAATGTCGCTGCTGTGCAAGTTAATCTCGGCGGGCGATCCTGCGCCTTCGATGACGACGATATCGTTGTCAGCACGCAAATCGTCCAGCGCTTGGGCAACGGTGGGCCACACCAGCTCGCTGCGGTTACGCCACGGCATGGCGGTCAGCGCATGGTTCACTTTGCCCATCAGCACAAACTGGCTGTGGGTGTCGGCCTCGGGTTTGAGCAATACGGGGTTCATGCGCACATCGGGTACGGCACGCGCAGCCAGGGCTTGAAAATACTGGGCACTGCCGATTTCGCCGCCAGCGTCTTGATCTTCAATATCACCTTGCCCAGCAATCGCTAGGCTTGCGTGGCTACCAACAACACGTGCGTTGTTGCTCATGTTTTGCGCTTTGAACGGAGCCACTTTGTAGCCGCGCTGCGCGTACCAGCGGCACAGCGCAGTGGCCAGCCAGCTTTTACCTGCGCCGCTGGTGGTGCCCAAAACCATCACGCATTGGGCGGGTAATTTTGTGGTCATGTAAGTTCTTTCATGGCGAGCGCCAGTGCATCTTGCGCCGCAGGCGGCTGCACACTCAAGCGCCAATGCTGCGGCAACCCAAACGAGGTGCAGTCGCGCAGCTTGATGCCGCGTACGCGCAAGGCTTGCACTGGTAATTCTTGGCTAAGTTGTGTGCTAAAAAAGTTAGTATCACTGGGTGAACATTCCCAGCCCATGGCGATGCACAGCGCAAGCTGACGCGACTTCCATTCGCGCAAAGTAACCAAGCTGCTAGCCACCCATCGCTGCACCTGCGGCTGCACCCAAGCAGCCAGCATGGCCACGCCGTGCGCACCAATAGGCCAAGACGGGCACAGCGCATTGAGCTGCGCGCTTTGGTTTGCACTATCTTGCGGTGCTATAGCATACGCAGCACGCACGCCAGTCATGCCAAAGGCCTTGTTAGGTGACCATAGTTGCCATACTTGGTCTATCTGCTGCGCAGTCAGGCTTAAGGCACCCTGCAAACGCAGAGGTTCATAGGCCCGGTCTAGTACCACCGTAGCGCCGCTGTTCAGCAGCGTGCCCACATCTTCACTAGACTGCCCCAGCGGACTAGACGGTTCACACGCCCACGCTAAGGTGCTGCTGCCTGCACGCAATGCCGAACGCAAGCCAAACGCGTTAGCTGCTCTGGCATAGTCGCCGTAGCCGTGCACGGGCAGCAGCACATCCACTACGCTATTGTGCACAGCCCAAGCGGTAAAGCGAAAAATAAACTCGCTGGCACTGGCTGCCAGTAGCACGCGGGCCGGCTCCACAGCATGCCACTGCGCAAGCTGGCCGCGCAGTTGGGTGTAAGCGGGGTCGGGGTAATGCGCTGCATCAACAGCTTGCACGGCCTGCACAACGTACGGACAAGGGCCGCACGCATTGGCGTTGGTAGAAAAATCAAACTGCGCAGTGCCCAGCGCATCCGAGCCGCCGTGGGTAAGATTTTGCAGAGGATGCTTTGCAGTCATATAGCTATTAAATATATAGCTGCTTGAGCACAAATTACTTGGGTTAGCACCGTATTTGATGCTAATTTCGCGGCTAAAAATACATCATTTGAAACAGCATCACGCCCTGCGGCATTGAGCACATATACACCCGGCTTGCCCAAGCGCACACCCAGTGCTAGCGCCATCGCCGCCATAGGCCAGCCGCTGTTGGGAGACGGCGTACGCGCCGCCTCTGTGGGCAACTGCGCTAGCAGTCTAGGCCGCCACAGCAGCATCAAAGCTGCGGTGATGCGCGCTGGCAACCACGACAGCACATCGTCGGCGCGCGCCGCCCACTTGCCTACCCATTGCCAGTAGCGCCCACTGCGCATACCGGGGTAGCCCCACATCGCATCAGCGGTGTTGGCAAAGCGGTACACCGCTGCACCGGGCAGGCCCAGCAGTACAAACCAAAAGATGGGGGCCACCACGGAGTCGTTTAAATTTTCGGCCAATGTTTCTATCGCGCTCTCGCGTATTTGCAGTGCAGTCAGTTGGCTCACATCGCGGCTGACCAGTCTGGCCAATTGCGTGCGGCCGGCATCTACAGACTGCGCCAGCGCAACCTCTACGGCGACAACTTCTTCGCGCAGCATGCGCCAAGCAAGCATAGGTTTTAAAAGCAGCGCCAGCAGCACAACAGCCAGTAGTGTGGGCAGCATGGTCAACACTTGTACAAGCAAGTAAGATACTACAAAAATAATAGCTGCTTGAGCAGACCAATAGGCGGCTCCCAGCCTAAAGTTCTTAAAGTTTAGTACTGCATCAGACTGCTCAAAGCTAGGTACAAACCGCGCTGCAGCCCAGTCTAGGCTGCGGCCCATCCACACTACAGGGTGCCAAGCAGCAGCTGGCTCGCCCCACACATGGTCGATGGCTAATGCCAACAGCAACGCTGCTGACATTACCTCCCATGGCAATCCAGCCCACAGCACGCCTTACTGCCCAGCGGTAATGCCCAACCGCTGAAAAAGTAAGCGGTCAGCTTGTACATCGGGGTTGCCCGTGGTGAGCAGCTTTTCACCGTAAAAGATTGAATTAGCGCCTGCCAAAAAGCACAGTGCCTGCAATTCCTCGCTCATCTGCTGGCGGCCTGCGGACAGGCGTACGCGGGCGCGTGGCATGGTGATGCGGGCGGTGGCGATAGTGCGAACAAACTCGAACGGATCAAGGTCAGCTTGGCTAGCTAATGGTGTGCCCTCTACTTTGACCAAATGGTTAATTGGCACAGACTCTGGGTAAGGGCTTAAGTTAGCCAGTTCGGCAATCAGCCCTGCCCGCTGCTGGCGCGTCTCACCCATGCCTACAATGCCGCCGCTACACACGCTAACACCCGCATTACGCACGCGTTGCAAAGTGTCTAGGCGGTCTTGGTAGTCGCGCGTGGTGATGACACTGCCGTAAAAGTCAGGCGCACTGTCTAAGTTATGGTTGTAGTAATCCAGCCCTGCGTCACGCAGTTGCTCGGCATGGCCATCGGCCAGCATGCCTAGCGTGCAGCAGGCCTCCAGGCCTACTTCTTTGACGGTTTTTACCAGCGCGGCCACGGCTTCAATATCGCGGTCTTTAGGCGCGCGCCAAGCTGCGCCCATGCAAAAGCGCGTAGCCCCGCTAGCCTTGGCGCGCTGGGCGGCATCGCGCACGGCGTCTACGCCCATCAGTTTGGTGGCTTCGACACCTGCATCAAAATGCACCGACTGTGGGCAGTAGCCACAGTCTTCCGGGCAGCCGCCAGTTTTAACCGACAGCAGTGTGGCCAGCTCAACTTTGTTGGGATCAAAGTTAGCACAATGAATGGTTTGCGCGCGGTGCAACAAGTCTGCAAAAGGCAACGCCATGATGTCGGCCACTGCTTGCACCGACCACGCTGGGTCGATGGCTATTTTTGCAGATGATGCAGATACGGGTGGGAAAAAATGCAGCGGCTGTGGCGCGCTGTTCAAAAGGCTAGCAATCATTTAATCATCTCTTGGGTTTAGTCTTCAATACCGCGCTGTGCAGGTATGCCTGCGTTAAAGGCGTGTTTGATTATGGTCATTTCAGTCACCGTGTCGGCCAGCTCCATAATCTCGTGCGGGCAGCGCCGCCCGGTGATTACCACATACACACGCTTGGGCCGCGCACGCAGGGTGTCCAGTACGTCGTCCAGTGGCATCCAGCCGTAGATCAGCGGGTAGGTCATCTCGTCTAGCACCACCATAAAGTTGTCACCGCTCAAGATGGACGCTTTGGCTTTTTGCCAGCCGTCGCGCGCCAGTTGGGCAGAGTGTTCTAGGTCTTGGCTTTTCCAGCTAAAGCCGTCGCCCAAACCTTCAATGGCGATGCCCAGTTGTTCAAACATACGGTGCTCACCAAAGCGGGCGCTGGGTACTTTCATAAATTGGTAAATTTTGATGCCCTTGCCATGCACATGGGTGCGACCAAAAGCGCGCAGTGCCAGGCCAAAGGCGGCTGTGCTTTTGCCTTTGCCGTCGCCCGTGTTG
>JAYSWJ010000309.1:0-6906 GCA_043718065.1 Polaromonas sp.
TGCTGGGGCTGGAGAGTTCTCACTAAGTCGGTCCCCGAAAGGCCGATGTACCGCAGAGTCCCTTTGCCCCAGCACCCCGTAACATACAAGTACTGCAGATGCTTGCCGAAGGCCCGGGGTTCGGGTGGCGATAGGGCTGCGCCACAGCTGGGCGCGTGCAGGTGCAACGAACGAATGAACGAACGAGAAACATCAAAACACCTTCAAAGCCACCTTGAACGGCATTTTCAATAAAGAAACAGGCCGCCAACCCAAGTAGATCCTTATCAACAAGCTATGCAATTAATAGCTGCCTGAGCTAGCGCATGAACTATTTACCGTTCACACCCAGCAGCTCCACTTCAAACAACAGCGTAGTGTTAGGTGGAATCACGCCACCCGCGCCGCGTGACCCGTAGGCTATGGCGGCTGGGCAGGTTAGCTTGGCTTTGCCGCCTACCTTCATCATGCCCACGCCCTCGGTCCAGCAGGGGATCACGCGGTTCAGCGGGAACGATGTTGGCTCGTTGCGCTTGTACGAGCTGTCAAATTCTTTGCCGTCGGCAAAGGTGCCTTTGTAGTGCACTTTTACCGTGTCGGTGGCCGCTGGGCTGTCGCCTTTACCTTCGGTCAACGCCAGGTATACCAAACCGCTTTTGGTCACTTTGGCGCCTTTTTCTTTGGCCGAAGCCTCGGCTATAGGGTCAGCCTGTGCGGCGCAGATGCCAGCGGCGGTAATTAAGGCTATAGATAAAGCCACTTGGCGAATAGTAAAACGCATGGGGATTTCCTTAAAAAAATATGCCGTGATTATGCCGTGTCTGCAGGTGCAGAGGTGACTACCTGTGCGGCTACAGATGTAAGTGCGCCCGTTACAACCGTGGGCTGCTCGTGCCGCCCGCCGGGGTGCCGCGCAAATCGCTCGGGCACGCGGCCATGCACGGGGCCGCTGTCCGGCCACGGCCAGCCGCCAAACTCTGTGGCGCGGTAGTCGGCTATGGCTTGGTGAATCTCGGTTTGCGTGTTCATGACAAACGGGCCGTACTGCGCCACCGGTTCGGAAATGGGTTGGCCCTGTAGCATTAAAAACTCTGCCTCGGTCTCGCTATGACCATTGATGATTTCTACCGCCATGTCTGCTTGCAGCTCTATGGCTGCGTGGCTGTAGATGGTTTGCCCACCCACAATCACCGATTGGCCTTTAAAAAAGTACAAGCTGCGCCCAGTGCCCTGCCCTTGGGCGGCAGGCAATGTCCAGCGCGCGCCGGGCTGCATTTTTATGGTCCAAATCGCTACGTCCGCATCAGGTTGTGAGGCCCACGAATCTGGCGGTGCGGGCAGCGGGTCAGCCGCGCCTGCCAAGCGCCCCGCTACCACTGCTAGCTGCGTGCTGCGGCCCTGCGCGTCGGTAGCCGTATAGCGCGGGATATGCTCGTTCCACAGCATCGTAAAGTGCGGTTTAACCATCTTGTTTTTAGCCGGCAAGTTCAGCCAAATTTGAAACAGCTCTAGCGGGTTGGCTGCGTCGGTGTTGAGTAACGGAAACATCTCTGCATGCACAATGCCCTGCCCGGCAGTAAGCCACTGCACATCGCCGCCGCCAAAGCGCGCTGCTGCGCCTAGCGAGTCGCTATGGTCAATCAAGCCCTTGCGCACGATAGTGACCGTTTCAAACCCCCGGTGCGGGTGCCCCGGAAAGCCCGGCACAGTCTGCCCGTGGTACATGCTCCAGCCGTCTTTGCGGCTAAAGTCTTGCCCCATGTCGCGGCCCGCCAGCGGCGTGGCTGGCCCCATCTGCGCGTTGCCCGCAGGGTAGGCATCGTCGTGGTAGGCGCAAAACAAAAACGGGTCGACGGTGACCCACGGGAAGCCTAAGGCTTGAATTTTTAAGATGGGTGGGTGCATAGTATTGATGAGCCTTACTTTTTCTTAAACACCACCACATGCTGCCAAGGCAGCGTGTTGGCCGTGCGCTCGTACACCAGCGCGTGCTGGCTGGCCTCTTTGCGGATTTGCGCTTCGCTCATTTTGTGCACAGTTTTAATCGGCACCTTGGCGTCTTCGGCGCGGTATTCCACATACACCACCCTGCCCCCCGGCTTCAGCGCACGCACAATCGACTCCATCACTTCAAACGGAAACTCCAGCTCATGGTACACGTCCACCATGATGGCCACGTCTACGCTAGCCTCGGGCAGTTTCACGTCGTCTACGGTGCACAGCACGGTTTTGATGTTGGTGATGCCCGCTTTTTTGGCCATGGCGCTCAGCATCTCAATCATCTCGGGCTGAATTTCTACCGCCAGCACTTGGCCACCCGCCTGTGTGGCGGGCCCCACAAGCGGGGCCATGCGCCGCGCATAGTAGCCCGTGCCTGCACCAATGTCGGCCACCGTCATACCGGGTTTTAACCCAAGCTCGCGCAGCAGCAAGTCACCCCGTTCTTCTTTCTCGCGCTCCTCCCGCTCTAGCCACGCCGCAGCCTGCCAGCCCATCACCCCAGCAATCTCGCGGCCCATGTATTTTTTGCCAATACCGTCACGGGTTTTAGGCACCCGCTGGTATTTCCCCGACTCGGGGTTAGGAAATTTTTGTGCGAAGGCTAGTGGGCTGGTAGCGGCCAGCAGTAAGGCAGCCAGTGCGTGCAACACGGTGCGGCGATGGGCGCAGATGGATGGTTTCATAACTGAATATTCTCTATAAGTACAGCCAAGTCAAATCAGCAACACTGAACCATACCGCAGCCTGCAACGGCCTGCAAAGCACTGTCTTGTAATCCCCCAAACTGATGTCCGCCGCACCATTAGGTTACTTGTTAAGGCAACTAACAGCTTATAATATATCTATGCAAATATCTACTTAAATATTTTATAAGTTATTGATTTTAAGTATATTTATTATAATTTTATCTACCCATAAAAATACCCATGACAAGCCTGCAAGACATTACCTACAACGCACTGCAAGCTTTGCAAACGCAGGGTGGCATGCTGTCTAGCGCGCAGTTGCAGCAGCAGCTAGGCATTAGCCAAAGCGCCGTGTCGCGCGCCTTGGCCAGTTTGCTTGCGTCGGGCCAGGTGCAAAAAGTAGGTGCAGCCCGGTCGCAGCGCTATGTGCTGCCGCGCACGGTGCCGGGCGTGGGCAGCGAGCTGCAGGTAATGCGGATAGACGCACAGGGGCACGCAGCGCCGTTTGCGCGCCTGCTGGCGCTGCAAGGCGGCGCGTTTTGGGTAGACGAGGCTGACGGCATTAGCGCCAAACATGATGGACTGCCGTGGTTTTTAGACGACCTGCGGCCACAGGGTTTTATGGGCCGCACCTTTGCCCATGCACACCCCGAGCTGCAGCTAGGCCAAGACCCGCGCCAGTGGAGCGACGACGATGTGCTGCGCGCTATCACCCAGTTTGGCGACGATTTGCCGGGCAACCTGGTGGTGGGCGAGGCAGCTTTTGCACGCTTTCATACCCTGCCCCAGCGCAGCGCACAAGCCAGCTCTGCTGCTGATTACCCGCTGCTGGCGCAAAGCGCCATGCAGGGCACGGCGGGCGGGTCGTCTGCAGGTGGTGAGCAGCCTAAGTTTTGCACCACCACCGCGGGGCGGCCTGTGATTGTCAAGTTTTCGCCCGCAGGCAATGCACCCGCAGACCAGCGCATGCGTGACTTGCTGGTGTGCGAGCACTTGGCTCTGCAAACACTGGCCGCAGCAGGCCTGCCGGCTGCCAGCACGCAAATTTTTAACATCGCAGGCCGCGTATTTTTAGAGTCTGAACGCTTTGACCGCACGCAACCCAAGCCGCTGCAAACCAACGCACGACACCCTGCACACATAGGCCGTATCGGCATGGTGTCGCTGCAAGCCTTTGACGCCGAATACATAGGCGAGATGGACAACTGGGCTACTACCGCCAACCGCATGGCCGCACGTGGCTTGCTGCCCGCCGCAGACTCCCGCACCCTGCGCCTGCTAGAAGCCTACGGCCAACTGATAGCCAACACCGACCGACATTACGGCAATATATCGCTGCTGCTAAAAGACGGCGACTGGACCTTATCACCCACCTACGACATGCTGCCCATGCTGTACGCACCCGTTGGCGGCGAGCTGGTAGCGCGCGACTTTGCGGCACGGTTACCGCAACCCACCACAGCTACGCTTGCCCAATGGGGCCAAGCCACCACGCTGGCCGTACAGTTTTGGCAAACCGTAGCGGGTGATGTGCGTGTATCTGATGAATTTAGAGCTGTGGCGGCAGAGAATTTGAAGGCTATTAGTCCGTCTAGGCCTTAGAACCTGCTCAAGCAGCTATTGAATTTATAGTAGTTCTTGGGACTTCTGTGCATAGTTTTCGCGTTTGTGCAGCGTTGTTTCGTTCGTTGGCCTTTACTGTTCTAGGACTTCACGGTCACGCAGCACCGTTCGGTATGCCCATGCCCAACGTACCTAGCGGCCCTTTATTGTTTGTCATAGGCATACCGAACGTTGCTGCGCTCCACTGGCGTGGTTGCTGGCGGAGGAACAAAGGGCAGCCGTAGTACTGCTTGATTTACTGCTGTTGCCGCTGAGCGAAACTCCCAGCCCACTACAAGCGCCCGGCTGTGGCTTAGGCCTATGCCACAGCCGGGCGTGTTCCAGTACAACGAACTAGTGAACCTGTAAACGCAACGCACCAAAACACCCTAAAAAACCACTTCAACCGGCATTTTTAAGAACGAAACCGCCCTGTAACCCAAGTAAATCCTGCTCAACCAGCTATTAAATTTAAAGCAATCCTCGAGATCTACTTCAATGGCTTCGTCTCAAACCCCACCACCAAACCACTGTCAGTCACGGTAATGCTGGCCGGTTGTAGCCCTAGATCGTCAGTCAATGCCAAGTCTTGCGGACGCAACTGATGCAGCACCACTTCTTGCAACGCCTGCTGTGCCAACGCGGGGCCATACAGGTTGAGCAGATCATTGCCTGCGGGGGTGAGGTCGGCCACGCGCAGTTGCTTAAAGCGTAGCTGGTGAGCGCGTACCGTGCGGTCGCTGGCCTCGTAGCGCAGTGCAAAGTCTACCTCTAGAGTGCCCTTGCGGCTGCTGTTAAGGGCTGGGCCAGAGGCGTCTACCGCCATCTCGGCGCTTAAACGGTTTTGCTGGGGCAGTAGCCGCAGCAGCGGGGCCTGCACGTCCATATTTAACACCCCGGCTACCGGGTAGCGCAGCGGAAAGCGCTGGGCCACCATGTGCTGCAGTTGCGCCGTTGACACGGTGGTGCGCGGCTGGGCCAGCGCCTGCGTGCCCGCTAAGCCCGCTAAGGCTGCCCATGTCGCAACAGCCGGTCCGGCTACGTGTAAAAATATCTGCGTTGCATGCACGCCCTCCTTTGCCAGCTTCAATTGTGCACCGCACACAAGGTTTGAGTGTGTACAAATACCGGTTTACCCCCTAAGCAAGCTGGTTTGTCAAACCCTAAAAGGCTTAGTTTTGACATCTCGTGACCGAACTTACCCAGATCTTTGGAACTAGGTATTTTTTGTCACGGGCGAAGCTGATGTTATGCCATGGAATTATTTTTCACATGGATAATGTATGCCAACGCTTGACCAAGACCAGTTTGATGCGCCTGAATTACCTGATGCAGACCTTCAAGATGCCCGCAGCACCGAGCCTGCAGCGCAAGCAAGCCCGGCACACTCTTCTACTAAAAACCTGCGGACGGCGCCCGTTGGTTTGAGTTTGCTGTCTCTGGCGGCGTTGGCAGCTTGCGGTGGCGGTGGTGGCGAAACCGCCAGCGCCGCGGCAACACCAGTGGCGAGTGCAGCACATAGCACGCCGGTTCCTGCTCCAGTGCCTGCACCAGTCCCTACCCCTGCGCCAGCTCCAGTCCCTGCGCCTGCGCCCGCTCCTGCCCTCAGCGTGGGTTTATCTGCGGCCACTGACGAGCAGGCTGCCCGCAGGCCGATGGTGCTGAATGCTAGCAACCATTCCAATTTAGCCGCTACCTTCTTGGGCGTTACAGTGCCCGCAGGCGCCGCTGGTGCAGCCGCACTTGCTACTGCGCTAGACACTTTATTTAACCATCCCAACACCGCGCCGTTTTTCTGCAAACAAATGATCCAGCGGCTGGTGACCAGCAACCCTAGCCCAGCGTATGTAGGCCGTGTAGCTACCGTGTTTGCCAACAATGGCGCAGGGGTTCGTGGCGACTTAAAAGCCGTGTGGTCAGCCATTTTGCTAGACACAGAAGCCCGCTCACTACAGGCACCCACCGCCGCGGGCTTTGGCAAGCTGCGCGAACCCATCGTGCGCTTGGTGCAGTAGGGCCGCAGCTTTGGGTTTAACTCAGCCTCGGGCGGCTGGAAGATGTTTGACACCGCCAGCGCGTCAGAAAAGCTGGGCCAAAGCCCGCTGCGCTCGCCATCAGTGTTTAACTTCTTCAGGCCCGGCTTTGTACCGCCGGGCACCGCGCTGGCCGCTAGCAAAACCACCGCACCCGAGTTTCAGCTAGTTAACGAAAGTACCGTGGGCGGGTATTTAAACTATATGCAAGAGCTGATGCAAGCCGGTGTCTTTGTAGCGTCACCACCCGGCGCGCCTAACCCGTTTGTTGGTTCGTATGCGCTGGACATCAGCGCCAGCTTTACCGCCGAGCTAGCCATTGCACAAGACGCTGCGGCTTTGGTAGCGCGGCTTAATTTAGTGCTGTGCGCAGGCCGCTTGTCTGCAGCCACTGTCTCGCTGATGGTCAACGCGCTTAACACCGTGCCACTGGCCGCCACCAGCCCTACCGACCAAAAGCTTAACCGCGTGCGCGGTGCCACCCTGATGATAATGGCGTGCCCTGAGTATTTGAGCCATTTGCACAATTCCTCAAACATGCACAATTAGCGGCTTCAAAAGCACGAATTTAAGTAGATGAGGGGGTAGGCGCTGCCACAGTTAAG
>JAYSWJ010000310.1:0-6859 GCA_043718065.1 Polaromonas sp.
CAGCGCTGTCTAGGCTGGCAGTCGTGCCAATGCAGCGTCCACTGTCACCACCTGGGCAAAGCGGTCTTGCAGTACCGTGGCCGTGCGCATTTTGATGTCGGCTGCGTTCAGCGTTTTGCCATCGGGCTGCTGCATGTCCCAGGTCAACGTAGCGTCCAGCACATAGTCCACCGCGTAGCCCAAGTCTGACGCATGCCGCGTGGTCGTCTCGCAGCACTGCTCGGTGCGAATACCGCTGACGATGATTTTGCCTATTTGGTTTTGGCGCAGCCACACCTCTAGCCCGGTGCCTACCAGCGCGCTGTGGCGGCTTTTATGGAACGTAGCCGCAGCTGCAAAATCTGCCAGTCCTTCAATAGGCCGCACATAGCCAGACTCCAATGCAAAGGCATTGTCCGCCGCTGCAGGCCCATCCACATGAAAGATGCGCACCACCGGCACACCCCGCGCCACGCAGCCCGCAATCAAGGCGTTTTGCGCCGCCAAGTAGGCGGGCATATCGTGCGCCGTGTAGTACGGCCGGTGGCGAAACGACTCTTGCGAATCAATCATAATCAGACAATTTTTCATCATCAAAGCTCCTGTAGATAAGAGCCTCTATATTGGGGCAATCTTCTCGCTAAACGCATACGCTACATGACAAGTTTCGATCATTTTAGGACACGTTACTGCTTTGGCAATTTGACCGCTTATGTTGTGTAATCGGCATGTCTTGGGCCGCAAAGCCAGATGTTCGAGTTTTAGGTGCGTTTTGGATGCGGAATAAGCCGATAGTCCAAGTATTTATTGCTCAAACAGCTATTAATTATGTAGCACATAGATTTCACTAAATTTGAACGGTAAAAATACTGTGTCATTGCTATGTGCGTGGTTTACCTTGGGCTATAGTTCGGGTAACAAATTAACCTGTCCACGAATCTAATCTAGCAAGCGCGTAGCAAGAAAAACTAGACCAGTGACTTTACGGGTTTTGTTATACATATTCATTCATACAGCCTATCGACATAACATGATGAAAATAAACAGGTATTTGAAGTTATCGACTCCATGTTATTTTGTAAGTCGCGATGTTATTCCGCAGTTTTGCGGGATAAATCAATAGTTGTTCATAAACGCACGTCCTGCCTCCATCTCTATGCCGCGCTATCCGCAATACACCATAGCAACCGTTGACGACTTTCGGAACTCCGGGTGGAAGGCTGTCGTCTCTGCGTCCGAGCGAGTAAGTCACACCGTAGATTCACAGAACTTTTCCAAAGCAGCCCAAGACGCGATGGCTTGCGGAAAGGCAGCCGCCGCAAAGGTATTCTGGCTTCTCGCGGACTCCTGCTCAATGATGCTCAAACCAAAGAGTGTCAACGAACCGTTTGCGCCTTTGGCCGTCTTTGACGGAAAACGCTCAGCCCTACCGGAAGACTTCTCGGAGGACGATGTATCGCTTCTCGCAGAGATCGCTCCAGAACTCGACGACGACTGGATTAAGGCTCGCGTTGCCGACATAGTGTGGCTCTGTAAGAAGCCACGGAGCGTTTTGCATGCTCTTATGGCAGTAGACGCCTACCGATCCATACCGCTTAATGCAGAGACGTGGGCACATGATGCGAGAGACTGTTGGGAGCGTGCTATCGCACTTTCACATCAACTTAGAGGTGGAGCAGGCACTCGACTCACAGAAGTCGAGTCGTCACTATTGGAGAAATTCAACTCCGAACCTTCAGGCACAGGTTTCTTTCGCCTGTCGCTTGCACGCCTCCTACTCGAGAATGGCCTGGCCCGTGAACACGCGCAATCCATTGCAGATGATCTTGCAAACTATGGGTCGTCGTTGGTAGTTGCGGGTGCGCACTACGAAGCTCGCAGTTACCTGGAGGCAGCGGCGCTGTGGTACGCCCGATGTGGAAACAAAGCTTGTCAGGCGGATGTAACCTGCGCTGTAGCAGAGACATGGGCCGGTGAAGCCGTTGCTCGCACAACTTCAGCCAAGCCAAGTCACATGGTGGCGACGGGCTTCTATGAAAACGCAATTCAGTCACTTCGGCAAGTGCCACGCGCGCTTCGCGCAGCTCGAAATGTTGACTCGCGAATTGCAGAGCTTCACGTGAACTTGGAGGCGTCTGGAAAAGCATCCCTGGGCGAGATGGGTGTTATATCGTCGGGACCAATGGATATCACTGAGATTGTTCGGGCAGCGCAGACATCTGTTCGCGGAAAGTCGATACTTGATGCGCTAGCCGCACTTGCGAGTGTCCATGGCGGTGCGCACAAGAAAAAGCTCACCGCATTTGCAGAGCAGATGCTGCGAGAGCATCCAATGCAGGCTTTGTTTTCTACGACACACATGTCCCGCGACGGCAGAGTGGTCGCAAAACGACCAGGCATGGGATTTGGGAGTTCAGACTCGGCCGACTATCAACTCGGACTTTGGGCTGAAATTGTCAAACATTACACGATGGAGATTGGCCTCGTAGTTCAAGGCCAAATCTGGCCCGCACTACAGGCGTTCACTCTGGATCACCGCATACGGGAGGCAGACCTCATTCAGATCGCATCGCAATCCCCAATCGTTCCTCGGGGTCGGGCGACACTCGTAGGCAAGGCACTCTTTGCTGGCTTTGAACAGGATCTGGTCAGCGCAATACACCTCTTAGTTCCGCAGGTTGAGCATCTCGTGCGATGGCACCTTAAATCAGCGGGAGTAAAGACGACAACTCTAAACGCCGATGGGATTGAAAACGAGAATGGACTGAGTACGCTCATCGATCTCCCTGAAGCAGAAGTGATATTTGGTGAAGATTTGACGTTCGAGCTTAAGGCGTTGTTCTGTGACGCCTTCGGCCCCAACCTGCGCAACGAATTGGCTCATGGCTTGCTGAATGATTCTGACTGCCAAAGTCCGCAGGTCGCCTATGCTTGGTGGCTACTACTGCGCATAACATTCAACACATTCTGGAATGCCGCGCGCCGAAAGGGGCAGGACTCGCCGCCTCCTGACGAGGCACCCGCAGAAGCTGGCACCGTCAAATGAAGCCTAACACCTCGCTCAAGCTGAGCACCAACGGCGTGCCACGCTGGCCATCAAGCGCTGGGCCTTCGGCCCATTTTGCGCTTGCTGTCCAGCGCGTCACGCCGCTGGTGCCAGCTTAGCTCGAACGTTAGCCGCCTTGGTGCCCCCCATGAATAATCAACGAGCGGATATCGAAGCCGTACTGCAACGAGTTGATGAAACTCTCGAAACGGCAAGGCTTGGCCTTTCCGATTTACTCGATTCGAGCAGAAGCCGACGCATGAGTGGCTTACGCAATCTCATTGCGTTCGGGCGCTCAGTTACGTTCGTCTTACAGAATCTCCGATCCGTTGTTCGTGAAGAATTCGACGCCTGGTATGAACCTCACCAGCAGTCCCTGAAGAACGACTCGCTCATGCGCTACTTCGTGGAAGCGCGAAACGAGCTTGAAAAACAGGGTAAATTGAGCGTTGCCACTAGCACTCACATTCATTCCTTCTCGACCAGCGATATCGCAAAATTCGGCCGCCCGCCGATCGGGGCGAAAGGCTTCTTTATTGGCGACCAGTTGGGTGGCAGTGGCTGGGAAGTTGAACTCGCCGATGGATCAAAGGAAAAATATTACGTTGAGCTTCCATCATCCATCGCCGAAGTCAAACAACACTTTTCCAATCTTCCAGAAGCAATGGCGCCTGAATTGAAGGGCGCAACCGTTGAAGACCTATCGCAACGATATATAGAACGGCTGGCTACCCTGGTTTTCGCCGCACGTAGTCATTTCTTAGGAACGCCGACGCCAACTGAAGCTGGCAGGCAACGACCATCATATTTAAGGCGCGTGAAGTGAAACAGGCGGCTAACCCGGCAGTCGAGCGGGCCTGCGCGAAAAGCCGCGCAGGCCGCTCACTTCTACGGTAAACCACCACAAACTCAGCTAACCACCACCTGCTCACCCGCCCCCTGCACCGCAATCACCCCAATTTCAAACAACTGCTCACCCGCAGCGCGCAAGGTCGCGGCGCAAGCGGCGGCGTTAGCAGCGTCGATCACCACCACCATGCCGATGCCGTTGTTAAACGTGCGGTTCATCTCGATATCGTCAATCGCTGCGGTTTTTTGCAGCCAGGCAAACAGCTCGGTTTGTGGCCAGCTGCCTTTCTTCAAATGCGCAGCGGTGCCTTCGGGCAGCACGCGGGGGATGTTTTCTAGCAAGCCGCCGCCGGTGATGTGGGCGAGGGCCTTAATCGGGTGCGCAGCCAGCGCAGCCAACACGTTTTTCACATACAAGCGGGTAGGTTCCATCAACGCTTGTTTGTAGGGTTTGCCGTCCAGCGTGGCGGGCATGGCATCGCCTGCGCGCTCTACGCATTTGCGCACCAGCGAGAAGCCGTTGGAATGCACGCCGCTGCTAGCCAATCCCAGCACTACGTCGCCCGGCTTCACATCTTTGCCGGTCAATATCTTGGACTTTTCTACCGCGCCCACGCAAAAGCCTGCCAAGTCGTATTCACCTGCCGGGTACATGCCTGGCATCTCTGCCGTTTCGCCGCCGATCAACGCGCAGCCAGATAGCTCGCAGCCTTTGGCAATGCCGCCCACCACGGCCACGGCGGTGTCTACATCCAGCTTGCCGCAGGCAAAGTAGTCTAAAAAGAACAGCGGCTCGGCGCCTTGCACTAGCACGTCGTTCACGCTCATGGCCACCAAGTCGATGCCTACGGTGTCGTGCATATTCCACTCAAACGCCAATTTCAGCTTGGTGCCCACGCCGTCGGTGCCGCTCACCAGCACGGGTTCTTTGTAACGCTTGGGCACCTCAAACAGCGCGCCAAATCCGCCAATACCGGCCAGCACGCCCTCGCGCATGGTTTTTTTGGCCAGCGGCTTGATGCGCTCGACCAGCGCGTCGCCTGCCACGATGTCGACGCCGGCGTCTTTGTACGATAAAGGGGTGTTTGGAGTGGTGTTGCTCATGATTTGATAGCTATTGTCGTAGCTGTTTTAGTAGCTGTGTGTGCAAGCTAAACGCCGCTTGGAGCGTTAAAAGCCGTGGTGTTAAGGTGGTAAGAGGCTATTTTTAGCTAATATGTCAGCCGTTTGCCCCGTAAAATTAAGCTTCAATTCTAGGCGCAAGCGCCCATTTCACCGTATGCAATTTACCAAAGCTCAAAAAACCGCTACTGCATGGACCGCTATTGCCGTAGTCACGGGGCTGCTAGTGTGGCTACTAGGCCCCGTGCTAACGCCGTTTGTTATTGCGGCCGTGCTGGCCTACGCGCTTACGCCGCTGGTCGACAAAATTGACGGTATGGCGGGCAGCCGGGTGCCGCGCGTGCTGGCCGTGGTGCTGGTAGAGCTGGTGTTTATCTTGGTGCTGGTGGCTGTGCTGCTGCTGATAGTGCCCATCTTGGCCAAAGAGGTGCCGCTGCTGCGCGAACAGCTACCCGTGCTGGCCGCAAAACTCAACGCTTGGGCGTCGCCCCTGCTAGCCAGCGCTGGAATTAAGTTCACGCTCAACGTAGACAGCATCAAAGCCTTTGTTATCAAATACGTTAACGCCAATGCCGAGGACAGCTTGGCATCGCTGCTGTCGTCCGTCAAAGTGGGCGGCAGCTTGGCGCTGTTTGTCATCGGCAATTTGGTGCTGATACCTGTGGCGCTGTTTTATTTGCTAATGGACTGGAAGCGGCTGGTCGTCAAAGCCACTGATCTTATCCCGCGTCGTTTGCGTGCCCAATTTGACAGCTTCACTGGCGAGTCAGACCAAG
This sequence comes from Polaromonas sp., assembly GCA_043718065.1. Lineage (GTDB taxonomy): Bacteria > Pseudomonadota > Gammaproteobacteria > Burkholderiales > Burkholderiaceae_C > JAAFIP01. The sequence goes on from JAYSWJ010000310.1 coordinate 5,773, forward strand.
TGCTAGGCCAGTACCTGCGCGGTCAGCTGCTAGTGATGGTGATTTTGGCCGCGTACTACAGCATTGGCTTGGCGCTGTTTGGGCTAGATTTAGCGCTGCCGATTGGCGTGTTTACCGGGCTGGCCATGTTTGTGCCGTATGTAGGTTTTGGCATCGGGCTCATACTGGCGGTGCTGGCCGGGCTGCTGCAGTTTGCGTCTATCAAGGCGCTGGTGATGGTGGCTGTGGTGTACGGCTCGGGCCAAATTATTGAAGGCTTTTTTCTCACCCCGCGCCTAGTGGGCGAGCGTATTGGCTTGCATCCGCTGGCGGTGATATTTATGCTGCTGGCATTTGGCCAGTTGTTTGGTTTTGTAGGTGTGTTTATTGCGCTGCCTGCCAGCGCTGTGCTGCTGGTGGCCGCGCGCCGCCTGCGCGCCGGCTACGTGGCGTCTAACCTGTACAAAGGCTAGGGGCAGCATGCAGCAAATCGCGCTCGACATTGGCCTGGTTCCCTGCGCTAGCCTGGATAATTTTTTAACCGGCCCCAACGAGGCCGCACTGATGCACCTTAGGCTGTGGACCAGCAACGCCCTGCGGTCCCCCGTGCCCACCTACCTGTGGGGCGACACAGCCAGTGGCAAAACCCATTTGCTCAAAGCCGTGCGCGAGGCGCTGCGCAGCCAGGGCGCACAAGTGGGCTGGATAGACGCTACGGTGCACGAGCCACCCGAATTTAACCCCGCCTGGAGCGCCGTGCTGCTAGACGACGTGCACCTGTACACTGCCGTGCAACAGCACGCCGCGTTCAACTGGTTTATCAACGCCCAAACCGAGCAGCGCTGGGTATTGGGTGCGGGGGCTTTGCCCCCTGCCGATTTGCAACTGCGCGACGACCTGCGCACCCGCCTAGGCTGGGGCCACGTCTTCGCGTTGCAAGTATTAACCGAGCCCGAACGCCGCGCCGTGCTGCGCCGCGAAGCCGACGCACGCGGCGTATTTTTAAGCGACGATGTGATGGACTTCATGCTCAGCCGCTTTAGCCGCGATTTAGGGTCGTTGATGCAGCTGCTACAGCAGTTGGATGGGTATGCGCTGTCTACTAAAC
>JAYSWJ010000032.1:0-5892 GCA_043718065.1 Polaromonas sp.
AGCGACTATAAAAATATGAAGCCGGGTGACACATTCAGCATCGACTGGCTACCGGGCACAGGCACTATCTTCACTATCAAAGGCAAGCGATTTGGTGAACCATTCAAAGAGCCTGAGTTTTTCAACGCAATGATGCGTATTTGGCTGGGCCCCAACCCTGCAGACTGGAAACTCAAAGACGCTTTGCTGGGTAAATCGTCCTATTAAAGCGACCTAAGCCAGACAGGTGCCTAACAGCGCCGCGAGCTGGGTAAAACTGTCTACATGCCAGTTTGCTGGCACCGTACGAATGGGCTTGCCATGGTTATAGCCGTAGCTGACCAGTGCTACCGGGCAACCTGCCGCATGCGCGGCCTGTGCGTCGTTGCTACTATCACCCACCATCAAAGTGCGCGCGGGTTGCGTGCCTAAAGCCTCACAGGTTTTTAGCAGTGGCAATGGGTCAGGCTTTTTGCGCTCAAAAGCATCGCCGCCAAACACGTGGCCAAAGTAGCTGTCTAAGCCTTTAAGCTTGAGCAGGGGCAGCGCAAAAGCGCTAGGTTTATTAGTTAGACACGCCATCTTCAGGCCTGCTGCATGCCAAGCCTTTAGACCTTCGACCACACCGGGATACACTTGGCTGGCCTGCCCGTTGACTGCCATATAGTGGTGCTGATAACGTTCTAGTGCCACCTCAAATACTATAGATTTAATAGCTACTTGAGCAGGATTTACTTGGGTTAGAGCACGATTTTTTATAAATTGAAGAGTGCGGCGCACAAGATTTTCGCTGCCTTGGCCAATGGCACTCTCGATAAAGCTGCGCTCTGCGGGCGCGCTGTTAAAGTCCGCCAACATCAAATTTAAAGCCAGCTCAAAATCACTCAAAGTGTCGATCATGGTGCCGTCAAGGTCAACAATCACGGCGTCAAAATTACCGGTACTCAAGTGCATAACTTAGCTGCCTTAATTATTTGAGTTTCTTTAGTTACTTGAGTTACTTGAGCGCTACACGCATTTGGTCGATCACAGATTTGTAATCCGGCTTGCCAAAAATTGCGCTGCCTGCCACAAAAGCATCGGCCCCTGCATCGGCCACGCGGCGAATGTTGTCTACTTTGATACCGCCATCTACCTCTAGGCGAATGTCTTTGCCGCAAGCCTCAATGCGTTTGCGCACGGCTTCTATTTTGCGCAGTGCGCTATCGATAAATGACTGGCCGCCAAAACCGGGGTTGACGCTCATAATAAGAATCAGGTCGATGTCGTCAATCACCCAGTCCAGCACATCCAGCGGCTGGGCTGGGTTAAACACTAAGCCGGGCTTGCAGCCTTTGGAACGAATGGCTTGGATGCTGCGATGCACGTGGCCTGATGCGTCGGGGTGAAAGCTGATGTAGTCGGCCCCGGCGTCGGCAAAGGCAGCGGCCACGGCGTCTACGGGTTGCACCATCAGGTGCACGTCCATGGGTACCGGCGTGCCGTCGGGCTTTTTGGCATGCGGTTTGATAGCCTGGCAAATCATCGGGCCGAAGGTGAGGTTGGGCACGTAATGGTTGTCCATCACGTCAAAGTGCACCCAGTCGGCCCCAGCGGCAATGACATTTTTGACCTCGTCGCCCAAGCGGGCAAAGTCGGCGGACAGGATGGAGGGGGCAATGTGGAAGGTAGTGCTCATAGCCTGTATTTTCGCATTGCTGTTTGGTTGTGTAACAGGTGATTGGTTCCTTAATACTATCTGCTATTTATTGCATAGCTGCTTGAGCTGGTTTTACCTGGGTTACTGGACTATTTTGCTGTTAAAAATTCCGTTTGAAGTAGTTTGGAGGGTGTTTTTTTGTGTTGTATTGGCTCCATGTCGAGTTCGTTGTTCTAGTACGCGAACTGCTGCGGCGTGTGTCCCATGCCAAACAATAAAGGGCCGCAGGTCCGTTTGGCATGGGCATACCGTGCGGTGCTGTGTGACCGCAAGATGGTAAGCCAACCATAACTAGAAAGCTGTACCATACTACCATGGCCCCATACCAATTTAGCGTTCAAGTACAGCCCGAGTATTTAGCCGACCAGTCTGCACCTGATCAAGGCGTGTACACCTTTTCCTACACGGTCACTATCACCAACACGGGCCGGGTGCCAGCGCAGTTGATATCGCGCACTTGGAGCATTAACGACGCAGATGGCCGCAACGACAAAGTTAAAGGCTTGGGCGTAGTGGGCGAGCAGCCGCTGCTCAAGCCCGGTGAGAGTTTTCAGTACACCAGCGGTTGCCGCCTGCGCACGCCCACCGGTACCATGCACGGCAGCTACTTTTGCGTGGCCGAGGACGGCGAGAAGTTTGATGCGGACATTCCGATGTTTGTACTAGATGCCTTGAGCGCGCTGGGCGGCAAGCCCACCATGCATTAAAGCTGCTGAGTGTTGCTACCAAAGTGATGGGCGAGTTTGATCTGATTGCGCAGTATTTCCAGCGCCCCGCTGCATTGCCAAGCCGCGCCCACCAGCAAGTGGCCCAAGGCATTGGCGACGACTGCGCGCTGCTGGCCCCGCGCCCGGGTATGCAACTGGCTATCAGCAGCGACATGCTGGTGGAGGGACGGCATTTTTTGTCCACGGTATCACCTCAATCACTGGGCCACAAAGCTTTGGCGGTAAATTTAAGCGACCTCGCCGCATGTGGCGCGCAGCCTGTGGCATTTACCTTGGCTTTGGCGCTGCCGCGCGTAGATGCCGGGTGGCTGCAAGGGTTCTCAGAAGGTTTGTTTGCGCTGGCCGATGCACACGGCTGTGCGCTGGTGGGCGGCGACACCACGGCAGGGCCTTTGAATATTTGCATCACCGTCATAGGCGAAGTACCCAGTGGCCGAGCCCTGCTGCGCGGTGGTGCGCAACCGGGTGACGATATTTACGTAAGTGGCACGCTAGGCGATGCGCGGCTGGCGCTAGAGGTGTTTCGCGGTAATGTCACTGTGGACGCTGCCATATTTGGCGCAGCACGCCAGCGCATGGAGCGGCCCACGCCGCGCGTGGCACTGGGCGTGGCGCTGCGTGGTATTGCTACATCGGCTATTGATATTAGCGACGGGCTGTTGGGCGACCTAGCGCACATCTTGCAGGCTAGCCAGTGTGGCGCTGACATTGCTATTGATAGCGTAGCTGCTTGCGCAGCGTTTCAAAGGTCTGAGCATATTTTTTCTCTACTTTTTTGCAGGCAAATGACAGCCGCTGGTGGCGACGACTACGAGTTGGCCTTTACCGCGCCTGCTGTGCAACGCGCTGCCGTTGCCGCTGCTGCAGTGCATGCCGCAACGCCGGTGCAACGCATTGGCAGCATCACAGCCAAGCGCGGCTTGGTACTGCGCGACGCGGCGGGTGCTGTGGTGGACAACACGTTTGCCTCGTTTGACCATTTCAAGTAGCTGCCGCACTCACACGTCAAACCTACACGTCAAATCTACAGGTCAAACCCGCCTCTCAAAGCCCGCTCAGGGCACAATACACCATGCGTATTTTTTCATCTAAGCCTGCTGTAGACGCTACACCTAGCACCAATGCAACGGACACCGCGCCCGCGCAGTTGCCTTTGGGTTTTGACTCTGCCTACCAAAGCATGCCCCGTGCTGCACCCACAGCAGCACCTCCTGCCACATCGCCGTCTGTGCGCCCGTCGGTGCTGCGCCCTACAGTGCGGTTTATGCTGTCGCACCCTGCGCACGCCATTGCGCTAGGGTTTGGGTCAGGCCTGTCGCGTGTAGCACCGGGTACCGCAGGCACGCTGTGGGCATGGGCGGCGTTTGCGGTGATGCAGTTGTATTTGTCACCCGTACAAATAGCGTGGGTGATCGTGGCCGCGCTACCCGTGGGCTGGTGGGCCTGCACCGTTACAGCACGCAACATGCGCATCATGGACCCCGGCAGCATTGTGTGGGACGAGGTGCTGGCGTTTTGGATTATCTTGTGGATGATCGCTCCGGCAGATGGGTGGTTGCAGCTGGCAGCTTTTGTTTTGTTTAGATTTTTCGATGCGGTCAAACCCGGGCCTGTGGCTTGGGCCGACAGTCTTTTCAAAGGATTTGGTGCCCAAGGCGGCTGGGGCATTATCTTTGACGACCTGGTCGCGGCAGCGTGCACGCTGCTGGTGATAGCGCTGTGGAAGGCTTAATCTATGGCTAACAATATGCTACTAAATTCAGAGCTGCTTGAGCAGTATTCTCTTGGGTTATTGGCCCAAAAGCTTATTAAGGACGGCTACACACTGGCCACAGCAGAAAGCTGCACGGGCGGCCTGATAGCGGCTGCTTGCACATCGCTGCCCGGCTCGTCTAGCTGGTTCGACCGCGGCTTTGTCACCTATTCGAATGCTGCTAAAACTGAGCAACTGGGTGTAGATGCTGCGCTGATCGCTGAACACGGCGCAGTGAGCGAACCTGTTGCCCGCGCCATGGCGTTTGGCGCAGCGCGGTATTCAAAAGCACAAGTGACTATCGCGGTGACTGGCGTAGCTGGACCCACAGGCGGCACCGCCAGTAAACCAGTGGGTACCGTGTGGTTTGGCTTTAGTCTGCACGGCATGCTGCACAGCGAAGTGCAGCACTTTGCAGGCGACCGCGCCGCCGTGCGCGATGCTACAGTGCGCCACGCGCTACAGCGCGTGCTGGTGCTGCTGGAAGACGACCCGCATGTTTAGTGCGTGTCCTTGTAATGCGTGTCTGGGCGAGCAGACTCTAATTGCGCAAGCAAATACAAAATGGTAATCGTATGGAATGGTTTGACGGATTTACGGCGCAGCGTTTTAAGATAGGCAACGCAAGCGATGGCGTAGAAATTTTTGCACGCTACAGTGGTGACCGGGTTAAGCCTGCCTTGCTGCTACTGCACGGTTTTCCGCAAAGCCATGTGATGTGGCATCGCGTGGCGCAGCAGCTGCAAAAAGATTTCTTTCTGGTGATGCCTGATTTGCGCGGCTATGGCGATTCGACCAAACTATTGGTCACCGATGACCATGCGCAGGCCAGCAAGCGGGCGTTAGCGCAAGACATGGTAGATGTGATGGCGGCGCTGGGTATCGACAAGTTTGATGTGTGCGGCCACGACCGAGGTGGCCGCGTAGCGCACCGCTTGGCACTAGACCACGCCAGCAAAGTACGCAAGCTGTGCGTGATTGACATTGCCCCTACGCTAGACATGTACGACGCCACCAACATGGCGTTTGCGCAGGCCTACTACCACTGGTTTCATTTGATCCAGCCCAGTCCGCTACCCGAGCGCATGATCCATGGCGGCTGGAAAAACTATCTGCATGCTAAGCTGGGTGGTTGGGGTAGTGCAGGCCTCAGCTATATCGAACCACAGGCACTGGCCGAGTATGAACGTTGCTTCTCTCAAGTTAAAACACTGCATGCCATGTGCGAGGACTACCGCGCCAGTGCGGGTATAGATTTAGTACACGACCGCGCTAGCCGCGCCGCAGGTGACAAGCTGGCGTGCAACACGTTGGTGCTGTGGGGCGAGCGCGGTGTGGTCAACCGCATGTTCAAGCCGCTGGAGCTGTGGCAAGCGCAGTGCAGCGCTTTAGTGACAGGCCAAGTGATGGTGGCGGGGCACTTTATTCCAGAAGAGTTGCCGCACGAAACTGCACAAGCATTGGTGAATTTTTTTGCGTTGTAAAGAAGAATATTTCAGCACTGTGGGTTGCGGCAATGGTGTAGCTTGCTGATATTGAAGATGGTTGTTCTTGTACGGGAGCTGGCAGGCGGCGTACTCAGCTACGCGGCTGTCCTCCATGGCGGCCTAGGGCCGCCTACTCCCCCTTTATGCCGCTGCGCTGTTCACACCAAATGCCAAGGCTGCGTACTGGTGGGTGAATAAGCTAGCGGTTGATCGCCCACTATGTTTGCGAGAGCTGGCAGGCGGTGT
>JAYSWJ010000311.1:0-46056 GCA_043718065.1 Polaromonas sp.
TCCAATTTATGAAGCCCTGCAGTGTTTGCGATTGCGCATCGCCGGCCGCTTCACAACAACACCGAACAATTCCTCGATAGCTCAGTCGGTAGAGCGCCGGACTGTTAATCCGTAGGTCCCTGGTTCGAGCCCAGGTCGAGGAGCCAGAATACTTAATGAATTCAAAGGCTTGCGAGAAATCGCAGGCCTTTTTTCTTGGGATTTTTCAGGCTGAAAAACTACTATTTCTTGCGCGGGCTATTTTTTGAGCTGGCCATGGTTCCGCTGGCTATTGGCCACTGTCCAGTCATACGGGGCAAACGCTACGGCATAGCCAATAGGGATTTTTTTGTAAAGTAGCGCTGTGCGTACCCTATCAGACTGGGAGCGTGGGTAGGTGTGAAGTCTTGGGTATGGAACTTTAAAATTTCGTTGAAGAACATAGTGCGCCGTGCATCATCGCCGCGCAGGTTTTCTACAGCTTGTACATAACTGGCCAATGCCAACTGCAATGTGTAACTTGTGCGGCATAAAAAAAGCCGCACTGACTGTCAAGGTCAGTGCGGCTTTACAACTTGTGCAGCCGAAATTGGTCTTGCTTATTTCATTTGTACCGCACCATTGACCGTGACGATGACGGTGCTGCGGCCTGCCTCAACAGGCACAGGGGCATCAGATGCTAGTGACGACTTGGCCTGCATCATCTCCATGCGGCCACGGGGCGTAAAGCCTTGGTCGTTGGCATTAACAGTTACCTCGCGGATGCTGTAGCCGCCAAAGCCAAAGTTTTTACTGATCTCGCTGGCTTTGGTTTTAAATCGTTCAATCGCTTGGTTCTGCGCCTCGCCCTCTACCTTGGCGCGTGCTTCACGCGAGAGGCCAAAAGTGACTTGGCCCAAAGTTAGCGTGTTGATCTTGCCTGCGGTAGCGCTAATGCGTGCAAAGTCGCGGCCTTCCAGCACCAGCTCGGTGGTGCCTTGCCAGCCCGATATTTTGCCATCGCGTGCGTAGCGTGGATACAGGCTGAACGCGCCGGTGCGCACGTCTAGCTGGCCGGGCTGTGCACTTCTCTTGGCCTCGGCCAGCGCAGCGTCAAGCGCTGTTTTAAGCTGGGTTTGCACTGCGCCAGCGTCCACACCTTCTTTAGTGGTGTTCATCGAGATCATTAACAAATCTTGCTGCACCTCAACGGTGCCGCTGGACTGTAGCGAGACAACGTTTTGTGGTGTTTCCATACGCATATTTTGTGCAGAAACAAGGCTTGAAGCCGTAAGTACTGCTAAAGCAGCTATATATTTTATAGTGTGGCGCATAAAAATCCTCCTAGGCGATGGCTTAAATATTAACTACTGCAGACCAATGATCTTGTAGCAGAGATAAGCTTACACCAGTCTACGCCGCGTCAAATGCGTATTCGCAACGGTATGCAAGATGCCAGTGACCTAGCGTTGCTCGACCGCAGCCGCGCTGGCGCGCTGCCCGCGAGGATCGCTAGCCAGTTGGCGCCTAAGTTCAGTGCGCTCTGTAGAACTGAGTTGGCGCGCATTAGCTGCATTGCTATCACTGGGCAGAGTTTTATCGTTAGGTTTGGTCAGGTTGCCTGCTACCACCTGCTGGCGTACCGTGCTGCGCAGCTCTTTTTTGCGCTCTTGCCTACTCTGTGGGTTGTCTTCTTGCGGTGGATTGGCTTGGCACCACGCATTGGCAGACACTATCACTGGGAGTAATGCAAGTATTGCTTTTCGCAAATCAATCAGCGTCTTGAAGTGCGAAATAAATGTCAGTGCTTGCAGTCGGTTCATGCAAATATGCTAGCCCCAGCTTGCAATATTGCCTATGCTGTAAATACGCTAGATCGCTACGCGGTGTAACCGCGCATTGGCTGTGGGGCTAGTCTTGGCTTGTTTTGAACAGCGCTACATCACCGGCACGCTTGAAAAGTACAAAATTTTGCCTACCCAAACACGATTAAGGAGTTATTTGGACGCTTATTTGTCGTCAGGCAACCCGATTAGACTGCTTTGTAAAGTGAATGCATGGCCATGCAAAAAGTGTAACAGTGTGTCGTAACTCCATGATTTTGTTGGTTTTTTTCTAAAAATGAGTTAAAAACAGGGTCTGTTACAAATTTCTAGAGAGGTAATACATGTCACAACCCCCTAAACAAGCTGACCGCATTTTGGTCGTCGACGACGACGCCCGCATTCGCGACCTGCTACGCCGCTATCTAGCCCAAGAAGGCTTTGAGGTTATTGTGGCTGAAGACGGCAAGGCACTCACCCGCATCATGATGCGCGACCCGATTGATCTGATCGTGCTCGATTTGATGATGCCTGGCGAAGATGGCCTGTCGATCTGCCGCCGCCTGCGTGCAGCAGGAGACCGTACGCCTATCATCATGCTGACTGCCAAAGGCGAGGATGTAGACCGCATTGTGGGCCTGGAAGTGGGTGCCGATGATTACCTAGGTAAGCCATTCAACCCGCGCGAGCTACTGGCCCGTGTGCATGCTGTGTTGCGCCGCCGCCCTGCGCATGAAGCCCCCGGCGCACCATCCACCGACAACGAAACCATCACCTTCGGTCCGTTTGACTTTGATATGGGCCAGCGCACCTTGCGCAAGAACGGCGAAGAAATGCCGCTCACCACAGGCGAATTTGCCATGCTAAAAGCTTTGGTGCGGCACCCACGCCAGCCGCTGTCGCGCGAGAAATTAGCACAGTTGGCACGTGGCCGTGAGTTCGAGCCATTTGACCGCAGCTTAGACGTGCAAGTGTCGCGTCTGCGCAAGATGGTAGAGGCTGACGTGGCTGCACCGCGCTACATCCAAACCGTATGGGGCGTGGGCTACGTATTTGTCCCGGATGGCAAAAGCTAACTTAGCGCATACTCTAACCAGTTAAACGCTAAGCGCAGCGTGGCACATCATCCTATGTGCACGCTGCGCTTTTTTATATGTAGACACTTATGGCCAGCATTGACGCCACCAGCCCAGCACCGCTAGAAACTACACCTGCTCCGCTAGAGATGCGCCAAGCCATAGCTAGCCGTGTGCGACTAAGCTTGTTTTGGCGTACGTTTTTTTTGCTGTCGTTGCTGCTGGTGGGTTCTATCGTGGCATGGTTGCAGACCTTTCGGGTATTGGAGAGCGAGCCACGCGCTGCACAAAGCGCCCAGCAAATCGCATCGTTGGTTAATCTGAGCCGCGCAGCCTTAGTGCATGCTGACGCTATTGCCCGCGTTTCCCTGATTAAACAGTTAGCCGAGCTGGAAGGCGTGCGCGTGCTGCCACGCGAGATCACTGACAAGGTGCAAGATTTTGACAGCAGCGCACAAACAGCCTATGTCACCAACGAGCTGCACACACGCTTGGGACCTGACACTATTTTGGCGCGTGCGGTTAATGGTGAGCCGGGTTTGTGGGTGGGCTTTGCCATTGAAGGTGACCCTTACTGGCTGTTAACTGATCTGTCACGTATCGTGCCTGTGGCGGGCAAAACTTGGTTGATTTGGTTAGGTATTGCAGCGCTGTTATCGCTGTCGGGCGCGGCATTGATTGCGCGCTTGATTAACCGGCCGCTTAAAGCCCTAAGTTTTGCTGCGAGCCGCGTAAAAGACGGCAACTTTGAGGCCAGCCACTTAGACGAGCGCGCAGTCACCAGTGAAATTCGTGAGGTAAACGTTGGGTTTAACCGTATGGCTAAGCAGTTGGCCAAAATAGAACAAGACCGCGCAGTGATGTTGGCCGGCATCTCACATGACCTGCGCACGCCGTTAGCACGCCTGCGCCTAGAAACCGAGATGAGCGTGGCAGACTTGTCTGCTCGCGCCCATATGGCGGCTGACATAGAGCAGCTAGACGGCATCATTGACAAGTTTTTAGACTATGCACGCCCAGACCAAACCAAGTTATTGTCGGTCTGCCTGAACGATGTTTTAGAGGCCAGTGCGTTTGCGGTACATGACACAGGTGATATGCGCATCAAGATGGACATTCAAGGCGATGTTTACGTGATTGCTGAAGAAATCGAGCTAGCCCGTGTGATGGCTAACTTGATCGAGAACGCGCGTAAGTACGGCAAGTCAGCGCATATTAACGTGACTAAGCTGGACATTACTGTTCGTACCAAAGACGATTGGGTGCTATTGAAAGTGCGCGACCACGGTCCGGGTGTATCGGAAGAAACTCTAAAGCATTTGACGCAGCCGTTCTTTCGAGGTGACGTGGCACGTACGGCAGCCACGGGCGCTGGCTTAGGCCTGGCGATTGTGGACAAAACTGTCCAACGCATGGGCGGCATGTTTGCATTGGCCAATACAGCATCGGGCGGTTTGGCAGCACACATTAAGCTGCGTAAAGGGCGCAGCCCAAAGTAGCCTTACTGCAAAGGCTCATTAAAGCCCTTGGGTAGAGGCAGCGGCATGACATCAATGCCCTCGTCTAACAACTCTAGTGTTTCATCGCGTGTAGCTTGGCCGCGAATTGCACGCTCATGTGCCTCACCATAGTGAATTTTGCGCGCTTCTTGTGCAAACTGATTGCCGACATCTTCGGTATTAGCAAGCAGTTTACGCGCCATTTTCAGGTATGCAGCTTGAAACTGTGGGTCTTGCGTTACCACTTGCATGGCATGCTCAGTAGCACCGTTTTTTTCATCAAATAACGGCTTGGAGGCCGCATTGTCTGCTCTAGCAGCTACTGAATCAATAGCGCCTTCAGGTGCCGTTACCTCGCGCGAGCCAGACAGATTAAGCCGTGGTGCAGATAGTTTTTTAGTAATACTCGCGTCACCACACAGGGGACACTCGACCAAGCTGCGTGCAAGTTGGCTTTGAAAATCGTCTTCCGAAGCGAACCAGCCCTCGAAGCTGTGCGCGTATTGGCATTGCAGATCTAGGACTTTCATGGTGTGTTGCCTGTCCTAGCCTGCAGCAGCAGGCTGCGCTAAGCGCGGCACAGATTGCCAAGCCATGGGGCGCTTGCCACTGGTGTGGTTGGCCAAGTGCACAGCGCACACTAATGTTTTAGCATCCGTGATGGTGCCATCAGCGCACCAGTCTAAAAGCTGTTGCACTGGCGCTGTAAACACTTCTAAAAACTCGCCCTCATCGAGCTTACGTGCGCCAGCCGTCAGGCCACGTGCAAAGTAAATGTGGATAATCTCAGTGGAATAGGCTATTGCCAAATGCATCTTGCCTGCATACGCCCATTGCCCTGCGGTGTAGCCGGTTTCTTCATGCAGCTCGCGCAGTCCGCATAGCAAGGGGTCTTCACCATCATCCAGTTTGCCTGCAGGCAGCTCAATCATCACTTGGCCTACTGGGTAGCGGTATTGCCGCTCTAGTACTACTTGGCCGTCATCCAACAAAGGCACCACCACCACTGCACCCGGATGCACTACATACTCGCGCGTAGCATGTTGGCCGTCAGGCAGACGCACGGTGTCGCGTTTGACGTGCAGAAAATTGCCTTCCAACAACTTCTCGCTACTGATCAAGGTTTCAAGCAGTTGCGTCATAGTCAGTATTAATCACGGTGTTTAAGTAAGTAGCGCCATATAAAACCAGGGAAAGCCAGCGTGGTAAACAGCGTAGCGGTAATGGCGTAAAACTCCCAATTTTGCGCGGCAATTTGACCCAATCGCTTTTCTAGCAGCAGTGCGATACCACCCACTACAAAATACATTACCACCAACTCTGCCAAGCGTATAGCAAGGCTTTTACCTGCTGCTAACTTTACCACTGCAAGAAGGCGCTGAGAGATAAAGGGTAAGTTAGCCGCTACGAGCGCTAATACGATAACCAACCAGACGGAAGTACTTTGCCCCATGGTGTGTGACGGCGGCAACCCTAGGGCTTAGCTGCCAAGTGTCTTCACAATAGCCTGCAAACACAGTGTCATCAAACCACTAGGGAATAAGCCCAGCAGCAAGATTAGCGCGCCGTTGACCGTGAGCACTACACGTACATCTAAAGGTGCCACCACAGTAGTAGCAGTGATAGGCGCGTCAAAATACATGACTTTGACTACGCGCAAATAGTAAAACGCACCAATCAGCGACATGATAACTGCATACACCGCGACACCTATGAGCCATTGATTGCCAGAATCAATCAACGGCTGCAGCACGCTAAGCTTGGCAAAGAAACCCACCATAGGCGGAATGCCGGCCAGCGAGAACAGGCATATCGCCATGATGGCGGCGTACAACGGGCTGCGTTGATTCAAACCTGCAAGGTCAGCTATTTCTTCGCTCTCAAAGCCTTCACGCGACAGTAGCAGCATGATGCCAAAGGTGGCCAGCGTAGTCAGCACATAAGTGATGGCATAGAACATAGCTGCACTGTAAGCTGCAGCAGCGCCATTGGTGTTGCCGTTGACTACACCCGCCAGCAGGCCCAATAGTAAAAAGCCCATTTGCGCGATGGTGGAGAACCCCAGCATACGCTTAAGGTTAGTCTGCGCGATAGCAGCTAGGTTACCCACTAAGAGGGAGGCAACTGCCAACATAAGCAGCATTTGCTGCCAATCAAACGCCAGCGGCAGCATGCCCTCAACTAACAAGCGGATGCAAATAGCAAAAGCAGCCAATTTGGGTGCACCAGCAATCATCAAAGTCACCGAGGTAGGTGCGCCTTGGTACACGTCTGGTACCCACATATGAAAAGGCACCACGCCCAGTTTAAAAGCCAAGCCAGAGACCACAAATACCAAACCGAATACAAGCACCTGCTGCTTTATCTGGCCTGTCGCAATGGCTTTAAATACAGCAGGAATTTCCAGCGAACCCGTTGCGCCGTACATCATTGACAAACCGTACAACAAGAATCCACTGGCCATTGCACCCAGCACAAAATACTTCATTGCCGCTTCGGTAGAGGGCGCATGGTCACGGCGTAGCGCTACCAAAGCGTAGCTGGACAATGTGAGTAACTCTAAACCCATGTAGATCACAAGAAAGTTATTGCCTGAGATCATCACGCACATACCCAGCAGTGCAAACATACTGAGCGTAAACATCTCGCCACCGCGCAGCATGCCACGGTCAAACGCATAAGGGCGCCCATACACCAGCGTTACCGCCATAGCAATGCTAGCAAAGCACTTTAGCCAGTGGCCCATAGGATCGCTTACCACCATATTGCCAAAACCATACAAGGTATTTCCGCCGTTGGCATACAAACCATGTAGAACTGCGACCACCCCTAAAGTCAGCAAGGTCAGCACATAGGTAGGCGTGCGTTTAGGGCTTTTAATAAACAGATCAACCAACAAAATCGCGCAAGCCATCACCAGCAGTACGATTTCGGGGTAAATAGCAATCCAACTGGCTTTATCAATCATTTGCGTTCTCTAACTATTCAGTGGATTAATTGAGTTTGGTTTTAGCGACGTGCACCAGCAGGTCGACCACCGATGTGTTCATCACATCGGTAAAAGGCTTGGGATACAAGCCCATCCACAACGTAGCTGCTGCAAGCAAACCTAGCATCAAGAATTCTCGACCATTAATGTCGGTAAGACCTTTTACGTCGTCATTAGCCACTGGGCCAAGGTATACACGTTTGAACATCCACAATGAATACGCTGCACCAAATACTAGCGCTGAAGCGGCGGCAAAACCTATCCAGAAGTTGTACTTCACACTGCCTAAAATAACCATCCACTCACCGACGAAACCTGCGGTGCCAGGTAACCCGCTGTTAGCCATGGTAAAGAATAAAGCCAGTGCTGCAAACTTAGGCATGGTGTTAATTACGCCACCGTAGCTTGCAATTTCACGCGAGTGCATACGGTCATACAGCACACCAATGCACAAGAACATGGCCGCGGATACAAAACCATGCGCAATCATTTGCACTATACCGCCAGCTACGCCTAGGTCATTGAAGATAAAGAACCCTAGCGTGACAAAGCCCATGTGCGCCACAGATGAATAAGCTACTAGCTTCTTCATATCCTGCTGCACTAGCGCCACTAAGCCCACATAAACCACCGCCGTCAGAGACAATGCAATCATCAACCACGCATAAGCATGCGCAGCGTCTGGCGCGATGGGCATTGAGAATCGCAGAAAACCATAGGCGCCGAGCTTTAGCATGATAGCGGCCAGCACGGCTGAGCCTCCTGTAGGTGCTTCAACGTGCACATCTGGCAGCCAAGTATGCACTGGCCACATAGGAACTTTCACAGCAAAAGCTGCGAAAAATGCAAAGAACACCAAGGTTTGCGCAGTGCTGCCCAGAGGCAACTTATGCCAAGTCAAGATATCGAAACTGCCGCCGGATTTGGTGTACAAAAAGATCAGCGCAACTAAAGTTAGCAACGAACCAAGCAAGGTATACAGAAAAAATTTAAACGCGGCATAGATTTTATTAGGTCCACCCCAAATTCCGATAATCAGGTACATCGGAATCAAAGTAGCCTCAAAAAACACATAAAACAATATGCCATCTAGTGCACAGAACACGCCAATCATCAAGCCACTTAAAATCAAAAACGCGCCCATGTACTGGTTGACACGCTCCGTAATGGCCTCCCAGGCCGAGATAACAACGACCACCGTGATGAACGCCGTTAACGGTACAAACCAAAACGAAATGCCATCTAGTCCTAAGTGGTAATGCACATTAAAACGCTCAATCCATGTCGCTTTTTCGACAAACTGCATGGCTGATGTGCCAAGCTTGAAGCCGTCGTACAGCGGCAAGGTGACTAGAAAGCTGGATAATGCGCCAATCAACGCAATCCAGCGAACGGTGCGGGCTTGATCGTCGCGGCCTAAGGCCAATAACAGAACACCGAACGCAATTGGCATCCAGATAGCTAGGCTGAGTAATCCCATTTTTATTATTTCCTACTTACTAAGCCACAAAGTCAGCATAGGCCAACCAATGAAATACGTCATCAGACCAAAAACTCCGAGCATCATCACCAGAGCATAGTGGTACAAGTAACCAGTCTGTGCTCGGCGCACAAAATTAGACACTACACCAACTATTTTCCATGACCCGTTAACTAAACCACCGTCGATCAGGGTTTCGTCGCCGCCCTTCCACAAGCCCGTACCCAGCATGCGTGCGCCACGCGCGATCACATTTTCATTGAACCAGTCTAGATAGTATTTATTTTCTAGCAACGTATAGATCGGCTTAACATGCAATTTGATAGCAGCAGGTAGCTTCGGATTAACGATATACATATAGTAAGACAAACCGACGCCAGCTAATGCTAACCAAAAGGGCAAGGTCATGAGGCCATGCAATGCAAGCTGCGCCG
Source organism: Polaromonas sp. (assembly GCA_043718065.1). Classification (GTDB taxonomy): domain Bacteria; phylum Pseudomonadota; class Gammaproteobacteria; order Burkholderiales; family Burkholderiaceae_C; genus JAAFIP01. The sequence goes on from JAYSWJ010000311.1 coordinate 9,260, forward strand.
CACCGTGGAATTCTTTGGCTAGCTCCTGCATAGCCATATGCTTCGTGCCATCCACAAAGATAGAATCTTTGAAGAACTCACCAAACAACATGGGCGCAATCGCCATAAACCCAATGAAAACAGATGGGATAGCCAACAACACCAACGGCATCGTAATCACCCAAGGCGATTCATGCGGTTTTTCATCGTGTCCGTGGTTGTCGTGTCCATGGTGATCGTCATGATGCGCATCAGGATTTTGATCGTAGCGTTCTTTGCCATGAAAGACTAGGAAGTACATGCGGAAGGAATAAAAAGCTGTCACGAAGACACCAGCCATCACAGCAAAGTATGCAAACCCTGCACCGGGCAGCGTACTGGCTTTGACAGCCATGATGACTTCGTCTTTAGAGTAAAAACCCGAGAACAACGGTGTGCCGATCAATGCGAGTGATCCAAGTAACGAAGTAATCCAAGTGATAGGCATATACTTGCGCAGGCCACCCATGTAGCGAATATCTTGGTTATGGTGCATGCCGATAATGACGGAACCGGCCGCCAAGAACAGTAACGCTTTAAAGAAAGCATGGGTCATTAAGTGGAATACAGCGACCGAATAGGCAGATGCACCCAGCGCAACCGTCATGTAACCCAACTGCGATAGCGTGGAATATGCCACCACGCGCTTGATGTCGTTTTGGATAATGCCTAGAAAACCCATGAACAGCGCAGTGATCGCGCCGATAACCATTATGAAGCTCAGTGCGGTATCGCTCAGTTCAAATAACGGTGACATACGTGCCACCATAAAAATACCCGCCGTCACCATAGTAGCTGCGTGAATTAACGCAGAGATAGGCGTGGGGCCTTCCATAGAATCAGGTAGCCATACATGCAACGGAAACTGGGCCGACTTGCCCATGGCACCAATAAACAGACAAATGCAGATCACCGTCACCAGCATCCAGTCGGTGCCCGGAAAACTCAGCTTGGCTAGTTCCCCCGCTTTGGCAAACGCTTCAGTGTAATTAAGCGTCCCTGCAAAAGCGACGATCAAACCGATGCCTAATATGAAACCAAAATCTCCGACACGGTTGACCAAGAAGGCTTTCATATTGGCAAAAATAGCGGTGGGTTTGTTATACCAAAAACCGATCAACAGATACGACACCAAACCTACCGCTTCCCAGCCAAAGAATAATTGCAGCATATTGTTGCTCATCACCAGCATTAGCATGGCAAAAGTAAACAACGATATAAAAGAGAAGAAACGGTTATAGCCTTCGTCTTCCTCCATATAGCCAATGGTGTAAATGTGTACCATCAGCGACACGAATGTCACCACACACATCATCATGGCGGTAAGGCCATCAACCAAGAATCCTATTTCCATCTTCAAGCCGCCGATTACCATCCACTCGTAAATGGTGGCATTAAAGCGTGCACCGCCTATCACTGCAAGTAAAGTCTGAGCAGAGATAATGAAGGCAACGAGTACACCAAGAATAGTGAAAAAGTGGCTAGCGCGGCGACCAATCCAGTTGCCGCCAAATTGCGTACCCAATACGCCAGCAATGAGTGAACCTGCCAGTGGGGCCAGAGGCACGACCAGCAGGGTAGTAGCGTTCAATGTTGCGCTCATATCTATTCTTATCCTTTGAGCGTATTAAGTTCGTCTACAGCGATGCTAGCGTTATTGCGAAACAGCAGTACCAAAATCGCCAAGCCAATCGCTGACTCAGCTGCAGCCACTGTCAAGATAAAGAACACGAACACCTGACCGTGTAAATCACCCAGATAGTAGGAGAAAGCCACAAAATTCATATTGACGGCTAAGAGCATCAGCTCAATAGCCATTAACAAAATGATAATGTTTTTGCGGTTGAGGAAAATACCAATCACAGATAGCGCAAAAAGCATCGCGCCCAGTGATAAAAAATGGCCAAGAGTTAAGGTCATACTTTAGCTCCTACAGCTGGAGGTGCAACGACTGGTGCTGTAGATCCATCAGCGATTGGCGATTCGACCGCAGGGGCCACTGCTTGTTGCGTAGCATCCATCTTGATAATCTCCATACGGTCACGCGCCTTCACGCGAACTTGCATGGAAGGATCAACGTATTTACTGTCTTTTCGTTCGCGCATGGTCAAGGCTATGGCCGCAATAATAGCTACCAACAGCAGCACTGCCGCAATTTCCAAGGGGTAGAGATACTGGGTGTAGATCAACTTGCCCAGTTCTTTGGTATTGGCTACTTGACCTGCAATTGCAGCGGCCCCTTTAGGTTCTTCGGTCAGGCGAAAACCTCCCATCAGCACCAAAGCCATTTCAATCGCTATGACAGCACCTACTGTCGCGGCTAAAGGAAAATGCTTCCAAAAACCTCGGCGCAGACTGTCGGTATTGATGTCGAGCATCATCACGACGAACAAGAACAACACCATCACCGCGCCCACATAAACCAGCACTAATGTGATGGCTAAAAACTCGGCTTTGAGCAAAACCCATACTGCGGCAGCTTGAAAGAAAGCCAATACTAAATAAAGCGCAGCATGTACTGGACTGCGGGCAGTAATCACTTTGAAGGCTGCGAACAGCAACACCAGAGAGAAAAGATAAAAGAAACCTGTTTTGATATCCATTTTTTATTTTTTACCAAAAGAGATTATTTGTATTTAGCATCGACTGCTTTGTTGGCAGCGATTTCTTTTTCGTAACGGTCGCCCACAGCCAGCAGCATGTCTTTGGTGAAGTACAAATCACCACGCTTTTCACCGTGGTATTCCAATATATGTGTTTCGACGATAGAGTCTACAGGGCAACTTTCTTCACAGAAACCACAGAAAATACATTTAGTCAAATCAATATCGTAGCGCGTCGTGCGGCGGCTACCATCATCACGCACTTCGCTCTCAATGGTGATGGCCATTGCGGGGCACACTGCCTCGCACAGTTTGCAGGCAATACAACGCTCCTCGCCGTTTTCATAGCGGCGCAAGGCGTGCAGGCCACGAAAACGTGGTGATTGCGGTGTTTTTTCTTCCGGGAATTGCACCGTGATTTTGCGACGAAAAGCATGTTTGCCGGTCATGGCAAAACCTTTGAATAATTCAAGCAGAAGAAAACTGCTCAAAAAATCTTTGAGTGAAAAGGCTGGAGAGGCCAGTGTAGTCATATCAAGCTCTCTTTATTTCCAAATATTCCAAGGAGACAGCAACCAGCCACCTACTACAACCAACCAGATCAAGGTAATGGGAATAAAAATTTTCCAACCCAAACGCATAATCTGGTCATAACGAAAACGTGGAAAGGTTGCGCGAACCCATATAAATAGTGTGACGACGACAAAGGTTTTGATGCCCAACCAAATCCACCCAGGTATCCAAGTGAAAGGCGCTATCTCAATAGGCGCGTACCAACCACCTAAGAACATGATAGATGCCATGCAGGATATCAAAATCATGTTCGCATACTCAGCCAAGAAGAACATGGCAAATGCCATGCCCGAATATTCCACCATATGCCCCGCCACAATTTCTGATTCGCCTTCAACCACGTCAAACGGGTGGCGGTTGGTTTCTGCAATGCCCGAGATGATGTAGACCACGAAAATCGGCAGCAAAGGCAACCAATTCCATGACAAAAAGTTCAAGCCCATAGCTGCAAACTGTCCCTTACCCTGCCCTACAACTATGTCAGTCATATTGAGCGAAGCAGACACCATGAGGACGATCACAAGGCAAAAGCCCATGGCGATTTCGTAGCTGACCATTTGTGCTGATGCGCGCAGTGCGCCTAAAAAAGCGTACTTCGAATTAGACGCCCAGCCGGCGATGATGACACCATAGACTTCCATCGACGTGATAGCCATGATAAACAGCAAACCAGCATTGATATTGGCCAACGCCACTTCAGGGCCAAACGGCACTACAGCCCACGCTGCAAGCGCAGGCATGATAGTCATGACAGGACCAATAAAGAACAAGCTTTTGTTAGCTGCTGCGGGAACAATAATTTCCTTGGTCAACAGCTTGAGTGCGTCAGCAATGGGCTGAAGCAGCCCCAATGGTCCTACGCGGTTAGGGCCGATACGGATTTGCATCCAACCAATAGCTTTGCGCTCCCAAAGCGTCAAATAAGCCACTAAACCCATAATGGGTAGCACTACACAAATAATTTTGACCAAATTCCAGATGACGGGCCATGCCATGCTGCCCCACCAAGGCGCTGCGATCAAGCCTTGGCCAAAGCCGTGCAAAGCGTCAATCATGCTGGCACTCCCTCTTCAGCTTGAGCAGGTATAGCCTTCGTATTTACTTGCGCGTCTACAGTCAACTGCAGCGCCGGTGCACGTCGCACTATGCTATCGAGCTGATAAATACTGACGCTGACAGGTTCTTGAGCTGGCGTGTTTAAGCGAACTGCCGCTTGGGTTATATTGCTCAACTTGTCGGAACTGAGTATGTCGGTATCCACTGCCACAACTTTTGCCAGAACATCTTGCGACGATTCAAAGTCGAAACCTGCAACACCTAGCATATTACCGAGCACACGCAATACCTTCCAAGCAGGTCGTGTTTCACCCAAAGGCTTAACAACGCCATGGAAGCTTTGGATGCGGCCTTCAGCATTAATGAATGTACCTGCTGTTTCTGTAAATGGCGCAATGGGTAGCAGCACGTCGCTGCAATCCATATTGGCTTTGAACGGGCTGAGCGTGACTACCATGTCGGCATTGATATCAACACGACTTGCACTGTCAAACTTGGGTTCATTATTCAAAAGAATAGCTGCGCGCAAACCGCCAGCCAGCATTTGTGCTGCGGTTTTGCCATCTTTAAGTGGCTGCGCACCCACTAGTTGCGCGCCTACCGTGTTAGCGGCTTCGGTGAGATAACCCACTGTAGCGCCAGTTTGCGCACCAATCCAATTTGCCAATGCCAGCAGCGATGACGCGTTGGCATGATGGGCTGCGACGTTGCCTAGCAACACGGCCTTGCGCTCACCGGCTAGCAAAGATTTGGCAACAGCTTTAGCGGCATTCGTAACGTTGCCTGCCACAGGTGCTGGTACACCCTTGTCAGCAGCAATGGCAGCCGCCACATCTGCCAGTACTTGCGCCCACTGTGCAGCGGGCACGGTAATGCTGTTAGCCACTGGCATAGCCCAGTCGTGCGCTACTGAATTAATAGCTGTTACAGCACATCCTTTGCGCGCTGCCTGGCGAATACGCTGTGCAAACAAAGGGTGATCTTTACGAACGTTGCTACCGACGATCAATACACGCTGTAATGTGGACAGCGATGCAATCGATGTACCCAAATAACGCACACCCTCGAATGCAGGAAACTCGGCGTTGCGCAAGCGGTAGTCAATGTTGTCGCTACCCAAACCGCGCACCAGCGCGCTGGTGAGGTACAACTCTTCGAGTGTGCTGTGCGGGCTGACCAACGCACCAATTGACGAGGCACTGTGATCAGCTTTGATTTGCTTTAAACCGTTGGCCACATACTCCAGCGCGGTTTGCCAATCGACTTCGCTCCATACACCGTCTTGTTTAAGCATCGGCTTAGTCAAGCGATCTGGGCCGTTCAAGGCTTCGTAGCTAAAGCGGTCGCGGTCTGCAATCCAGCATTCGTTAACTGCTTCGTTCTCTAACGGCACAACACGCATTACTTGATTAGCCTTGACTTGCACAATCAAGTTAGCACCAGTGGAGTCATGTGGGCTAATCGACTTACGACGACCTAGCTCCCAAGTGCGGGCACTGTAGCGAAATGGCTTGCTGGTCAACGCGCCCACGGGGCAAATATCAATCATGTTGCCAGACAGCTCCGAGTCCACCGTATCACCCACCACGGTGGTGATTTCAGCGTGCTCGCCGCGGTGCACCATGCCCAGCTCCATAATGCCGGCGACTTCTTGGCCAAAGCGCACACAGCGTGTGCAGTGGATGCAGCGGGTCATCTCCTGCATACTGATCAGTGGACCAACATCTTTTACTGCCACGGTGCGTTTTTCTTCTTCATAACGCGAACCATTGCCGCCATAACCCACAGCCAAGTCTTGCAACTGGCATTCGCCGCCTTGATCGCAAATGGGGCAATCTAACGGATGGTTAATCAGCAAAAATTCCATCACCGACTTTTGCGCCTTGATAGCTTTGTCGCTCTTGGTGCGCACGATCATGCCTTGGCTCACAGGTGTAGCGCAGGCTGGCATTGGTTTGGGCATCTTCTCCACGTCTACCAAGCACATACGGCAATTAGCGGCAATGCTGAGTTTTTTGTGGTAACAAAAATGCGGAATATACGTTCCCGCTTTGTCAGCTGCTTGAATAATCATGCTGCCTTCAAGCGCTTCGATTTTTTGACCGTCTAGTTCAATTTCAACCATATTCTTTTCTCAGTATCGGTCGTTCAAATTATTGCGAAGTTACGCAGCTACAGCGACATGGGTGCGCGCTGTGTCGATCTTGGCTTGGAACTCGTGTGCAAAGTGTTTGATCATCGCGCGCACGGGCATCGCGGCAGCGTCACCCAACGCGCAAATTGTGCGGCCTTGGATGTTGTCAGCCACAGAGTTAAGCAAGTCCATATCATTTGCGCGGCCATGGCCATTGTCAATCCGCTCCACCATGCGCCATAGCCAACCTGTGCCCTCACGGCAAGGCGTACATTGACCGCACGACTCGTGCATATAAAAATAGCTTAAGCGCTTTAAGCTTTCGACCATGCAGCGCGTGTCGTCCATCACGATCACCGCGCCCGAGCCCAACATAGAACCCGCTTTAGCAATCGAGTCGTAGTCCATCGTGCACTGCATCATGATGTCGGCTGGTAGTACAGGCGAGGATGAGCCGCCGGGTATCACTGCCTTCAATGTGCGGCCTTTGCGTATGCCGCCTGCCAATTCGAGTAGCTTCCTAAATGGCGTACCGAGTGGTACTTCATAGTTACCCGGCAACTCCACATCACCCGACACTGAGTAAATTTTAGTGCCGCCGTTGTTAGGCTTGCCAATGTCTAAGTAAGCTTGGCCACCATGGTTGATGATCCAAGGCACCGCCGCGAAGGTCTCAGTGTTATTAATTGTGGTGGGCTTGCCGTACAAGCCAAAGCTGGCGGGAAATGGTGGTTTAAATCGTGGCTGGCCTTTTTTGCCTTCCAGCGATTCGAGCAGTGCGGTTTCTTCACCGCAAATGTAGGCACCAAATCCGTGAAAAGCATGCAACTCAAAACTGAAGTTGCTGCCTAAAATATTATTACCCAGCAGCCCAGCTGCGCGCGCTTCTTCCAAGGCTTCTTCAAAGCGGTCATAGCTTTGAAAAATCTCGCCGTGAATATAGTTATAGCCCACTGTAATGCCCATCGCGTAGGCGGCAATCGCCATGCCCTCGATGACGATATGCGGGTTAAATTCCAAAATATCGCGGTCCTTGCAAGTGCCCGGCTCGCCTTCGTCCGAATTGCACACCAAATATTTTTGACCTGGGAAGCCACGGGGCATAAAGCTCCATTTCAGGCCCGTAGGAAAACCCGCGCCGCCACGGCCACGCAAGGCAGATTCTTTGACAGTGGCAATCACTTGGTCTTGTGTCAAGCCCGCAACAGCGCCTTCAGCCACAGGTGCGCCGTCTTTGCCTAGTATTTTCTTCAAGGCAGCATAGCCGCCACGCGCTACATAGTCTTTCAAGCGCCAGTTGCTACCGTTCAAATCTTTGTAGATTTGCGGTTGAATGTGGCGGCCATGAAAGCAGGTTTGTACACCTGTAGCTTGGAATTGGGCCAGAACTTGGTTTTCGTTCATTGTGGGTTGCTCAGTTATTGGGCGTTCGCTGTTGAATTTCTTAAGCCGTCGATCAATTGATCCAACTTGTCGTTGCTCATGAAGCTACACATACTGCGGTCGTTTACCAGCATGACTGGGGAATCTGCGCATGCACCTAGGCATTCCGATTGCTGCACAGTAAACAATCCATCTTGGGTCGTACCGCCCATTTCAACATTTAACTTGCTGCACAAATAGTCCAATGCTTTTTGACCATCGCGCAGCTGGCAAGGTAGATTGGTGCACACGTTGAACTTGTACTTGCCCACAGGCTGCTGGTTATACATGTTGTAGAAAGTGGTGACTTCTTTGACCGCAATCTCGGGCATGTTCAAGTAATCGCCAACAGCTTTTTCGGACGCTGCGCTGACCCAGCCCTGCTCTTGCTGCACTATGGCCAAACAGGCCATTACAGCGGAAACTTTTTGGTCTGCGGGGTATTTAGCAACTTCTTTGTCAAAGCGGATGCGCGTTGCATCTGACAGTACATATGGGGTTACCGCGTGGTTAGCTTGCGAATTCATCGGTCAATTTCCCCGAAAACAATGTCCATCGTGCCAATCACGGCTACCGCGTCAGCAATCATGTGGCCGCGTGTCATTTCGTCTAATGCGGCTAGGTGCGCAAAGCCAGGTGCACGAATTTTTAGGCGGTACGGTTTGTTGGCACCATCGCTCACCATGTAAATGCCGAACTCTCCTTTTGGGTGCTCAACAGCCGCGTAGGCCTCGCCTTGTGGTACGTGAAAGCCTTCGGTGAAAAGCTTGAAGTGATGGATTAAATCCTCCATATTGCTTTTCATGCCTTCGCGGCTAGGTGCAGCAACTTTGTGGTTGTCGGTAATCACCGGTCCGGGGTTGACGCGCAGCCAATCTACACACTGTTTGATGATGCGGTTGCTCTGGGCCATTTCTTCCATGCGCACAAGGTAACGATCATAACAATCGCCCGTTTTTCCCACAGGAATATCAAAGTCCATCTTGCCGTACACGTCGTACGGTTGCTGTTTACGCAAGTCCCACGCAATGCCTGAGCCGCGCAACATCGCACCCGTAAAGCCGAGATTGAGCGCACGCTCTGGCGTGACCACGCCAATACCTACAGTACGCTGCTTCCAAATGCGGTTGTCGGTCAGCAGCGTGTGGTATTCCTCAAGGTATTTGGGGAAGCGCTGGGTAAAGTCATCGATAAAGTCGAGCACCGAACCTTGGCGGCCTTCGTTTAGCTTAGCCAAAGCTTTGGCATTTTTGATCTTGCTGACCTTGTACTGCGGCATGGTGTCAGGCAGGTCGCGGTACACGCCACCGGGGCGGAAGTACGCGGCGTGCATGCGGGCGCCCGAGACGGCCTCGTACAAATCAAACAAATCTTCGCGTTCACGAAACGCGTACAAAAATATCGTCATGGCACCGCAGTCCAGGCCGTGGCAACCTACCCACAACAGGTGGTTAAGCAAGCGCGTAATCTCGCTGAACATCACACGGATGTACTGCGCGCGCTCGGGCACTTGAATGCCCATCATCTTTTCAATCGCCAAGCAGTACGCGTGTTCATTGCACATCATCGACACGTAATCAAGCCGGTCCATGTAAGGCAAGGCTTGGATATAGGTTTTGCTCTCGGCTAGCTTTTCGGTAGCACGGTGCAGCAGGCCAATATGCGGGTCAGCGCGTTGGATCACTTCGCCGTCTAGCTCTAACACCAGGCGCAGTACGCCGTGGGCTGCTGGGTGCTGCGGACCAAAGTTTAAGGTGTAGTTTTTAATTTCTGCCATGGTGTTTGCCTCTTACACGCTCTTGGCAGCGCTAGATGGCACTGACTTGGCGACTTGGCTGGCGGACGTCATGCCGCCGTAGTTTTCTTCACGTATCACACGGGGTACCACCTCGCGCAGCTCAATCGTCACGGGTTGGTAGATCACACGCTTTTTCTCTGCGTCGTAGCGCATTTCAACGTGGCCATTGGTTGGGAAATCTTTGCGGAAAGGGTGGCCGATAAAACCATAGTCGGTCAAGATGCGGCGCAGATCGTTGTGGCCTTCAAACACGATACCAAACAAATCAAAACATTCGCGCTCAAACCAATTAGCCGCAGCCCAAATGTCATTGACGGACGCCACAACCGGCAAATCGTCATCGGGTGCAAAAACTTTTAAACGCACGCGCTGGTTCAGCGACACCGACAGCAGGTGCAACACCACGCAGTAGCGCGAGCCGTCGTACGCGCCGTCTTTGTAGTCTACATAATCAACGCCGCACAAATCCATCATTTGCTCAAACTTGCAGCCCTGCGCGTCGCGCAAAATAGTGGCGGCCTGAATGTAGTCAGCCGCAGTGACGAGAACTTTAACCTCGCCCAGCTCGATAGATACGCGCTTAGCACGTGCGCCTAAAGCGGCTTCAACAGCGGCTTTGGTAGTCTCAGGATGTACAGCAAATGCAGTCATGGTATTTGCCTTAGGTTTACACGCGCGCAATGGTTTGCGTGCGGCGAATTTTTTGCTGTAATTGCATGATGCCGTAGATCAACGCCTCTGCGGTAGGCGGGCAACCGGGCACATACACATCTACTGGCACAATGCGGTCGCAACCGCGCACCACCGAGTAGCTGTAGTGGTAGTAGCCGCCACCGTTGGCGCAGGACCCCATGGACAGTACCCAACGTGGCTCGGGCATTTGGTCGTACACCTTGCGTAGCGCAGGGGCCATTTTGTTGCACAGCGTGCCAGCCACAATCATCAGGTCAGACTGGCGCGGGCTGGGGCGAAACACGATGCCAAAACGGTCTAGGTCATAGCGCGCCGCGCCAGCGTGCATCATCTCTACCGCGCAGCACGCAAGACCAAACGTCATAGGCCACAACGAGCCTGTTTTGGCCCAGTTGATCACCGCGTCTGCCGTGGTGGTGACGATACCTTCTTTGAGTACGCCTTCAATCATTTTTGAGTGCCTTTGATACTTTTAGCTTGTGCTTTAACTTGTACTTTTAACTTGTGCCAGTTTCAATGGTTTATTCCCAGTCTAGGGCGCCCTTTTTCCACTCGTAGATAAAACCTACGACCAGAATGCCCAAGAACACCAAGACTGACGCAAACCCAACAAGCCCTACATCTTTCAGGGCTGCGCCCCAAGGGAAGAGAAAGGCGATTTCTAGGTCGAACAAAATAAACAAAATAGCCACGAGGTAGTAGCGTACGTCAAACTTCATGCGCGCGTCTTCAAAGGCTTCAAAGCCACACTCATACGGAGAGTCTTTGGCGGCGTCGGGCCTGCGGGGGCCCAAAATATAGCCTAGCGCTTGGGGCACGACACCGACACCGATACCCACCAAGATAAATAACAAAATCGGTAGGTATTGCTCGAGGTTCATAACATCTGGCTTAGGTTGTGACTAAGGCGTCTTGTGACTGTATGTCTAATACCATCCGCACCATAGCGGGTAGGCTTATCTTTTTACTAGGGCTGTCTACACACGCAGATAGCCCAATTTTGGTGCCGACGGCGAGACTCGAACTCGCACAGCTTTCGCCACTACCACCTCAAGATAGCGTGTCTACCAATTCCACCACGACGGCCGTTTTTTTCTGTCCCAAAGCGTGAGGATTTGCCTGTATGGAACACCCTAGAGTTTACCCTGAAAAAGCTTTGTTTTCTCTCGATAGCACTGCTTTTCCTAAGTGGTGGCTAGGGGTTTAGGCAAAGACACCCGTTTACTTGCTTGGGATGGGCGCAGCGCCAGATGCGGCAGGTGCCGCGCCGGGGGTTGCAACAGCAGGTAAAGTTGATGTGGCTGGTGCGGCTGGCGCAGCAGATGTGCCTGAAGCTGGCGCTGCGGGTAGTACCGCGGGCTGGCTGGCACCGGTAGGAATAGGCGCAGATCCGGTAGCCGCGCCAGAGGCTGCACCGGCGGGCGCAGTGATAACACCCTTTTCTAGCACTGAGTTCACGCCTGTAGGACGCACACCGCTGAAGTAAGCCAGCGCCAGAGTACACACAAAGAATACAGCGGCCAGCACCGCGGTGGCACGAGACATAAAGTTGGCGCTGCCGCTGACACCTAGCAGGCTGCCTGAGTTACCCGAGCCGAAGGCGGCGCCCATGTCGGCACCCTTGCCGTGCTGCACCAAAATCAGGCCGATCATGATGAGCGCGCTGAGCATTTGGATAGCCACTAATACGGTGTTGACGATTTGCATAAAAACTCCTAAATCAATTCTATAAATATGTTTAAAATTTCAGTTACTATTAATTTTATAGCTACTTGAGCAATAATCTATTGGGCTGCAGCCATAATAGTTAAAAAATCTACGGCTTTGAGCGACGCACCGCCGACCAAACCGCCGTCAATATCAGGCTGGGCTAGCAGTTGCGCGGCGTTGGCGGCGTTCATGCTGCCGCCGTACAAAATCTTCACACGCTCAGGGTGCGTGCTGGCCGCTTTGATCTGTGCGCGCAGCACCGCATGCACCGCTTGCGCCATCTCGGGCGTGGCGGTTTTGCCAGTGCCGATGGCCCACACAGGCTCATACGCCACAACGATCTCGCTGATGCAATGGCCGTTGTCGTGGATGACGGCGGCCAGCTGGCGCTTAACCACAGCTTCGGTTTGGCCCGCTTCACGCTCGGCCAGGGTCTCGCCCAGGCACACGATGGGGGTGATGCCGCAAGCCAGCGCCGCTTTGGCTTTGAGCGACACGACAGCGTCGGTTTCGCCATGGTACTGGCGGCGCTCGGAGTGGCCGACGATGGCGTAACGCACGTTAAATTCGCGCAGCATAGCGCCAGATGTCTCGCCAGTGTACGCGCCGCTGGCGTTTGCCGAGATGTCTTGCGCTCCTAATTGCATAGCTGATTGAGCAGGATTTGCTTGGGTTAGAGCACTAAAAAGCTTAGAAATTTGGTCTAAATAGGCTGTAGGAACGCATATTGCCACATCGCAGGCTACAGCTGCGGCGTGGTTGGCCGAGGCTTGTGTTTGCGCAATACCTTGCACCAGATCTTGTATCAAGGCCTGGTTAACTGCTAAGCTGCCATTCATCTTCCAGTTGCCCGCAATCAGCTTTTTCATACCTTGCTCCAGTCCAGCACGATTTTGCCAATGTGCTGGTTCGTCTCCATCAGCGCGTGGGCTTTAGCCGCGTCTTGCGGGGCAAACACGCCGTGAATAACAGTTTTTATCTTGCCTGCCTCAATCAATGGCCAGACGTTTTTAAGCAACGCTTGGGCTATGGCGGTTTTGAACGCGATAGAGCGTGGACGCAGCGTGGAGCCAGTAATTTGCAAGCGGCGGCGCAGCACCAAGCCGGCGTTGAACTTAGCATCCACACCGCCCTGCACGGCGATGATGACCAAACGGCCGTCTTCGGCCAAACACTCGATCTCGCGGGCCACGTAGTCGCCAGCCACCATGTCCAAGATCACATTCACGCCACCCACAGGGGCGTTAGACAGCATGCCGCCCTGCCCTGCGTTGCCTTGTGGCACGCTTGGCAAAGCGGTTTTATCGGCAGCATTTGCTTGTACATTTGCTTGGGCATTGGCCGCCGCATCGCTGGTGATGCGCTTAACTTCTTCTACAAAGTCTTGCGTTTTGTAATTGATAGCATGGTCCGCGCCGAGGGTTAGGCACGCAGCGCATTTCTCGTCGCTGCCTGCGGTGGCGATAACCGTGCTTCCCAGCGCTTTGGCCACTTGAATTGCAGTTACGCCAATGCCGCTGGTACCGCCCTGCACTAGCAAGGTTTCACCCGGCTGCAAGCGTGCGCGTTCAAACACGTTGCTCCACACGGTAAAAAACGTCTCTGGTAAGCAAGCGGCTTCGATATCGGTCAGCCCTTTTGGCACTGGCAAACATTGGCCCACGGGCGCTGCACACAGCTGCGCATAACCGCCGCCTGCCACCAGCGCACATACGCGGTCGCCTAGCTTAAAACCTGCAGCTTGCATGGCCGTAGCGTCGCCGCCTACGATGGTGCCCGCCACTTCCAAGCCTGGCAAATCTGACGCGCCCGGCGGCACGGGGTACAGCCCCGAGCGCTGCAGCACGTCTGGCCGGTTAATACCCGATGCAGTCACTTTGATCAGCACCTCGCCTGCGCCCGCTACTGCGTCTGGGCGCGCGCCCAGTTGCAGCACGCTGGGCGCGCCAAAGGAGGTGATTTCTACAGCATTCATCGGTATTTTTTATATGTTGAACGGGCATTTCAGCCCGTAGATACTGCTCAAGCAGCTATAAAATTAATAGTATTTTAGTAATCAATTAGAGCAAATGGGTCTGGCGCATATGCCAGACCCATGCTCAATTTTTCTACAACCAACTGCGCAGATTACTGCTGTTGCTGGTCTTGCGCAGGACGCTCGAGCAGTGCACGCATCGACAACTTCACGCGGCCTTTTTCGTCGGTTTCCATGACTTTGACGCGCACGATCTGGCCTTCTTGTAGCACGTCGGTCACTTTGTTAATGCGCTCGTTGCTGATCTGGCTGATGTGCAGCAAACCGTCTTTGCCGGGCAGCAAGTTGACCAAAGCACCGAAGTCGAGAATCTTGGTAATTGCGCCTTCGTAGATTTTGCCAATTTCTACGTCAGCGGTAATCGCCTCAATGCGGCGCTTGGCCTCATCTGCCTTGGCGCTGTCGGTGGACGCAATGGTGATGGTGCCGTCTTCGTCAATGTTGATCTGCGTGCCGGTTTCTTCGGTGAGTGCGCGAATCACTGCGCCGCCTTTGCCGATCACGTCACGAATCTTCTCGGGGTTGATCTTCATCGTGAACATCTTGGGTGCAAAGTTAGACACTTCTGTCTTGGCTTCGCCCATGGCGGTTTGCATTTCACCCAAGATGTGCATGCGCGCTTCTTTGGCTTGTGCCAATGCTACTTGCATGATCTCTTTGGTAATGCCCTGGATTTTGATGTCCATTTGCAGCGCGGTAATACCGTTGGTGGTACCGGCCACTTTAAAGTCCATATCGCCCAAGTGATCTTCGTCGCCCAAGATGTCGGTCAACACGGCAAAACGGTTGCCGTCTTTGATCAAGCCCATGGCGATACCCGCGACGTGCGCCTTCAGTGGCACGCCAGCGTCCATCATAGACAAACAGCCACCGCAAACTGATGCCATCGAGCTAGAACCATTGGACTCGGTAATCTCAGACACCACGCGCAGCGTGTACGGAAACTCTTCCTTGGTAGGCAACACTGCAATGAGCGCGCGCTTGGCCAAACGGCCGTGACCGATTTCGCGGCGCTTTGGGGTGCCTACACGGCCAGTTTCGCCAGTGGCGAACGGAGGCATGTTGTAGTGGAAGATGAAGCTGTCATGGAACTCGCCGCTGAGT
The DNA here is from genome assembly GCA_043718065.1 of Polaromonas sp. Taxonomy (GTDB): domain Bacteria; phylum Pseudomonadota; class Gammaproteobacteria; order Burkholderiales; family Burkholderiaceae_C; genus JAAFIP01. Next base: position 24,406 of record JAYSWJ010000311.1, read on the forward strand.
GCGTCAATACGCTGTGCATCACGGTCGGTGCCCAAGGTGGTGACCACCAACGCCTGTGTCTCGCCGCGTGTAAACAGCGCTGAGCCGTGGGTGCGTGGCAGCACGCCGTTGCGAATTTCGATCGGGCGCACGGTGCGTGTGTCGCGGCCGTCGATGCGTGGCTCGCCTGCCAAAATTTGGCTACGCACGAGTCCAGCCTCGATGTCAAACAGCATGGATTCAACTTTGACGCTGTCAAACTCGGTGCCCGATGCCTTCAAATCAGCCATGACTTCAGCATAGGCCGTGCGGCATGCGTGGGTGCGAGCTTGTTTGTTGCGCAACTGGTAGGCTGCGGCCAATTTGGTCTGCGCAAAACCGCCTACTTTGGCGATCAATGGCTCGTCCTTGGCTGGGGCTTTCCAGTCCCAAGCTGGCTTGCCAGCGTCTTTGACCAATTCATGGATAGCGTTGATCGCCACTTTGCTTTGCTCATGACCAAACACAATGCCGCCTAGCATGATGTCTTCGCCCAATTGCTTGGCTTCAGATTCCACCATTAACACAGCAGCTTCGGTACCTGCCACGATCAAGTCCATTTGGCTGTCGACGAGCTGGGTGTTGCTAGGGTTAAGCACATATTCGCCGTTGATGTAGGCCACGCGTGCTGCGCCAATCGGGCCTGCAAACGGGATACCGCTGATAGCCAGCGCAGCGCTTGTAGCAATCAGCGCGGGGATATCGCCCAGCACATCAGGGTTGAGCGACACGGTGTGGATCACCACTTGCACTTCGTTGTAAAAACCTTCGGGGAACAGCGGGCGAATCGGGCGGTCGATCAGGCGGCTGGTCAAGGTTTCAAATTCGCTAGGCTTGGCTTCGCGCTTGAAAAAGCTGCCGGGAATCTTGCCTGCGGCGTAGGTTTTTTCAAGGTAATCGACTGTCAGTGGGAAGAAGTCTTGACCGGCTTTAGCGGTTTTAGAACCTACTACGGTGGCCAGCACTACGGTGCCGTCCATGTCCAGCAGCACAGCGCCGCCAGCTTGGCGCGCGATCTCGCCAGTTTCCATTTTGACGGTGTGGTTGCCCCATTTAAAGGTCTTGGTCACTTTGTTAAAAATACTCATCATGTTTCCTATAGCTATTATTTCGATAGCTGCTTGAGCAGGTTTTAATTGGGCTGCAGGCAGAAATCATTTATAGAAGTACATTCCCTGTACCCATGGGTCGAAGCTTTAAGTCAGAACACGATGCCATCCCAAAGAAAGTTTGCAATTCACACTTTCTTTGGAATGACACAGCTTCAGCCCTGCTTTTGTCAACTCCGAAGTAAAAAACGCCTGAGCTAGTGAACTAACTCAGGCGTTCTCATGCATTACTAGCACTTGTTTGCAGGCAAGCCACGCCGTAGTAATTATTTACGCAGACCTAATTTAGCGATCAGCGCAACGTAACGTGGTGCGTCTTTGTTTTTGAGGTAAATCAACAAGCTTTTACGGCTGTTAACCATACGCAGCAAGCCGCGACGACCGTGGTGGTCTTTGGCATGCAGCTTAAAGTGGGGGGCCAGCTCGTTAATACGGGCGGTTAAAAGCGCGACTTGCACTTCTGGGCTGCCAGTGTCACCGGCTTTGCGGGCATTAGCCTTGACGACTTCAGCTTTGGTTGCTGTCAACATAGAAAAATTCCTTTAAATTCAACCACTTGCATGCAAATTTGCATAAAAAATGGACACTTGCGTACACCAGTGGAATTACCGGCGCCGTGCTTGTATTCACATGCCGAAACCTGCGAAGCCCTCTATTATAGCTTGAAGGCGCGCAGCTGTATGTCAGTCCGAATAAACTGCGCCAGACCAATCCTCTACAACGAGCAAGACCATATCATTAATAACCCTAGAGGTTCAGCCGCTCAATACGCTTCGATTGACCACCAGGCTCGACTTATCGCTTACCAGATTCAGGCTTTGCCGGTTCTAGAGATTTCTGTTGAGCGTTTTGCTCTGATTTTTGCATACCTTGCAACTGCCCCGACGTTCCCACGTTAACCGTGGCGGGGCCTACCCCTACGCCGATTGATGCACCTACTCGGCCGCCAGAGCCGACATCTACGCCGATACTGCCAAAGGGGCCGATTGGGAAACTGACGCCTACACCGGTGCTGACGTTAGCGCAGCCTGTGGCTAAAATCAAGCTAGAAATGGCTATAACTAATGTAAATACTGCTCGAGCAGCTCTTAATTTCATAGCATGTCCTTGGCATGGCACGTCGTCAACAAGATGCAGGTGACGTGCTGATACCAATCACTCTACGCCAATCCGGGGTTGCCTGCTATGCCTTGCAGTGTCGGATTGTTCAAACCTAAGGGTTTGATGACTTTTTGCGCTTTCAGGTACGTTTCCACCACATCCCACACCGGCGGGCCTGCGTTTTTATTGGCCTCGGCTACCGGGGCCCAGCCTGCCACTTTGTAGGTTTTGTCGGCCTCCAGCAGGTTGCCGCCTAGGCGCATATTGCTGATACGCGCGCCTGTTTTGGCTGTGGGGTCGCACGTGTATTGCATGCCGCCTACGCGCACCATGTCGCCGCCTTGTTGGTAATACGGGTCGGGGTTAAACAGGTTGTCGGCTACGTCTTCCAGCACGTTTTTAATCGTCTCGCCCGTCATGTCGCTTAGCGTGGTCCACGGGTAGGTGATGGCTGTTTGGTCCATCACATGTTCGCGTGTGATGGCTTGGCCCGGCAGCAAACTGGTGCCCCAGCGAAAGCCTGGCGAAAATGCAATTTGCCCACCACGCACGTCCATCAGCGCGTCGATGATCAATTGATCGAAAGTGCCGCTGAAGTTGCCGCGGCGGTACAGCAAACCTTCCGTAGTGGCCAGTGTTTCTTCTAGCTTGGCCTTGAACGGTGAGCGCACTTTGTCAATCAGCGATTGCATGTTTTTGTCGGCGGGCAAGTAGTTGGCAAAGACGGGCAGCAGCTTGTAATTGATGCCTACAACTTTTTTGTCTTTCACATCAATGTCGAGCACGCCCAGAAATTTGCCGTTGCTGCCAGCGTTGGTCACCAGCGTTTGGCCTGCGGAGTTTTTTACCATCGTAGGCACGGGTACGCCATCGTGGGTGTGGCCGCCCAGAATAGCATCAATACCTGTCACGCGGCTAGCGAGTTTCAAGTCCACGTCCATACCGTTGTGGCTTAGCAGCACAATGGCTTGCGCACCTTTGGCTTTGCATTCGTTAACCTGCTTTTGCAAGTCGTCCTCGCGTATGCCAAAGCTCCAGTTAGGCACTTGCCAGCCGGGGTTGGCAATGGGCGTGTACGGAAAGGCTTGGCCGATAATGCCCACCGTCACGCCGTTCATTTCTTTGATGACGTAGGGCTTGAATACAGCATCTTCAAAGTCTTTAGTTTTGACATTTTGCGCAATAAAGTCGATGCCTTTGAATGCACCACTGGGTGCAAAATCTTTGTCGATAATTTGCTTAACGCGTTCTTCACCGTAGGTAAATTCCCAGTGCGCCGTCATCACGTCTACACCCAGCAGTTTGGCTGCGTCCACCATGTCTTGCGCGCCTGTCCACAGGCTGGTGGCACTGCCCTGCCATGTGTCGCCACCGTCTAGCAGCAGCGCACCGGGGCGGCTGGCCTTGAGCTGCTTGACCAACGTGGCCATGTGCGCAAAGCCGCCCACCTTGCCATACTGTTTGGCCGCACGTTCAAAATCTAAGTAGGTGTGCGCGTAGGCCAGCGGGCTACCTGCTTGCATCGCCGCGTACTTGATTAAGTTTTCTCCTACCAAATGCGGCACCCTGCCCGCCATGCTAGCTATGCCAATATTGGCACTAGGCTCCCTGAAGTAAATGGGTAACAGCTGCGCATGGCAGTCTGTCATGTGCAACAAATGTACGTTGCCCGATTTCGGCACGTTGTAGCTGATAGCTGCTTCATGCGCGCTGGCTTGGCGCGCTAATGGAAAGCCTGCTACGGCTGCGGCAGTGAGGATGGATGAGAATTCGCGGCGACTAAGGTTCATGGGGTCGGATTTCCGAACTTCCGAACTTCCGAACGCGAAGGACGCGAAGGTTGCGCGAAAGACGCGAAAGAAAACCAAAAAAATAAATAAAACCCTTGTTCAATAGGACTTAAGCAAGTCTTTGGGTCTTTTTATTCTTTTGGTCTTCTTCTTTTGTCTTACTTTCGCGTCATTCGCGTAACTTTAGCGTCCTTCGCGTCCGGTATTAAAGAGGAATTTACTTATTAACCGGCGACTCAGGCGAAAGCAAGAGCGCCATCACATCCTTAACCTGCGCCACAGTCAAAATACCCGCATCGCCAAAGCGCGGCATGTTGCTGCACAGGTTGACGCTGTGGGTGTTCCAGATGCGGGCCCAAGTGTATTTAACTATCGCCTCTGAATCTGGCGAAGCAACATCTTTCACCCCACGCAAGCTGCCGTATTTCAACAGTGACGGGCCTTGGTTTCCATAGCTAATTTCAGTCGGGCTGATTTGGTGGCAGGCGTAGCAATTAGCGCCGTTGGGCACACCGGCTACGTCGCTGAATTGCATGCCACGCCCGTTTTGCGCGATTTTCTCGCCCTCTTTCCAATCGCCTACATATTTGCCATCTGCTGGGTAAGGAATTTTTCCGTACAGGGCTTTTTCTAGTTTCTCGCGCGTGGCCTTGGGTATGTCTTGGCCTGTGGCATTAGCTTCAGAGCAGATTTTTTGAATGTCAGTTTGCTCCAGACGGTCTAACCTGGCGATACCGCGTTCGGCAAAGCTACCTTTGATGGCAACCAGTGCATCCACACTGCTGGGCGCAGAGCTGCAACTGGTGAGGACAGCTACTGCAGCAGTAACCATTGAGAGATTTACTATAAATTTAATAGCTGTTTGAGCAGGATTTACTTGGTTTGAAGCACTATTTATCATTATATTTGGCCTTTCTATCGCTTGATCGCTGGTGCGGCCATCTTGCCGCCGTTGGCATTAACGCCCATGAAAGTGATCAAGTCGACCGAGGTTTGCGACAGGTACTGCAGCTCTGGAAAGCGCTGCTGGCGAAAGCAGTCGTACATGCGCCATTGCATGGTGCGCACTGCGCCCTGGCTCACGCGATAAGCAGGCCATTGGCTAAAAGCAGCTTGCGCGGGGCCGGGCTTGGTCAGGTTAGGCAGATCTTGCAGGCGAATGCGTTTGCCATCTTCGCTATGGCAGCTGGCACAGCTAAAGTCGTAGGGCCCGCCTTTGAAATAAAACGCCTGCTGGCCGCGTGCGTACGATGCTTTCTCTTGCGTGTGGCCTTGCGGCACGTTGATGGTAATGTCACGCGATTCGTCATACACGTAGGCTACTAAGTCTTCAATCAGTGTAGCCTTGGCACCCTCGCCGCTGAAGGCTGTACTTGCTTTGAAATCTTCGCGCTTGGCACCTTGTAAGGTGACCATGCAATGCACCAGTCGACTTTCAACGTCCATTACTTTGCCTGCATCTGCAAAATACTTAGGCAGCACAGCCACAGCACCTTTGACCTTGCCTACACCTACCCCTAGGTCACATGACTCTAGGTTCAGGTTATTCGGCCCCCGCTTGGCTTTGTACAGCCCTTCGCCACGCGCTGCATTTAAATCAGCCGGATTGCCGTCTTGCAGGCTTTGTCGGTATTCGTTGATGGCGTCTTGGGTAGATTTTTGCTGCGCATACGCGTTGGTGTGCAAAGCGGTAATCGCTATAAAAAGCGTAGCTGCTTGAGCAATAAATGCTTGGGCTGTAAGCTTATTTTTCATATAAATTGTCTCTACTATTGTGATTATTATGAAGTTAAATGCGAAGATTTTTAATACCGGACGCGAAGGGCGCTAAGGTTTCGCGAAGGACGCAAAAAAAGAAAATACAAAAAATCCAAAATTTAAGAGCAACCTACTAAGTTGAGTCATTTTGAATCAGTTTTTTTGGTTTTATTTTTTGTCTTCTTTCGCGTCCTTCGCGAAACCTTAGCGCCCTTCGCGTCCGGTATTAAAGTATTCGGTATTAAAGTATTTCCGCATCGAAAACCTTAAGCAATAGCCGCCTCATCCGTTCTCTTATCGCCTTTGTTATCCACCCAGTTCACAATGACTTTGTCGCCTACTTTGCCCCCGGTAAAGCTAAACTGCACAAACGGGTTTTTAGACACCGCTGGGCCCCATTGGGCGCTCATGACGGTTTTGCCGTTGCACGTAGCGTTGATGGTTTGGATAAAGTGTGCAGGCACTACTTTGCCATCGGCACCGCGGCGCTGGCCGCTTTCCATGTCGTGACTGACCAGTACACGTACGGTCACTTTGTCGCCTGCTGCTTGGGCGCGAATGCGCATGGGATCTGCCATGGTGTTTCCTTAGAATTTATGTCGATGTGTGAATGATTAGCCGCCGCAGCCGCCAAGGGTAACTTTGACTTCTTTGACAGCGTAGACAAATTTATCGCCCATCTTGCCAATGGCATAGACATTAGACGACTGGCCCATCTTGACGTTGGTGGCAAAGTTGGCCTCGGTGCCGGGCAAAACGTCAAACACTGCGGTCAGCGCGTTGGGGTTTTTTTCAATCACAAAAGCCAGCTGGGTAATAGCGGGGTTGCTGGTAGAGGCACCGATGCGCACAACGTTGCCGTTCTCCGCTATCTCGGGCGCAGTTAGCACGATATCTTTGGTCTCGGTAGCGGCGCTGGCACCACCAAGGCCTTTGACAGCATCGGCTAGGTTTTTAGTTTCAAAAGCATTTTTGTTCCACGCCTGTGCGTGCGATGCAGTGGGTAGCCAGCCCGCTGTAACGGCTAGTGCCAAGGCGGTAGCGCCTGAACTTTTTTGTACGAATTGACGACGTTCCATTGAAAGACTCCTGTTGCAGTTAATTTGAATGTAAATTGATTGTAAAAAATAATGTCGTTTTGTGCTTCGGATCATTCCCTAACGAGTAAGTCCGCCAAAAGGATTACACCTTAAGGTAATCACTTAAAAATAGAGAACATGGGCCTGTATTCCCTGCATAAATCACGCTTAATTTTTTGTATGAATAAAGTTTTATTTTTGTGCTCCTTGCACTAGCCAGCGCGCCACTTGCGCGGCATCGCCTTCGCTGATGCTTTGTGCAGGCATGGGAATTTGCCCATACACACCTGAACTGCCCGCTTTTATCTTACCGCTCAAGTAGGTCTGAGCATCGGCCCGCGCACCTTGTTTGGTCGCAACATCTTTAAAGCTTGGCCCCACCAGTTTGCCGTCCATCGCGTGGCACGCTACACAAGCGTATTTCTGCAGTACAGGCATCACGCTAGCACTGGTCATACTGGTGTTTGTGCTGCCAGGTTCACCCAAAGATGCTACAGAACCAGTAGCTGCTTGAGCAGTACTTACGGGCTTACTCAGTGTTTTGTCTGTTAAATTTGGCCCTGATGCAGCACCAGATTTCAGGGTGTCTGCACCCCGCAAGCCACCCACACTGCGCGACTGCTCTGCCAAGTTGCCGTGTGCATTGCGTGCATAGTCAGGGATCAGGCTAGCCACTGCGGGGTGTGTAGCGCAGTTAGTTACACAAGTGCTTCCTTGCACATCAGGCTTGGCCGTTGCGCCTAGCTGTTTAGTTCCCTGTTGGTTTGGCCACATGGCATGGGCAGTTGTGTTTCCCAAGCGGTTAGGCAGGCGATTTTGCGTCTCGGCCATATTTTTGTCGCTTAGCGTGTAGTCCGCAGGCACTACATTGCCTAAATTAAGCAGATAGGCCGTCACGGCATACACCTCATCGGGTTTAAGCGACTTGGGCGCTGTCCACGGCATAGCGCGATTAATGTAGTCCCACAGGGTGGACAGATGCGACACTTTCATCATCGTCGTGCGGGTGGGTGCACCGCTGCCCTCTTGCAAGCTGGCCACTTTGCCGCTGATCACATCTTTGGCCGTGGTGTAGCCCGCCAACGGAGTAAACACCTCGTTGCTCTCGCCAAAGCTGCCGTGGCAACTGGCACACTGCGCCTCCCACACCTTCTCGCCTTGGCTAACACTGCCTTGGCCCTTGGGCAAGCCCTTAAAGTCGGGGCGTACATCAATGTCCCAGGCTTTCACTTCGTTGACTGTAGCGGTTTTTCCTATGCCTTCGAACTTAGTTTGGGCTGTGGCTAGGGTTGGCAGGGTTAGTAGCGCGGCTAAGGTTAAAAATCGGACTGCCGGACGCGAAGGGCGCGAAGGTTTCGCGAAGGACGCGAAAAAGAAAATACCAAAAAAATTCAAAAAATATTTAAAAAATAAACAATCGAAAGATTGATTTTCTTTAAGCGTTAAATTTATGAATTCTAAAAATTTTGTCTTCATTTTCTCCCTGTCTTCTTTAGCGTCCTTCGCGAAACCTTCGCGCAGTTCGCGTCCAAAATCCCCGGTTTTCAGCTTAAGATAGTTGAACATTTTTCACCTCACCGTTTTCTGAGACCAGCCAAGTTTGAATCGCGTTGTTATGGTAAATCGACCGCGTTCCACGCACCTTGCGCAGCTGTGCATAGGTGGGTTGTACATGGCCAGTTTCGTCCACTGCGCGCGAGAGTAGCAGCGCGGGTTTGCCGTCCCAGCTCCAGTCAAAGTTAAAGCGCGTGAGGCATTTACTTAGCACTGCGCCGTCGATGCGCGCTGGCCGCCAGTTGCGGCCGCCATCTACTGACACGTCTACTTTGCGCACCTTGCCGCGCCCGCTCCAAGCGAGGCCTGTGACGTTGTGAAAACCTTTGTCTAGCAGTACCTGTCCGCCGCTGGGCGAAGTAATGACACTTTTAACTTCTTGAATACTGGTGTATTGGCGGTGCTGGCCGTCGGGTAGCAAATCGATGTAGTGAATCGTTTCGTCTTTGGTCGCGTAGGGCATGTCGCCCAGCTCGATACGACGCAGGGATTTGACCCAGCTCACACCTTGCACACCGGGCACGACCAAGCGCAGTGGGTAGCCGTTCTCGGGCCGCAGCATTTCGCCGTTTTGGCCATAGGAAACTAGCACTTCGCCGCTGTCGATCAAGCTCATGGGGATCGTGCGCGTCATGCTGGAACCATCGGCGCCCTCTGCCAAGACGAACTTGCCGCGTTTGTAATCTGCACCGCACATATCGAGCAGCGTTTTCAAAGGTACGCCGGTAAATTCGCTGCAGCTGATCATGCCGTGGGTGTACTGCACGGTGGGCACGGCCACGTTGCCCCACTCCATACCGGTGTTGGCACCGCATTCGATAAAGTGCATGCGACTGACAGAGGGCAAACGCATCAAATCGTCCATGGTGAACACCATGGGTTTTTTAAGCATCGTCTCATCGCTGCCGTTGACCATCAGGCGGTGTTTATCTGGCTCAATATCCCACCAGCCTTGGTGGTGCCGCTCAAAGTGCAGACCGCTAGGCGTGATGATGCCAAACAAGCCTTGTAACGGCGCAAAGCTTACGCCCGCTTGGCTGACACGGGTCAAGCCCGGGCTTTCGCGGCGCTGCAGGTTTTTCTCGTGCACGCTGGGTACACCATAGCCACGCGCCGCTACACCTTGGCCCAAGGCTTTGGTGTGATCGGGTAAGTTAACAATATTCGTATCGTCGGCCGCTTGGGCGCGCGCAGTGCCTACGCCTGCTAGCGCAGCAGCCACCGCAGACGTGAAAGCCCCCGCCATAAATCCACGCCGCCCGCCATGCACCGCCTTGATCTGGCTGTGGCTTAAAAAACCCTCGGGCGCGGGTTGTAAAAATCGATTGGTTCGCATAATTTAATGTGGTTTATTCAGTCGGACTTAGCCATGTACTACCAAGCGATCGCTGTATGCGATGTGCGCAGGCTCGTCCAGCTCAATAGCAATTTGGGTGCATACGCTACGGCATAGCGTCATGGCGCGCTCGCTTTGAATGCGGTAGATCACTTGTGTGCCTTCTTTGCGCTTGGTCAAAATACCGCTGCGGTACAGCACGTTAAGGTGCTGGCTTAGGTTAGGTTGCGATGAATCAATTTGCTCGAGCATTTGCGACACCGCCAGCTCACCATGGCACAGCACGCTTAAAATTTTCAAGCGCATGGGCGTAGACAACACGCTGAATAATTCTGCAGCGGCTTGAAAAACTTGGCCAGCAGAATCGGCACCAGACTCAAAGCCAGTAGCGCCTTGCTTTGCTCTCACAGAAGTTTTCATTTAGTGCTGTCTTTCTCAAATTTAATTAAATGCGCAATGACTTATATTTATAGTATTAAAAAAGCCTGCGCGTTTTACGCACAGGCTTCTTTTAAGATTACCCTAGCGTATCAGCCCAAATATTTTGCGCCCAGTTCATGGCGTACACCCCTTCTAGCTGGGTGACTTCTGGCTTCAAATCAATGGCTGAAACTCCGCCGGAGCCAGCCACCGTTTTAAATGTTTTCTCCGCTGCCACATATTCGTGCACGCTAGACACATGCACTACATTTTTGTCGTCTACAAAGCTGTAGCAGGTGTTGGTCAGCATGGGCGCAGGGTTGATCTCCCAACCGCTTAACTGCGCCACTATGGCCGCCGCAGCCACTTTGGCATGGCTGTTGGCCATGTGCCCGCTCTTGGGCATACCGGGCGCGATTTGAATGCTGTCGCCCAGCACGTGCACATCTTTGGCCACAGTGGATTCAAAGCTTTGGTAATTGACACCGCACCAACGGTTATTGGCTTGGTTATTCAAGCCTGCTTGCTGGGCGATGGTGCCCGCGCGCATGCTGGGCAGCACGTTAAGCACAGCGGCTTTCACGTCGTCTTGAATTTCAAATTTGAGGGTGCCGGTTTTAGCGTCGACTGCAGTGACCTTGTGATCGCCGCGGTACTCGATCATGCCTTTGTATTGCTCGGCCCACACTTTTTTAAACAACGGGCCTTTGGAGGTGACATCGGGGTTGCCGTCCAAAATCAGCACTTTGCTTTTGGGCTTAGCTTGCTTGAAGTACCACGCTGCCTGGCATGCACGCTCATACGGGCCGGGAGGGCAACGGTAGGGCGCTACTGGGATAGTGATAGCGAACACGCCACCATCAGGCATGTCTTGCAGTTGCTTGCGCAGGGCTACTGTTTCAGCACCTGCCTTCCAAGCTTGCAAAATTTGGCCACTGGTTTGCGCTGCAGCCAAGCCTTCAATGCTGCCCATCATCAGCTCTACCCCGGGGGACACCACCAGTTTGTCGTAGGCAATAGTGGCCCCGCGTGCAAGGGTGACGGTCTTTTTACCTGTGTCAATGGCAGTGGCCATGTCTTTGACAACGGTGATGCCGTGGTTTTTAGACAGCCCGGTGTAGGCGGTGGTGAGGTCAGCTACTTGCTTGCTGCCGCCCACCACCAAGTTGGAGATGGGGCAGGACACGAAAGCATCACTTGGCTCAATCAGCACCACGTCGATTTTGTAGTCGGACAGCATGCGTACATATTTAGCAGCAGTAGCGCCGCCATAGCCGCCGCCAATAACGACCACCTTGGCTTTGCTGGGGATGCTGGCCGTGCTGGCGCAAGCGCCCAAACCCAAAAGGCTGACCGCTGCGGAGGACTGGAGAAAGCTTCTGCGTTGAATCGACATAGTGCTCTCCTTATTTCTTTTGCGCTGCAAAATAAGCAGCTACTTGCTCAATCTGCGCGTCGCTGTAGCCCTTGCTAATCTGGTGCATGATGGTGGCAGGGCGTGCACCGTTTTTGAACGCTTTCATCTGCGCGATGGTGTAGTCTTTAGGAACACCCGCTAGCGTCACTACGGCGGAGCCTTCTACAGCTTTGCCGTTAGTCCCGTGGCAGTTAGCGCACGTAGCGGCCAAAGCCCTGATGTTCAACTGCTCTTGATTTTGTTGATTTTGTGCCTGTACGGGGTATGAGGCACACAGCATTAAGCCAGTACAGCATAGCGTGCCGCCAAGGTAAGAAGTAATTTTGCGATGCATGGGGTACCTTTGAAATTGCTTTGCAAATATTTGAATATAAGCAATCAATTATTTTAGGCATGCTCAGCATTTGCTTTACAAGGACTTACCCTTATCAAAAGCTCTGGCAGAGCCTGAATTAATCGAACCCAGCTGGGTTAAGTCAGGCTATTGCCACAGCCACACTTGGCCGCAGCAACTAATCGTCGTGTTTGTTTTTATGCTTATTTTTGCGCTTACCGTGACCATGCTCTTGCTCTTCATAGTATTGGGCGTAGTCATTCTTGACAAAATACACCGGCTGGCCGCAGGCGTTGTACTTGTAGCAGTGCTTTGACCATTTCTTGGCATGCCCAGGCGGCACATGCATGTAGATAGGTGCAGGGGCTACAACCACTGGTTGTGCCACCACTACTACAGGCCGCGTAATGATGACAGGCTGCGGATAGATCACAGCAGGTGGCGGCCGTGTGCCGATCTCAACCCTGCCGTAGATGCCGGGCTGGATCACACCGCCCACGCTTACGCTCACATCGGTTTGGGCATAAGCAAGGCTACCCAAGGTTAGTAGACCAAAAATTGCGCTGTAACGCAGGGATAACTTGGCAATTAGCATGTGTCGCTTTCTAGTTGTTGGTCCATTTATAACGCGCCAACCATGCTTTGGGCCTACATCTCTAAAAGTAACCTGGTTGTAGCGCTAACCCCGTCTGTTACATCATTTCCCTCTTAATATGAAGAATTTTGTAGCAAATTAACACATCCGATGCTATAAAACGTAAGTATTCACTACATAAGTATGCAAATTCAGCCATTAGATATTGCACCTAGCGCCATTATGACTTTTAACTACAGCCGCACACACACCGGTATAACGCTCGCCTTTGTAGCCGCCTTCAGCTTATTTGTCTCTTCTGCACACGCTTTAGTGGACGCCCCTGTCAAGGAGGCGTTAAGCTTGATAGACAGCGGCCAGTCTCAACAAGCGTTCGCTTTGCTGGATCCGCTAGAGGAGCAGCGCGCAGGCGATGCCGACTTTGACACCGTGCTGGGCATTGCAGCCAACGAAACCGGCCAGTACAGCCGCGCGGTATTTGCACTGGAGCGTGCTCTGCTGGTAGCAACTGATAACGGACGGGCGCGTGTTGAGCTAGGCCGCGCTTTGTTTGCGCTAGGCGACCATCGCGGCGCACGCGCGGCGCTAGAGCAAACCAGGCTGCAAGGTGTACCCATACAAGCAGCCAAAACAATTGACGACTATTTGCAAGCCATTAACCGCAGTGAAGCATCTAACCAAGCATCAGTGCAATGGTATGTAGAGGCCGGCATTGGGCGCGATACTAATGCCAACAGTGCGCCCAGCTCACCTGATGTGGCGGTGCCGCTATTTGGTGGCTTGGTCTTTTCTTTAAACCCATCGGCTGTGCAAAAACCCGCTAGCTACACCAGCCTAGCAGCCGGTCTTACAGGCCGTCTACCACTGGCCCCCCGCTGGTCGATGATAGGCAGCGCTAGCCTGCAGCAGCGGCACAACAGCGGCGATGCAGATATTTTTGACAACCAGCAAATCGACGCTAGCCTAGGCGGCGCTTATCGCGTAGACCAGCACGAACTGAGCCTAGCGCTACAGCTAGGGCAGAGCGAGGTTGACCACCAACATGCGCGCACCCAGCGTGGTTTGGTGGCAGAGTGGGCCTACCGCCCGGATGGCTTTGGTCAGTGGTGCACCTACTTGCAACACGGGCGCATCAGCTATCCTAGCTCACCTGTACGCGATGCGGACCGCACCGTGCTAGGCAGCAATTTTGCGCATTTGTCGCGTACTGGTTGGCTTGCTTATGCAGGCGGCTATGTAGGCACAGAGCGCAAGCGTACCGAGCTGCCGGGTACTGACCATCTAGGCCATCGCTTATGGGGCCTGCGCGCTGGCTTGCAAAAGACGCTGAATGAACAAGTGGCAGTATTTAGCAATTTTTCTTTGGAACAGCGCAATTTCAGCGCGGATGACCCCCTATTTTTAACCTCTCGCCAAGACCAGCAAGCGAACCTGAGCCTAGGCCTGTATTGGAGCCCCGCTGTGCAGTGGCGTGTGACGCCCGCATTAAGCTACACGCGCGCAAAGTCTAATATTGTGATCAATGACTACCGCAAAACATCTTTTTCAGTGACCGCACGCCGAGATTTCTAAAACTTACTCACACCCACGTTAAGCCTGCACAACCCCGCCTAGGAGCCCGACATGTTCACACCCAATGCACCCACATTTCGCCTGCGTAACGCCAGCTTGCTGTGTGCACTAGCCGCTGCCTTCCCGGTAGCTGTGCAAGCCAGCGCGGGCGTAGCCCAATTTACCTCGGGCCCCGTGTCTGTCAATAAATCAGGCCTAGCTGCAAGCAGCCTCAACAAAGGCGGCATAGTTGCCAGTGGCGACACTATCGTCACGGGCGCAGATGGTCGTGCACAGCTGCGCTTTAGCGATGGCGGCTTGGTATCACTCATCCCCAATTCGCAATTCAAAATTGAAAACTATGCGGACGTCAACGACGGCAAAGCAGACCGATTTTTAGTCAACCTTTTGCAAGGTGGTATGCGCGCCATCACCGGGCTGATAGGCAAACGCAACCGTGACAACTACAAAGTGCAAACCGCCACTGCTACTATTGGCATTCGCGGATCAGGATTTAGCTTAGCCTATAACCCTGATGGCAGCTTGTCGGTAACTACCGAGTTAGACGGTATTGAGGTGTGCACCAGCGCAGGCTGCATCGGTTTGACCGCAGGCGAGTCAGCCCTTGTGAAGGCCAGCGATGCGGCCCCACAACGCACCAACAGCCGCAGCAGCCTGCCCATTCCCGCGCCACGCCGAGAGCCTCAGGTGGTGGGTGACCAGACCAACGCACTAGGCACCAGTGCGGGCACTGTTGTTGCGCTGCCCGCTATGCCACCTGCTCCAGCCCCAGCCCCAGCCCCAACGCCTAACCCACCTCCTTCACCCGTACCTCCGCCGCCACCACCACCTTCCACCAACCTAGCCCAAACAGGCTGGGCCATACGCACCGCAGATCTGTTGGACACTAACGGCGGCCCATCACTCACCACGCCGGGCGGTCAAACCCTAGCCCCATATGCTTTTCGGGCTGCCGATAACGGCACCTACACATCTACAGCCACAGGCACACCTGTGGACTATGTAGCCTCTACACAAAGGTTTGACTGGCAAACCGGCATGGGCGCTGACAACGATCAAAGATTTAGCGACACCAGTGTTGACACAGCAGCGGTATCGCCTTTTATGGTGATGGGTTACCGCACACCTTCGGCCTATTTACTCAATGGCAATATCGTATCCAACGCCAGTGTGTCTACATTTGTGATGGGTGCGCCAGCGTCAGCGGCTGGCCTGACGGCCATGGCAAGCTCTCTGCCCAGTGCACGCTATAACCTGCTGCAAGCTACCCCTGTGTTCAGCACAAACTCGTCTACCGGCCAAAGCAGGGTGTCCGCAAGCTTGACCTCCAATAGCTATGTCAACGTAGATTTTGCCGGCGTTGGCAATTACATCGACGTCAATCTCAACGTATTGTTCACCACGAGTGGCGAAGAAAATGGTAACGTCAACTTACGCGGCTCTGGTCGCTCCACAGGCAGCACCTTTGGTGGTACGTTAGCCACCACCAGCGAGGCTTGCACTGCAGGCACAGATATCTGCGCACCTGGCAATTTTCAAGGGTTTTTTAGTGGCCCAGCGGGACGCGCCAATTATTTAGGCTTAACTTATGGCTCGGGTACCAGCGGCTTTGGCCGCTTTGCTGGCGCTGCAGTGTTTGGTAACCCGACGCCCATTAGCCCGTCGTTACCAGCAACACTGGGCGTTAACTATCACCTTAGCTATGCACACGGCGAGATCAAAGGGTTTGCCAGCACCGAATCTTTGAATATAGGCAGTGCTACGGGGCAAACTGTCAACGTACTACCCGGCCAAGTTCTCAGTCAATACCAAGCTACTGTTGGCTCCCAATTGACACAACTAAACCGTGGCCAAGCGTCAGCTACAGACCAAAGTGGCAGCATTGGGCGTTATGGTGATGCTGACTTTATAGGCTGGGGTTACTGGACGGGTGCTACACGCACGTTGGATGGTGGCGTAAAGACCGACCTGTCAGGCGTACACTTCTTGACGGCCTCACCTGCCTCGGATTTGTCCGCGTTTGAACGCAGCAACGTACAGATGCAGTACAAGTTTTTAGGCGGCACTAGCCCTACATCCACGTCTTCAACAGGGCCTAACAGCACTGGAACCCTGCTTAACGCCACGCTGCAAGTTAACTACAGCGCTACGCCAACCGTAGACGCGGGTGTAACGGTACAGTTTGGTGGCACGACGTTGCCGACACAGTCTATTAGCGGTATGAGCCTGAATATAGCCACCGGTAGCTTTGGCTCCGCAACATCGCCGTTACGGATTAACGGCACGCTCAGCGGCAACCAAGGCAGCTACGGCGGCTTTGTGTATGGTTTTAACTATGAAACTGTGGGTGCAGTGCGCGGAGCTGCCGTTTTTCAGCGGTAAACGCCAAGCCATGACCGTTGGGCGCACGGGCTAACCGGCAATCGCGTCCCTGATTTGCTGCAGCGCAGCCGGGTCGTCCATGGTGGCCAAGTCACCAGTATCACGCCCTTCGCAAACGGCTTGAATCGCGCGACGCAGCATTTTGCCGCTGCGGGTCTTAGGCAGCAAAGAGACAAAGCGCACGCGTGCGGGCCGGGCTACAGCGCCTAGCTGCTCGTCCACCAGTTTCATCACCTGGGCCTCTAGTTTGGCTTTGCCTGCATCGGTCGCTGTTTGCGCAGTGTCTTTCACTACGGCAAACGCCATGGCCACTTGGCCTTTTAATGCATCGGCCACGCCCACTACTGCCACCTCGGCAATGTTGGGATGCGATGCAATGCTTTCTTCAATCTCGCGGGTGCCCAGGCGGTGGCCTGCCACGTTGATCACGTCATCAGTACGGCCCAGGATGGTGTAGTAACCGTTAGCATCGCGGATGCCCCAGTCGAAGGTGCTGTACACCATCCGGCTAGGATGGTGTTTGTCATTGCCGACGAGCTTGCCGGGTACGCTTTGCCAGTAGGTGTCAACAAATCGCGCATCGTCACGCCACACGGTTTGCATGCAGCCCGGTGGTAGCGGGCCTTCAATGACCACCACACCCTTCTCGCCATTTCCCATCATTTCCTCGCCTGTGCCCTCATGCAGCAGCTTCACGTTGTAGCCATACATCGGCACGCCAGGACTGCCAAACTTTGGTTCGGGGCCTGTTAGTCCGCCGCCGTTAGCCGTGGCCAAAATAGGCCAGCCCGTTTCGGTTTGCCAATAGTTGTCGATCACCGGTTTACCAATACCCGCGCTAATCCAACGCGCGGTGGGTTCATCGACTGGCTCGCCTGCTAGGTACAAAGCCTTCAAGCTACTTAAATCATATTGTGTGAGGTAGGCAGGGTCTTGCTTTTTCAATACGCGAATGGCAGTTGGCGCACTGAACATATGGTTGACTTTGTATTTGTGTACTAGGCTCCACCAAATGCCGCCGTTGGCGCTGCCGTCCATATCGCGGACGGGCGTGCCTTCATAAAACAGCGTAGTCATACCTGCCAGCAGCGGCCCGTAGACTATGTAGCTGTGCCCTACAACCCAACCAATATCGCTGGTGGCAAAGTACACCTCACCAGGCTTGCAGTCAAAAATATATTTCATACTGGCAGCTAAGCCCACAGCGTAGCCACCTACATCGCGTTGCACGCCCTTGGGTTTGCCTGTAGTGCCGCTGGTGTACAGCGTGTAGCTGACATCGGTAGCGTCTAACCATTCGCAAGGTACTTCAGCATACAAGTGTTTTTTGCGGGCAGATCCGTAATCTACTGTCGGAATAGATACAGATTCAATAGCTGCCAGCTGTCGATCTACCATCAGTATCGAGGTAGGTTTGTGCTGAGACAGTTGGATAGCCTCTGCCAGCAAGCCCGTGTAGGGCACGATTTTGCCAGCGCGCGAGCCAGCATCCGCGGTGATAATAACTTTAGGTGTCGCATCATCAATGCGCTGCGCCAGCGACACACTGGCAAAGCCACCAAACACCACGGAATGGATAGCACCGATACGTGCACAAGCCAGCATGGCAAACGCTGCCTCGGCCACCATGGGCATGTACAGCAGCACACGGTCGCCCTTGCCTACGCCCATCTCTTTCAAAATAGCTGCCATGCATTGCGCCTCAGTGTGCAGCTGGCGAAAGGTATAGGTTTTCTCGGTATTCGTCTCGGTACTGACATAGACCAAAGCGGCTTGATTAGGGCGATCTTTCAGGTGGCGGTCTACTGCGTTGTGGCACAGATTAGTGGTGCCGCCCACATACCAGCGTGCAAACGGTGGTTTGCTGTAATCACAAATTTGCTGCGGTGGGGTTTGCCAGTCAATCAGCTTGGCTTGTTCTGCCCAAAACGCCTCTGGCTCACTCAGCGAGCGTGCATGAAAGTCTGCAAATGCTGTCATCTTGTTGTCTCCGTACTTAGCCGCAAAGTCAAAGCCCAATTATGATGATAGGCCTTGCTGCGTTCTGACGGGTAATAGCCTTGTCTAGGCCACATGTAATGGAACCAACCACTATTGATTTAATAGCTGCTCGAGCAGGTTCTACGGCCTGAAAGGCCTAAAAAACTTAAAAAATCTGCAAACTAATCCAATAAGAAATAGCTGCCACAAAAGCCGATGCCGGAATGGTAAAAATCCACGCCCACACGATGTTACCGGCTACGCCCCAGCGCACCGCACTCATACGCTGCGTGCTGCCTACACCCACAATGGCACCGGTGATGGTGTGCGTGGTAGACACTGGAATGCCCATGGCGGTTGCGGTAAACAACGTAATAGCGCCGCCAGTTTCAGCGCAAAACCCACCCACGGGTTTTAGCTTGGTAATCTTCTGGCCCATAGTTTTAACGATACGCCACCCACCAAACATCGTGCCTGCGCCAATGCAGATGTAGCAGGCAATCACCACCCAAATGGGCAAGTAATCTTTGGTAGCCATCATCCAAGTAGGCAAGCCTTGCACGCCCGCCGTAGTGGCCGCAATCAACAGCAGCCAGATAATGCCTGCAGTTTTTTGCGCATCATTACCACCGTGGCCCAGGCTGTAGGCGGCGGCAGACACCAGCTGCAAGCGTCGAAACCAGCGGTCAGTGGCCGAAGGCTTGGCGCGACGACAAACCCACGCCACGGCCACCATCATCAGCGAGCCCAAAATAAAACCCAAGAAGGGCGAGATAAAAATAAACGCCACGATCTTCAAAACACCCGTGGCTATCAGCGAGCTGGCACCCGCCTTGGCAATCACCGCGCCCACAATACCGCCAATCAGCGCATGCGACGAGCTGCTGGGAATGCCGTAGTACCAAGTGACTATGTTCCAGGTAATAGCGCCTATCAACGCACCAAAGATCACATGCGTGTCCACCACATTAGGCATGACGATGCCTTTGCCAATCGTGGCGGCTACGCTTAAGTGAAAAACAAAATAGGCGATGAAGTTAAAAAATGCCGCAAAAATCACAGCCTGCCCTGGGCGCAGCACGCCGGTAGAGACCACCGTGGCAATCGAGTTAGCAGCGTCGTGAAAGCCGTTCATGTAGTCAAAGGCAAAAGCCAAAAACAGCAGCATGAAGACGACCCACAGGCCAGTTTGAGCGTTATCCATAACAGTTACAACGCTATGAAATTAAGAGTTCTCGAGGATCACGCCCTCAATCAGATTGGCCACATCTTCGCATTTGTCGGTGATCGTCTCTAGCAGCTCGTACACGGCTTTCAGTTTGATCAGCTCACGCACATCGGGCTCTTCACGAAACAGCTTGCTCATGGCGCTACGCATCACGCGGTCGGCATCAGATTCAAGCTTGTCAATTTCTTCGCAGGTTTTCAGCGCCGCTTCGGCCGTATTTTTGTCGCTGATGGTGCTGAGCATTTTGACGGCAGCGGCCAGGCGCTCACAACACTTCACACTGATATCGGTCAGGCGCTTGATGTCGTCAGTCATTATTTTCACGTCGTACAGCGCCATCGTCTCAGCCGAGTCTTGGATTAAATCAGCCACGTCGTCCATGGTGTTGATCAGCTTATGGATCTGCTCACGGTCAATCGGCGTAATAAATGTTTGGTGCAGCATTTTGTTGACATCGTGCGTTACGCGGTCGGCAGCACGCTCAGCGTTGTCTACATCGCGGGTGTACTGCTCTCGCAGATGCACGTCGTTGTAGTTGGCCACCAGCTGCGAAAAAGCCCGCGCTGCCTCGACAATGCGGTCGGCATGCTGGTTAAACATTTCAAAGAAGTTGCCTTCGCGGGGGAGCAGTTTGCCAAAGAACATGGAATACCTTTGATATAGTGACTGTTGTGTGTCGGTTTTGTGACGGATTCTACGCGATGGGCTTTGCCCGATTGAGGCTTAAAGCTCTAAATCGCCTCATATTCCTACCGAAGAATCGACACTGTCACAACATCGTCATATCTGCTATCTAGCATCTGTTAGCGTTACAGAAAGAAAATATGCAGAACAAATGGATCGTTGTGAGCTTGGTCACCTTGGGCATGTGGGCCAGTGCGCAGGCCCAAGACTTTAGTTTTGGCCTGTGGGGCGACATGCCCTACGCTAGAAACGCCGATGCACCGAAAATGCAGGCAGTGCTGGACAGCATCAATGCCTCAGATATCAAATTTTCTCTGTACGACGGCGACATTAAAGATGGTAGTTCCAAATGCACAGACGATGTGTACAACAACGCCATAACCATGTTCAACAGCCTGCGAAAGCCCGTCGTCTACATACCGGGCGATAACGAATGGACTGACTGCCACCGCACTAACAACGGCGGCTACAACAACCTAGAGCGCCTAGACTACATTCGCAAAACCATGTTTGCCACACCGCAAAGCTTTGGGCAAGAAAAGCTTAAGCTGACCTCACAAGCAGCGATAGGCCAAAAATTTGTAGAAAACACCCGCTTCGAACACGGCAGCATCGTTTTTGTAGGACTGAACGTACCGGGCAGCAACAATAACTTGGTACTGGACGATAAAGATTGCAAAAACAAAAGCGCCCGCAGCAGTGCCGATTGCGAAGCAGGCAACGCCGAATACCTAGAGCGCGATGCCGCCAATATCGACTGGGTAAAAAGTAGTTTCAATGCAGCCAAAGCTTCAGCAGCCAAAGGCATTGTGATCGCCTTTCAAGCCGACCCGGGGTTTGATTTACCCGAGACCGAAGATACGGACGAAAGCAAACAAGCCAAATTTAAAGGCTACCAAAAATTTATCGACGCCGTAGTGGCAGAAACCGAGAAATTTGCAGGCCAAGTGCTGTTAGTCCACGGAGACACGCACTTTTTCAAAGTCGACATGCCGTTGCGCGCACCCCAGAACATGCTGCCCAACCTAACCCGCGTGCAAACTTTTGGCAGTCCGTCGAACCACTGGGTGCATGTGACAGTTGACAGTAAACGCCAAGAAGTGTTTACGATAAGGCCAGTAATCGTGAAGCAGAAATAGTTGGCAGCATTAAAAAAGCCCCGCAGCTTACGCTGCGGGGCTTTTTGGCTGATTCAAACTAGCTAATAGTTATGCCGCTACTTTCTCACTGTCTTCCATCTGGTCAAAGTTCATGTACTTGTAGACGTTGGCGCTGTCTTTGTTCAGCGCGGTAA
>JAYSWJ010000312.1:0-2734 GCA_043718065.1 Polaromonas sp.
TTCAGTTTGAAACCAAAATAGCGCGCGAGCTTTGTGATTTTTGCGAGCAGTATGACAGCCAACGCGACGGGCTGTGGCTAGCTTTGCTAGAGGGCGAGATAGTAGGATCAATCGCTATCGACGGCTCCCACGCCGCGCAAGACGGGGCGCATCTTCGCTGGTTCATAGCATCTGACGCTGCGCGCGGAACCGGTGTAGGCACAGCGCTTTTAACCTGCGCCATGCAATGGTGCCAATCACGCCACTACCAGCGCGTGTATCTGTGGACTTTTGAGGGTCTTGGCGCGGCTAGGCATCTATATGAGAAATTTGGCTTTCGCTTAACCCATCAGCAACGCGGCGTGCAATGGGGTAGCGAGGTGAATGAACAAAAGCTTGAGCTTCAAACCCTAGATAACTTGAAAGAGGATTTATCGCAGCTTTAGCGCTGTGGATGCAGTGCTGGCAGACAGTTATGTGCTGGGCCAGCACCTGGTTGAGGCGATTGAATAAGCCTAAGCCCCCACCAACCCCAACGCCTCACAAGCCTGCGCCAAATCCGCGGGCAGCGGCGCTACAAACGCCATCGCTTCACCCGTCATCGGGTGCGTAAAAGCTAGCCGCTGGGCGTGCAGCGCTTGGCGCTCTAGCCCGGCGGCGGGTGCACCGCCGTACACGGCGTCGCCTACCAATGGGTGCGCGATGTGGGCTGCGTGCACGCGAATTTGGTGGGTGCGGCCGGTGTGCAGTATGCAGCGCAGCAGGCAAAAGCTGCGGTCGTCGATATTGCTGTTGTCGGCCTTGTCAGAGGTCTTTTTTAAGGCATTATCGGCCTCTAACCCACGTAAATACTGCTCAGACAGCTTCGAATTTGATAGTAAGTGAAAGTCTGTGACGGCTTCTTTACCGCTGCCGCGCGACAAGTCGACCACCGCCATGCGCAGGCGGTTGCGGATGTCGCGGCCTATCGCAGCGTCTACGCGGCGCACAGGGTCGCCGGGCCAAGCGCGGTGGCCTATGGCAATGTACTGGCGGTTTACCTCGCGCGCGGCAATCATGGCCACCAGTGCGTCCATGCACTGGCGCGTGCGGGCTACTACCATCAGGCCGCTGGTGTCTTTGTCTAGCCGGTGCACTATGCCCGCGCGCGGCAGCACGGCGCACTGCGCGTCGCGTGCCAGCAGGCCGTTTAGCAGGGTGCCGCTCCAGTTGCCAGCAGCGGGGTGCACTACGATGCCTGCGCGTTTGTTAACGATCAGCAGGTGGGCGTCTTCATAAATAATGTCCAGGTCCATCGCCTCGGGCCTAAAGGCCAGGCTTTGCTGGGTGGGCCGCAGGGTAATGGCCAGGTGGTCGCCTGCTTTGAGCTTGGCGGCGCTTTTGTGGGCGGGTTTGCCGTTGAGTATGACTGCGCCGTCTTCCGTTAGCTGCTGCAAATAGCTGCGCGAGAACTCGCCCACCAGCTCGACCAGCGCGCGGTCTAGGCGCTGGCCGTGCAGCTTGGCGTCTACGTCAAACTGGCGCAGCTCGTGGCCGTCAGCACCAGGCTCGGGCAGGTCGTCAAAGTCGTGGTCAGGCTGGCCGATAGAGTCGGTAGAGTGCTCTGCGGGGGTGATGTCTGACACAGCAGGCGGGGTGGTGGTCGATATAATGGATTGCACTTGGAGATTTGAATTGGAAAGAAGCACTATGACAGTACCATTATCGGCTGTGTTCGTGGTAACGGCGCGTGCCCGTGGGCTAACGGCGCGCACCTGTGTACTGGCTGCTGTAGTACTGCTGGCCGCCTGTGCAGGTAAAGACATTGACAAAACCGAGGCGTGGTCGCCTAACAAGATCTACGCCGAAGCCAAAGACGAGCTGGGATCAGGCGCGTACGATAAAGCTATTCCCCTGTTTGAAAAGCTAGAAGGCCGCGCCGCTGGCACACCGCTGGCCCAACAAGCCCAGCTAGAAAAAGCCTACGCCCAGTACAAGGCGGGTGAGGTGCCGCAAGCAGTAGCCACGCTAGACCGCTTTGCCAAGCTGCACCCGTCCAGCCCGGCGCTAGACTATGCGCTGTACCTTAAAGGCTTGGTTACTTTTAACGACAACTTAGGTTTGTTTGGCAACCTTGCCAGCCAAGATTTGTCTGAGCGTGACCAAAAAGGCGCCAAAGAATCTTTTGACGCGTTCAAAGAGCTGGCCACGCGCTTCCCCGATTCCAAATACACACCCGACGCACGCCTGCGCATGACCTACATCGTCAACTCGCTAGCGCAGTACGAGGTGCACGTAGCCCGCTACTACTACAAACGCGGCGCGTATGTAGCCACCATCAACCGAGCGCAAGCGGCCATTACCGACTACGACGGCGTGCCTGCCCAAGAGGAAGCCTTGTTTTTAATGATGCAAAGCTACAACTCGCTGGGCCTGACGCAGCTGCGCGACGACACCAAGCGGGTAATAGAAAAAAACTACCCAAAGAGCGAGTACCTGACGCAGGGCTACAAATCGTCTACTGGATCTTGGTGGAAGTTTTGGTAGATTTACTTCTGCTGTCCTAGTGCCTCATGGTTGTGCAGCATCGTCTCGTTCTTTGGGCCTTTTTACTGTTCTAGGTCCTCGCGGTCACGCAGCATCGTTGCGTTCAATTGGCCTTTTACTGTTCTAGGACCTCGCGGTCACACAGCACCGCACGGCATGCCCATGCCAAACGGACCTGCGGCCCTTTATTGTTTGTCATAGGCACACCGAACGTTGCTGCGCTCCACTG
>JAYSWJ010000313.1:0-2734 GCA_043718065.1 Polaromonas sp.
AAGGGGGAGCCCGCAGGGCGGAGGACAGCCGCGAAGCTGTTCACGCCAAGTGCCAAGGCGGGCACAGAACTGACTTTGAGGAGCATGCTAAACGCATTCTGAGGCCTATTTCAGAGTGTTTTAGCCGTTGTAGGCCGTAGATACTGCTCAACCAGCTATGCAATTGATAGTATTTGTCATTCCAAACAACCCAGCCGAAGCACGGGCTGCCCTAAACCAAGCAAAGAACCATGTGACGAGTCGGGTCCGTCTCGATGAAAAAATCCAGCAAGGCGCGCGTTGCTGGACACAGAGTAGAACCTGCAGCATGCAAGGCTGACACGTCTGAGGCGATAATCAACTAGTGAATACAGCTACCCCTTACCACCACAGTTTGTCCATCGCGCTGGGCGAGCGCAGTTACCCTATCGTCATCTGTACAGGCTTGTTTGACCAAGCGGCAACCTATGCGGCGCTGCCGCCTGCGCAGTCGGCAGTTATCGTATCTAACACGGTGGTGGCACCGCTGTATGCCCAACGCTTGGCGCAGGCGCTGGCGGGGCACTACCAGGCGGTGCACACGGTGGTGCTGCCCGATGGCGAGGCGCATAAAACTTGGGAAACGTTGAATTTGATTTTTGACGCACTGCTGATGCACGGCTGCGACCGCAAAACGGTGTTGTTTGCACTGGGCGGTGGCGTGGTGGGTGATATGACGGGTTTTGCCGCTGCCAGCTATATGCGGGGCGTGCCGTTTGTGCAAGTGCCCACTACGCTCTTGGCACAGGTCGATTCGTCGGTAGGCGGTAAAACGGCTATTAACCACCCACTAGGCAAAAACATGATTGGCGCGTTCTACCAGCCCGCGCTGGTAGTGTGCGACATTGCTACGCTGGCTACCTTGCCTGCGCGCGAAATGTCCGCAGGCTTGGCCGAGGTGATCAAATACGCCCCCATTGCCGACATGCCGCTGATGGACTGGCTAGAAAATAATATGGACGCACTGCTGGCAGGTGATGCTGCCCTGCTAGCCCACGCCGTACAACGCAGCTGCGAGATCAAGGCGCGCGTGGTGGCGGCTGATGAACGCGAGCAGGGCCTGCGCGCGATATTGAATTTTGGCCACACCTTTGGCCACGCCATCGAGGCGGGCATGGGCTACGGCGCGTGGCTGCACGGTGAGGCAATAGGCTGCGGTATGGTGATGGCGGCGCATTTGTCGCAAGGCTTGGGTTTGGTAGATGCGGCTTTTGTGCAGCGGCTTACACAGCTGATTGCACGCGCTGGCTTGCCTACGGCAGCGCCACATTTGCCACTAGCCGGGGCGGCTAATGTGACTGAGCGCTACATGCAACTGATGCGGGTGGACAAAAAATCTGAAGCCGGTGCGATTAAATTTATCACCATTGACCGGCCTGGCCAAGCGGGTGTGCGCAGCGCGCCAGACGCCGTGGTGCACAGCGTGATTGCGCAATGCTTAGCCAAAGCTTAGTGCATTGACTTAATGCACTAAACCTATTGCAAAAACCAATTCAAAACCCAATGCTAAATGCTATGAATTGCATAGCTGCTTGAGCAGGTTATACGGCCTGAAACCACTAAAACGATCATAATTTTACTGCCCTATGCGATTAAAAAGCTACGCCTGCGACCCTGTGCACACGCGCGGGCGGCTGCACGCCGAGCCTGCAGTGCAGCATGCGATCACGCAAGTTACATCAACACAAGCTGCGTCTCCGCAGCAGTCTGCAACCGAGCTGCAACCTTCACCCGAGCAGCGCAGTGCCTACCAGCGTGACCGCGACCGCATAGTGCACAGTAGCGCCTTCAGGCGGCTGGTGTACAAAACGCAGGTGTTTCTTAACCACGAGGGTGATTTGTTTCGTACCCGCATGACGCATTCACTAGAGGTGGCCCAACTGGGCCGGTCGATTGCGCGCGCCCTGCAGCTAGACGAAGATTTGGTGGAGGCGATTGCACTGGCCCACGACCTGGGCCACACCCCCTTTGGCCATGCGGGCCAAGACGCGCTGAACGACTGCATGCAAGACCACTTGGATGCGCTGGGCGGCTTTGAGCACAACCTGCAAAGCCTGCGCGTAGTAGACACGCTAGAAGAGCGCTACCCCCAGTACGACGGCTTGAACCTCACGTTTGAAACCCGCGAGGGTATTTTGAAGCACTGCTCTGCCGCCAACGCCCGCCGCATCGAGGCGGCTGAACCGCACGGCGTGGCCCACCGATTTATCCACGGCACCCAGCCCAGCTTAGAGGCGCAGTTGGCCAATATTGCCGACCAAATTGCCTATAACGCGCACGATATTGACGACGGCGTGCGCTCAGGGCTGATCACCATGGAGCAACTGGCGGCTGTGCCTTTGTTTGCCAGGTTCCACGACCAAGTGATGCACGACTACCCCCGCCTGCAAGGCCGGCGCGTGCTGTTTGAGACCATCAGGCGCATGCTCAGCGCGCAAGTGCACGACGTGATAGCTGCTACCCAGCAGGCTATTAGCCACAGCGGCGTGCACAGCGTGGCTGATGTGCGCGCAGCCAAACCATTGGTACAGTTCTCACCTGCCATGCAGATAGAGTCGCAGGCTGTCAAACGCTGGCTGTTTCATAACCTGTACCGCCACCCGCAAGTGGGCCACACCACCGACGAGGCCAAAGCCACTGTGCGCGCCTTGTTTGGCATATATCTACAGCAACCCGCCCACATGCCCGCAGCCTACGCACAACTTGCCAATAGGCC
>JAYSWJ010000314.1:0-6804 GCA_043718065.1 Polaromonas sp.
GGTTCCACCACTTGGCCAGTGCGTGCGCAAATCGGCAG
This sequence comes from Polaromonas sp., assembly GCA_043718065.1. GTDB lineage: Bacteria > Pseudomonadota > Gammaproteobacteria > Burkholderiales > Burkholderiaceae_C > JAAFIP01. The sequence goes on from JAYSWJ010000314.1 coordinate 39, forward strand.
CATCAGCTTGTGCGGCTTGATCTCAACCAAGAAGCCTTGTGTTTCTAAATCTTTGATAACAGCTTTGCGTGCTACAAAGCGGTCCATGCCTTGGTAAGCCACCGGGCCGTTCTCGTTGATCTTGGCATCCAGCGTGAAGATGGTGATCAGCGGCAGGTTGTGGCGCTGCGAGCAAGCGTAGTCGTTAAAGTCGTGTGCACCGGTAATTTTGACGCAGCCCGAACCAAAGTTACGGTCTACAAAGTCGTCTGCAATGATCGGAATTTGGCGGTTGCACAACGGCAAATCGACCATCTTGCCCACCAGGTGTTTGTAGCGCTCGTCCTCAGGGTGCACACACAGCGCGCCGTCGGCCAGCATAGTCTCAGGCCGGGTGGTAGCTATTTGCAAACCGCGCGCGGTGTGGGCAGGGTGGCCTTCAACAGCACCAATATCCTGCGGCCCTGCGCTAAACGGGTACAAGATGTAGTGCATCTTGCCATCGGCCTCGGTGCTTTCCACTTCAAGGTCGCTTACCGCAGATTTCAGCACCGGGTCCCAGTTGACCAAGCGCTTGCCGCGGTAGATCAAACCTTGCTTGTACAGCTTGACAAAGGTGTCGGTCACCACGGTGGACAATTTTTCGTCCATGGTGAAGTATTCGCGGCTCCAGTCTACGCTGTCGCCCATGCGGCGCATTTGGTTGGTAATGATATTGCCGCTTTTTTCTTTCCACTCCCACACTTTGGCCACAAAATTCTTGCGGCCTAAATCATGTCGCGATTGGCCCTGCTCTTGCAACTGGCGCTCCACCACAATTTGCGTAGCAATACCCGCATGGTCAGTACCCGGAATCCACGCCGTGTTGTAGCCCCGCATACGGTGGTAACGCGTCAAGCTGTCCATAATAGTTTGGTTGAACGCATGGCCCATGTGTAGCGTGCCGGTGACGTTGGGCGGCGGCAGCTGGATGGAGAAATCTTTGGGAGGATTGTGGTTATGCGCCTCAAGACTGGGCTGCCCCGTGCCACGAAAGCCAGCTACACCATAACCCCGGCGCTCCCATTCTGCACCCCAATGGGCCTCTAGGGCCAAGGGTTCAAACGATTTGGACAGCGAATCGAGATGGGGTTGAGCAGCTTTGTCGGTCATGGCAATGGGAAACGGCACCTTTAGCAGGGCCGCTGGGTAAAACGCGCTGGGTTGCGCGTGGGGTGAACTAAATGGGTGGGGATGGGCTATTTTATTCGAGCGTCGGTTGGTGGGTTTATTGGGCTGAGGTGTTGTTTCTAGCTTGGTTGTGTAGTGGTGAGATAGCGTATGCCAACCGCCCACCTAGTGGAGTGACCCAAAATCGGGCGGTCGGCATACGCTATCTCACTTGCGACCACGGTAGCGCACTACCGGTAGTCGCCGATGTGAGCATTTGGGGTCAGATCAAAATTCAGGAAGCTTCTGCACCCGGCGCGACACTAATCACAAACGAAATTTTGCTCTGACCCCAATTGCGCTTTACCGAAGCGCGGGCTGCTGAAAAAGCGCTGCTTGCAACGACCCCATGACTGAACCACGGGCTGTTCAATCCAAGCAAAGAACAATGTGACGAGTCGGGTCCGTCTCGATGAAAAATACGTAGAAAGGCGCGCGGTGCAAGAGCAAGCCCAACAACCATCAACATTCGCGCGTGTTTTCGGAGTATTTTTCGCGAAAGAGATGCCCGGCTCGAGTCCAGCTTTCCGACGCGCACGCTAACCGAGCGACCAACTCCCCGGCGCGCACGCTTAGCCAATTGACCAACCCAGACGAAGCGCACACAAACCCAGCAACCAACCCAGCCGAAGCACACGCTAATCAAAATAACCACCCCACCCCATCACACCACACCAACTAGCCAACCAAGCAGCAATCAGTTATCGTCACCCCATGACTACCACTACCCTCCTGACCAACAGCAAACACCTAGCCACCACCCAGCTGGCTACCACCGACGACACGCCGCTTGCGCAAGACGCCATCCGCGTCAAGGTGGATAAATTCTCCTTCACGTCCAACAACATCACCTACGCCGCGTTTGGTGACGCCATGCAGTACTGGCAGTTTTTCCCCACCGGGCAAGACGGCTGGGGCACCGTGCCGGTGTGGGGGTTTGGCACCGTAGTGCAAAGCAGCCATGCGGGTGTGCCAGTGGGCGAGCGTTTGTACGGCTTTTGGCCGTTTGCCTCACACGCTACATTGCAGCCCGGCAAACTAACACCGGGCAGCTTGTTTGATATGGCACCGCACCGCGCGCCACTGCACCCCGTGTACAACAGCTACACCCGATGCGCCGCCGACCCTATGTACACCGCAGATTCTGAAGACGTGCAGGCGCTGCTGCGGCCCTTATTCACCACCTCGTATTTGATCGACGATTTTCTAGCAGACAACGCATTTTTTGGTGCTAATACCCTGCTGCTGTCCAGCGCGTCCAGCAAAACTGCCTACGGCACAGCGCACTTTTTAAGCCAGCGGGCAGGTGTAGAAGTGATAGGCCTCACAGCAGAGCGCAACCGTGCATTTTGCGAAAGCCTAGGCTGCTACAGCCGCGTGCTGAGCTACGAGCAGCTAGACACTTTGCCCGCCGACACCGCCTGTGTGTATGTAGATTTTGCAGGCAATGCCGACCTGCGCCGCGCGCTGCACACCCGCTTTACCAAGCTGGCCTACAACTGCGCCATTGGCGGTACGCATGTAGACCACTTGGGCAACGACAAAAACCTGCCGGGGCCCAAGCCGGTGTTATTTTTTGCACCCGCACAGATTAAAAAACGCTACACCGACTGGGGGTCTGCCGTGTTTGACCAGCAGTTGGTAGCTGCGTGGCATGCGTTTACGGACAAGGTGATGCAACCTGCTGCACCATGGCTGAAAGTTGAACACCACCACGGCGCAGCAGCAGCGCAACTGGCCTATGCGCAGGTGCTGGCGGGTAGCGGCGACCCGCGTGTGGGACATATCGTAGCGTTAGTGAATCAGTCGAACTAGCAGTGCGAATAATCTTGGTCAAAGTAATTGCACGTAATCCACGCCGCATCCGCCATCTCGCTCGGCATGCGCAAACAATCGTACAGCTTTGCCAGTACTTTTAGCTAGCATTAACGTTGCAACTGCCATTTTGTAATCATCTCCCATAGTAGCTTTCGTCAAGGTAACCCATGTACACCCAGCCGGAAAAACAACTGTGGGCGACATCATCCCAAAGACTATCGTTTGTCCAGGCGCAACTGCTTGTGTGTAAATTCCAAAAACTGGGATACAGCTACCCATCTCCCCAGATGCGGCGTGAGAAACTGGATAAGTTAGCACCGCAAATAATGCAGCCAATGAAAATATAAGCTGTTTTAAAAATTGTTTATTCATCTGTATTTCCTTGAGGTGGTTAATAGTCTTAAATCATGAAGCAGCGAAAGTAATTAATTGGCCGTCAGATTTTCAGCAAGAGCAATAACGCTTTTAGGTTTTTTAAGCGGCTCACCGCTTGCGTCCAGCTCATCCTCCATGAAAAGTTCATGAAAAATTGTGCCATCGTTCCATGCCAAAACCCATATAACTTTATTCAGGTTTGGCGCTTTGGCAAGGCTCAGAGTGGCCTTATTTTTATTGACTCTGCTGTTTATAAAATCAGCAGGCATTCGCATGCCGCCCCCGTCCGCCGCAAATCGCCAAGTAATCAACATCATTTTGCGCGAATCTAGGCCTTCATAAAAATCGTTCACTCTGTTGGGTGATTCATTAAAACGCCCCAAAAACTTTAGGCCTAAGTGTGTTTTTGTTAAATGCTTAGCAACAAGATTGCTTGATTTATTGTGTCTAGAATTTATAAGTGCCATATCCACCGAAACGGTAGAAATATAGTCTGTTGGCACATCAACTAAAAAGTACTCCTCTTTCTTGGTTTTTCCTTTCCAATAAAACTTATGTTGTTCAGGCGTAAGGTTTTCAAAATAAACAACCACGCCCGCTCCAGTTGGCTCACCTAGCTGAGGCACGATTTCTGGAGGTCGTGGCTGACTGTGCGAAGTCAATACGCATGCTAAAAATAGAAATCCCCCTAAAATAATTTTTGAGTCGTTCATAGTTAATAAAATCCAAATCCCCATTCCAATAAATTACAGTCAGTAGCTCTTGATTGCCCGACGTAAATACTTAAATTATTTGTCGCATCAAAATAATAGTGTTTGCCGATTACTACCCAAAAATCCCTGTAAGCGTTTGCTTTCTTGGGACTCCAAAGCTGAATAATTTCAGGATGCCCAGCGCGCGCATTGGCGAAGACACCTAGACCTCTGTTAACGAACAATGGTGCTATTGCAGGGTCAGTCAATACACTTTCAGGTAATGTATTGATAGTCCATCCGTTAGTCTTAAATCCTGTTTCAAATACATACCTGTTAGTAGACTCATAATAACGATAGGCTTTATTCTCAGCGTACAAAAAATATTTGACGCTAGCGTAGTCTGCTGTGAAAGACTCCAAAATAAAATGCTTGTATTTTTCTTCTGCGCTTAAAAAAGGTAATCCCGCAAATTTGGTGACTGGCGCACTGCCAATGGCGTAAGAAAGTAGAACAAAAGGTGATTGAAGCAGTACTGGAATATCGCCGAACGGGCAAGCCCTGCTGAACATGGTGACAGCTTGCGCAAAAGGTACTAACGCGCAGAAGCCAAGTGCGACCACAACCTTGCTTATACATTTGAGTACGCTCATAGGCTGACGCACCCTTGCGTGCAATCAGGAAACACTGGCCGAGGTACAGGGGGTAAACTTGCTGCACCCGGTGGATTTAACTTAATGTAGGGACGTTTTGCCGGAGTTGCAGCTGGTGGCGGTGTCGTGGGGGCTGGCACCTGATTAGCTGAAGCACTTTTGACAATCAATGGAATCATCATCAACCAAAAGTCAGCATCTTCAGTAGCTGGCCCCACCGCAGGTTGCCCATTAGCAATAGACAGCCAACAAATATTCAGCGCTGCAAGTATTTTTAGCTTGAAACTAAAGTTTTTATTCATGCATAAATAGTGTCTTAAAGTAATCGTACTTACAAGTATTTTTGCCAAAAAACATAATCTTTGAAATTGAGCTGCGTTTCCATAAGACCTAAAAGTGAGTGCGATGTGTGAATTTTTAAGTTTAATTTGCTTAATCTTCATTGTGATTTGCAGATTTTTTTAGTTCAAATTAGTCTATCGACAGCTAATTATGCGGAAATTGTAATCATCACAAATAAACACTTAATTGAATACACTTGGATGATTAAATGCGAGACACTATTATTTATACTCCTAATTTTATAGCTATTTGAGCAATATCTAATTGGGCTACAAGTCTGTTTAGCTTAAATATTTATGCCCCATTTGTTTGAAAAACTTACCCCCGATGTGGTGATTGACGCGCTAGAAGCCACCGGGCTGCTGCTAGACGGCAGGCTGATGACGCTATCGAGCTACGAAAACCGCGTGTACTTGGCGCATACCGACGACGGCGCTGGGGTGGTGGCCAAGTTTTACCGGCCCGAGCGCTGGAGCGATGCGCAAATTCAAGAAGAGCATGACTTTGCCGCTGAATTAGTGGAGGCTGAAATTCCGCTGGCAGCACCTATCGCTTTTAACGGCGCCACCTTGCACCATGCGCATGGGTTTCGCTACAGCATTAGCCCGCGCAAAGGAGGCCGCAGGCCTGAGCTGGACGACCTGGACACGCTGGAATGGATTGGCAGGTTTCTAGCACGCATGCATACTGTGGGCGCTGCTAAACCATTCACCGTGCGCCCAGCGCTTAACATCGCCACCTTTGGCACCGAGCCGCACGATTGGCTGCTAGCCCACGATACGTTAGCGCCCGAGGTGCGCACGGCGTGGCAGGCAGCGTACCGAGAAGCTATGGCTTTAGTAGCGGCTTGTGCAGGTGGCGCGCTGTCTGGCGGTGCTTCATCGCTTTCATCGTCATCGTCATCGCATGGCATTGAGCTGTTGCGACTGCACGGTGACTGTCACCCAGGCAATATTTTGTGGACCCCTGAAGGCACTACGACACAGGCCCCGGGCCCGCATTTTGTCGACCTGGACGACGCCCGCACTGGCCCGGCGGTGCAAGACCTGTGGATGCTACTGTCGGGCGACCGCCGGCAGCGCACACAGCAGTTGTCGGCGCTGCTAGATGGGTACGAGCAGTTTCGCCCGTTTGACAGGCGTGAGCTGGCTTTGATCGAGCCGCTGCGCACGCTACGCCTTATCCACTACAGCGCGTGGCTAGCGCGCCGCTGGGACGACCCGGCTTTTCCTATCGCTTTCCCGCACTTTGGTACGCATGCATATTGGCAGGAGCAATTGCAGTTGTTGCATGAGCAGGTTGAGGCGATGCAGGAGGATGTGTTGGTGTGCTGAGTTGGTCTCTGGGCTAACGATATCGCCGGAAAGCTTTTTTGTGGCGTTCTGCGCAGGGGGTCGCTTGGTTAGCGTGCGCACCGGAGAGCTGGACTCGAGCCGGGCATCTCGCTGCAAAAATACTCCGAAAACACGCGCGAAATTCGGTGTTTGTTTGGCTAAGTTAAACAACGCGCGCCTTTCTGCGTATTTTTCATCGAGACGGACCCGACTCGTCACATTGTTCTTTGCTTGGTTTTTAACAGCCCGTGCGCCGGTGAGATGCCATTGGGGTCAGAGCGAAATTTCGTTCTGGTTTGGTGTAACGCCGGATGCTAGGTCTTCCTGAATTTCGATCCGACCCCAAATGCTGTGCTGCTCGAAT
>JAYSWJ010000315.1:0-17954 GCA_043718065.1 Polaromonas sp.
GCGCCGCAGCGCCTAAAACTGCCTTGGTTCTGGCCATGGGGTGCTCCGTTGTTGCGATGCACGGAGTTTGCCGCAAAATTCGTTAAACTAGCAGTATTGGGTCAAGTCTTGCAGTGCCTGGCCTGCGTTGCCGCCAGCCTTTTTAAGATTTTGCTCAAACGCTGCGGTGTAGATGCGCTGGTTCAAAGCCATGTCCAGCTTAGCGCCCACGCGTATCAGTACAAAGCTGCGCACAAACTCAAGCAAGCTCATAAAAGCAAAAGCCCCTAGCACCATGATGGTGAGCATGAGCAAAGTGGTTTGGTTGCGGCTGGCCAATACGCGGTCGTATACCTGCAACATATACAGCGAGGGCACCAGCAGCATCAAATTAATGATGGCGCTGAAAACCCCCACTGTTTTGAACGCACCTTTGCAACCGCCTAAGGCCAAGGCGAGTTCATTTTTTGGCGCATGGCCTGCGTGTTTCATGGCGTTTACAAGATGATGTCTTGTGGTGCAAAGGTGTGGTGCCCGAGCAGCGCCACCTGGAAGTCAGTCGCCAAATTGCCATTGACGTTACCCTCTACCACCGTGAACTCTTGCCCGCCCACAATTTCGTAATGGAAGACCAGTTGGCCCGCTGCTGTGAAGGCCGCACCTGCAGTACTGTTAAGACTGAAAGCTTGGTTGCCCGCAACACCCGTATTGGCATCCATTGTCGAAAAATCTAACTTGTCAATACCACTCAAAAAGTCCATCACTGTGTCGCGTAATGCAGTGCCTACGCCAGACTCGTTATTGGTGTTGTAGTCAAACACATCGGCACCTGCACCGCCCGTTAAGTTGTCTTGGCCAGCACCACCGACTAGCGTGTCGTTGCCGTCGCCACCGTTTAGCGTGTCCGCCCCACCCAAACCACTCAGCGTGTCGTTACCCAAGCCGCCAGAGAGCTGGTTGGCTGCACCGTTGCCTGATACGGCGTCATCTCCTGAACCTCCAATAAAGTTCTCTATATTGGTGATCAGGTCGCTGCTAGCTACCGTGGTGCCACTGCCGGCCACTACCACATTGTTTGCGATAGTGACAGTGAGGTTAGCGGTCAATGCGGAATAGTCTGCCGTATCGCTGGTGCCTGCACCCCCGTTTAAAGTGTCTCTGGCATCGTCGGCGGTCAGTACAAAAGTGTCGTTCCCTGCGTTGCCTAGCAAGCTGTTGCTGCCCGCGCCGTCGGTCAGTGTATCGTCGCCGCTGCTAGCGCTGATGTTTTCTATGCCGCTTAAGGTGTCCACACCCGTATCTGCACTAGACGCAACCCCTGTGCTCAGGTTGATATTGGCCGCTGCGGTGGTCAGCGACATGTCGTAGGTGTCTACGCCAATGTCACCAATGTAGTTGTCATTACCGTCGCCCACGCTTGCTCGCAGTGTGTCGTTGCCCGCACCACCATCCACGGTGTCGTTGCCTGCACCTGCTGTAAGGTTGTCGTTACCACCCAAACCCAAGACGAAATCCATGCCAGCAGTACCTGCTAGGGTATTGTTAGCGCCCGATCCGACCACTGCGGTTTCACCAGATATAACGGTGGTTGTTCCGAAGGCATCGGTATAGGTCGTTGTGGCACGCACCGTAGTGTTGGTTTGATTCACCAAAGTGGCGGCTGTACCTGCTGGAGCCACAATGTTGACCCAAGTACCTGCTACAAGCCGTTGCCACTGGGTGATGGGCACCAGTGCAGGCACATCTGCATCAGCGATCGTATTAGTCGCCGTCAGACTGGCATTGGTTAATGTGTTTGTATAGCTTGCAATGTGCAGCTCGCCAGTAGTGGGGTCGTTAAACGCTACTTGTTGGTAGCTTTGAACTGCTGCTGTGCTGCCACCGTTGCCATCCACCACGTTGTAGGTCAGGCTGACTACACCAGCAAAATTGACTGTGGGTGTGATGGTGTAGCCTAAACCGTCGGCATTGAGCACTATGGTTCCGTTACTAGTAGTTAAGGCTGTAACGCTTAAGGTATCGCCCTCTACATCAGAAAATCCAGCTAGCAAATCTGCAATGCTGACCACATAAGCATTAGGGTTTAGCCCTGCTGCTAGTAATGCAGTGGGTGCGCCAATGGGTGCATCATTCACAGCAGCCACATTCACAGTCACCACAGCGGCATTGCTCACGGCATTGAGAAATTGGCCGTCACTAGCCTGGTAGCTAAAGCTGGCCACACCGTTAAAGTCTGGGTCAGGCGTGAAGGCTACTGAGCCGTCCAGATTGAGCACCGCTGTGCCGCCCGTAATATTAGTCAAGGACAAAATAGTCAATGGATTGCCGTCTATATCCGTATCGTTGCCCAGCAATTGCGCTGCAGTAAATGTAATTACGGTATCTTCGGTGGCAGCAAATGTGTCTGCTACTGCAACAGGAGCATGGTTGGTCAGGCTGACAGTGCGATCAGCAAACTGCAGGCGCTCAATATTGCGAATCTGATCCACGCCATCGTTGCCCAAAACACCCGCTGCGCGATTGTCGGTAATGGTGTAGGTACCATTGGCATTTTGAATAATCGAATAGTCAGATAGGTTGCCGTTGTACACGGCTGTGTCGATATCAGTCGCGGCTGTGGCTGACTGCAAGATCTCGCGCACGATATGCAACTGGCCAGGGTTGATTTCGCCGGTCAGCATACGTGCCTTCAGCTGGTTCATGCTGTCTACTGTGAACCATTCGTTAGCTTGCGTGCTGTCCTCAAGCTTGTTGTGCGTCACCCGAATTCGCACATTCAACCATGCATCACCATCAATGTAATCGTTACCTAAATTGCCTTTAATGGTGTCGTTACCGCCACCGCCAATAATGACTTCAGCGCCTTGACGAATGTCGATGACTGAGGTGTTAAATGGCATAGCAGCTACTTGCGCAGGTGTGAGCCCCAGTAGTTCCGCAAAGCCGTCAATCAAGCTCATGTTTTGCGATTTGAGGTCGCTCTCGTCGGGCGGGTTGCCTGGGCCTGCGCCCGCGCCGCCCGCTGCACCTTTAAGTATGGCGGCACCGGTTAGTTTGTCGTCGTGTACCCAGCCCGACAAGCCCTCTACCGAGTCAAATCTATCACGCAGGGTAAACTGCGGCTGGGCTAAAAAGAGCGCAATACCAAGATCAGAATCCGCCCCTGTCGGGTCATCTTTGTGAATGGCCCAGTCAAATCCGAACATACCGTTATTACGCTGAATGCCAGCACCTTCAACCATGATGTCATCACCAGATTCACCATCGTAATCAGTGTCATTGCCTTGGCCGTTCAACACATCATGCCCTATGATCGGGCTGTTGAAAAATAGCTCGGAGTTTTCGCCTGACAAACCGTCAAAGCCTTCACCGCCTTCAATCCAGTCATTGCCTTCGTTGCCCATCAGCCCGTCAGCGCCGCGGCCGCCTAAGATAAAGTCGTCATCGCGACCTGCAAAAACCTCTGTTGCGTCATCACCAGTAATGATAAAGTCTTTGCCACCGCCTCCAAAGTCAATGTCATTGCCGTTTCCTGATGAGATCACATCGTTGCCCTCATCGCCGCGCAAAAAGTCTGCACCGCCGATAGGTGTGCCATGGTCGGTAATGATGTCATCGCCATCACCACCGTGCACTTGATCTGCCTCATCACCTGCATCAATACGGTCATCGCCAGCATCACCCCAAATCGTGTCTATGCCGCCGCCGCCCAGTAAGGTGTCGTTACCTGCCGTACCGCCCAGCACCACATGGTCAAACCCTGTGTACTGTAGGTAGCCACCGTCCGCAGCGCCATCCCCGTTTACATCAGCGCCAGCTGCATGCCTAACGACTAAGGGATGTAGCGCATTAAGAACTGGATCATCACCCACAGGGTCCGTATCAATTTGTTTTGCTGTGTTAATTTCAAGGATATGGTTGGCTGTGCCAAATAACAGCCCAGGTATGTGCGACGAGCCCGGTGCGCCTAAATCTGAATTGCGCATGACCAATGCCGCAAACGAGTTAGCCTCAAGTTCGTTGAGCATATTGGTGCCTTGCGTGCGGCTAAGGTAATAAAAGCGATCACCATTCTGCAAAGTTTCCATTTGCTTTTCAAAAACGTAGTTGAAGGTTGCGCCCAGCATGCCGCCAAACTGATTGATTTCTTCTGCCAATCCGCCAATCCAGAAGTCGACTTTATTGAGTCCTGTTTCTGTGCTGGCCCAAGTGCCTGTGTGGTTAAGGAAATCAACACGATCTGCTGGCGCACCAGCTCCACCAAAAACCATTAGGCTAGCGGCTGCACGCTTGCCAGCTAGCGTTGTCTCGCTGGTAATTGACGAGTGCTCGCCGTAGGTGGCAACAAAATTAATAATAGACAGCGGGTGTTTGAGGTGTCCAGCCATGTCGGCCCAGCTGGTGTAAGGTGCTAGATTGGCTTGCCCACTGATTGCAAAAAACTGGGCGCGTGCCTCGTTAAAAGTAGGCATACCAGTCTCGCGAGCTCGAGTCATGTTCAGTGTGGCGAGGTCTAGTGGAAGTCCGACAAGGTTATTCCGTACTGCTTCTGTGACAAACTCATCTATGGCATTGCCTGTTTGCCGTGACATCCCTCTAACTACTGATCCAATGGCTTGCGCCTCGGTTACTCCACCCTCATCAAACGCAATAGGATTAAGAAACGCTTGGATCAAACCTACATCCGTAGTTTGCATATTTGCGTCTATACGGGTGACATTCTCAGTTAGCATTGAATGGCCAAACCGATACACGACGTGAGCAAATTCTGCGACGATGGCGGGGTTTAAATCAGCAGAATTAGAGAAAATAAACGGGTCAACTGCAGGCTGCACAGTCCGTGCAAATTCTTCAAACACCAAGTGCTGGTATTGCATTTCAGTCACAAAGCGACCTGCTTGAAAAAGCCGTTCACCGTCCCATTGCAAGGCAGCAATATCAGCCGCAGCGGTAGGAATAGCGGCTACATCCACCAGCAACCACTCATTGATCGTGGTGAGGTTACCCGAGCTAAGTATCGTGTTTTTGTAATCTTCTACCAAGCGGTTGTGCTCCGAGTGAAAGACCGAATGAACAGTTGTCAACCCGATGTTCTCGTTACCACGGCCGTCGCCGGTAATGAAATGCCGATCAAGCATTTCGTTGTCATACGTGCCCACAGGCTGAGGAATCAACAGTGGATTTGACGCGCTTACTGGCTGCGTGGGATCGTAGTTCGGGTTGGGTTGGCCGTTGATCACATCATCAGAGTCTGCAACTAACGCTGTGGGCGGAGTTGATGGATCATGGTCTAAATCAGCAAACCCAGGTGCGGCACCGTGGGCAATGTCGTTGAGGAAGGCATGGCCGGTGTGGACAGTGTTTGCAGGAATGGTAATTCCTAGGCCACCATTTGCAGATGGATCGCCTTCGACCAATCCACTGGCTGTCACTATTTGGACAAAGCCATGAGGTCCGCGTAAGAACTCACCATAACGGTCGGTGGCTAACAGTGGAACATCAAAAATATCGGTATCGGTTAACTGAATACCCAGCAGGTGTGATGCCTGTGCCTTGACTTCACCCCAATTACCCTCACCATGCAAACCATTCAACAAATGGCCTGTTGAGAGAGGCTTTCCGTCCACCATGACGTACTCGCGTAAAAAGACTTGGTGAGAGGGGTGAGACGTATAAGTTTGATTTTGGTCAATAAAAGGCGTGGTGGTGTTGATACTTTCATGGGTCGTATCGTCAGCTGTCCCCAGTATGCCGTCGGCACCTGGGCCGTTGACCTGCGTGGCCCGAGTTAGCACCATAAAATTGGTGCTGCTACCTTCTACGTAAAGTGGGTCGTCTGGTAGCAGCGGTACAAATACTGTCCCGTTATTTCCTTTAGTCACCAAGTCAAGACCATGGTCAAAAAATTGACCAAAGAAAGTCATCCAGCCGTTAAAGGATGGCGATAAGCCAATATCAGGCGATAAGTTAAGAATGCTGATGGTGCCTTCTGAAGATACAGTTAATCCAGCACTTGTAAGCTCTGCATTGAGTGCGTCAAATGCACTGGTATGCGCTACTGTGGCGTTACTCAGTTCTAGCTGGGCAGCGGCTAGCAAAACCGGGTCAGTGCCTGCAGAAATGATGTGCGCGCGCGCGGTTTGTATCTGTGCGTTAGCCGTTTGCACCGGTGTATTAAGCCCGGCAATTAGAGTGGCTTCAGCTATAAGACCGGTACTTTTATATCCAGCCAATTGCAGTGCTGCGGCCACCGCTGCGGGATTGTTGGCAGTCTGATCGACGATTAAATTGCTGGCTACGCGTGGTTGGGAATCAAATACTGCGCCACTCGTCTGTGTGTATGACGTTGGAGTAGTACCGCCGGGGCTACCTGGCCCAAAAAAACCAGCAGGTATGACGTCGGCGCTTTGTAGATGGGCGGCCACCAGCCGCGGCATGATGTTGTCTGCTGCACCTAGACGCTCTTGCCCCGGTAGCAAATTGTTCCATGTTCCGTCAACGGTACGCAAGCCATAGGGCAACAACGGGCTGCCTACTAGCGCCGCCAAGTTTTCTGCCGCGCCAGTCAGTGGGTTGGTGCTGGCTTCCGCGATTTTTATTTGCTTCAAAATGAAATCGAGATCGAGTTGGGTGACGGTAAAGTTGTACTGGGGGGTGGCCATGGTGTTCTCCTAGGGGTTTAAATGAATCATTGCTAACAGGTAACCGTTAAAACTACATTTGCAAAATGGCTCTAGCCATTTGCTGCGGTCGGCTCAAAGCGGGCATCATGAACCAGCGATCTAGCCGCTCATTGCCCACGCGCACCATGCCGGTGTGGTTGGCCAGGTCGCCGTCAATCTTGGGGTCATCATTGAAAAATCCCAGCTTGCGGCGGATCACATCCATCTCTCTGGGCTGGCCGGTAATGAACATCCAGCCGGGCTGAATGTCGTAGCGCTTAACGTAATCTTGTAGCGCCTGAGGCGTGTCAAACTGAGGCTGCAGCGTCATTGACACCATGAAGATATCTTTGCCCAGCCGGCTTCCTAAAGCCTGCTGAACCTGCCGCAGGTTAGCCGTGTTACTTGGACATATGCCTGTACATATGGCATACATCATGTTGAAGACGACGATTTTTCCTTGCACTATATCATCGTAGAAGCGCAGCTTTTTACCGTCATGTGTTTGCACAATGCTGTTGGGCAAATAACCAGCGCGAGGCCCTGCTTTGGCTGCTGCAGGTGTGCTTGTTCCCAGCGCTGGCGCTAATGCTGCGCTGCCCATCCACTTCAGCCAGTCACGTTTACTGGTGTCTTGGTTGAGGTGAGTGTTTGTTTGAGTTTTTTTCATGATCGGCTCCTGTCTTATTCAACAATGTCGTAGCGCAGCATCATGGCGTGGTCTTCGTGCACCGTGTTATGACAGTGCATCATGTACTTACCCAAGAAATCTCTGAAGCGAATGAATATGCGCACCTCTTCATCAGGCTGCAGCACATACACGTCTTTGCGACCAATCTCATGCGACGGTGGTGGTGCGCCGTTACGCGACAAAATACGGCCTTCTTCAAAGTGGATATGTACTGGGTGGTGCCAGCTGCCCTTACCTTTTAATGTCCATATTTCTGCGGTACCTCGCTTGGGCTTGGCCACAGGGTTGTCGACGTCAAATATTTTGTTATTGATAGTCCATACTTCATTTTGTTTATCAAATTCAAAGCGTCTGTTGGCTACTACCTCGGCCATATTGATCGGCGGCAACGCGCGCAATGCAGAGGGCACTTGACTCATGTCAGGTGTTAAAGGATCGCCACCAATATCAAAGCGCAGTAGCTGTGTACCAGCAGCAATGAGCAAGCCGTCTGGGCCACGGGTATTGACCAAGGGGCCTTCTGGTCCTCGGCCATCTGTTTGTACCAAACGATTAACCAAGTACAGTTTGCTGTAAGCGGGGTACTTTGAAAAATCAATCACTATGTCAGCCCGCTCCGCAGGACCCAGGCTCACTTTGCTCATGGTCAGGGAGGCTGGTAGCAAATTGCCATCTTTAGCAATGTAGGTAAAGCTCTGGTTCACACCAGCGCTAGTGCTTAAGTAAAACTCATAAAACCTTGACGGTCCGCCATCGAGCAGGCGAAACCGATATTTGCGCCGCTCCACTTGAAAAAAAGGTTGTACTTTGCCATTCACGCAAAACTTGTTGCCCAGAATGCCTTTGGCAGCAAACTGGTCAAACGCCAAGTAGCCACCAGAGTCGAACTGTTTGTCTTGAAACACTAAGGGGATGTCATATTTGCCTACGCCGCTAGGCAAACGTAGCGCCTTTGGGTTAGTGTCCAGCTCGTTGCCAGTGTCGACTTCATCGAACAGTAGGTAAAAGCCTGTGAGGCCGCGGTACACGTTGGCCGCAGTAAAGTCGATGCGATGGTCGTGATACCACAAAGTGCCTAGTGCCTCGCGTTGGTCGCCTTTGGTAGCGGCGTACTGCGGGTCGTCGTAGCCAGCATAGGCGTTCGGGTACAAATGATCTTTATAGGCACCGAGGGCCGTTAAAGTGGGGCCATACTTAGTAGCACTGTAGTAGTCGCCAGCGTAACCATCACTCTCCGATGCGGCGTGCAAATTGTGCAGGTGTGTGGTGATCTCTGGTGAGCCGTAGCCTTGGGTGTTGGCAGGCAGATTGTTGATGACGCGCACAATAACAGCTTTGCCATACTGCTCTACAAACGTCGGGCCAGGCACCATGCCGTCGTAACCCCAGATCGTTTGTGTTGGTAATTCTGGATGAAAAGAATGCAGCGCTTCTCGCACGGTAAGGGTATAAAATTTTTGTGGTTTCCAGTCGCCCCAGCGTTGGTGTTGATCACGGCCACATTCACCCAGTCCCAAATCTTTAGTGGCGGGTGGCGATAAGGAGCTGACTGGTAACTTGGCCTTATACACGGGCAGGGCCACGACGAAGGGCGTCGTGTATGGAGCTGCAGCTTGACCGCCGCTTTCGCCGTTTTTTGCGTTTGCAGAAGACATAAAATCTTTGCTTGTTAACAACCCAGCGGCTGTGGCTGCAACGCCCACTTGTATGGACTGTCTGCGACTAAGTTTCGTCCTTATTTGGCTTACGTTTGACATCACATTGCTCCTTAATTTCATAAGGGCGTTGGTCAAAAGCGAATTAATGTTTTACACAATACTTTCGAAACCACACCACTTAAGGCCAGTTTCTTGCGAATGCTGTGATGCCGCAATACCAAGTTATCGCTACTACATATGTGCGGTGTTTTGCACCGATATTTGCGAAAGTGTGGTCTTTTTGTATTGAATAGTAGATACAAAAGCCACAGTTTGTAACGCGCATAAGGCCCACGGCACTCGCGCGTGCAATCGACAAAACCAGGTTAGTTTATGTAACTAGTGTTTCAAAGATTAATTCTTTTGTCACAAGCTTAGGCGGGTGCTTATTTATTGTGTGTTTCTTGTCGATTCAAAGATAGTTTGACGCACTAACGCATAGTATTATGAACGTTAGGCGTTTAACCCCTGCAAATACTGCTCAAGCAGCTATTATTTTAATAGTGAGCAGGGTTATATTTTCAATCATCCTGCTTTGCGCTGACTATTTATTTCAATAGCCAACCCTCCACCAAACCCGCTACCGCGCACCACACTATCACGCGAATCACACCTGCTTGGTAGCGAAACAGCGCAACAGCAGCGGTAGAAATAATAGCCACCGCCTCCCAGTCAATACGGCCTGGTAGCGACCCGCTAGCATTTTTAATGACGGCAATATTGGCTATAAAAAATACGGCTAGCGCTGCAATCACGCCCACCACCGCAGCAGTGATAGCTTTGAGTGGTGCGGTAAAACCTAGTTTGCCGTGCGTTGACTCGATCAGCGGGCCACCCGCCAAGATAAATACAAAGCTGGGCAAAAACGTAAACCACGTTGCCACGCACGCGCCTGCTGCACCCATCAAAATAGCAGTAGACCCAGCCATCTCACTAGCGCCTTGGCGTAAATTTTCTTGCGCTTGGCCCACGTAGCCAATAAACGCCACGATCATGATCAGCGGGCCAGGCGTGGTCTCACCTAACGCTAAGCCGTCCATCATTTGCCGTGCAGTTAGCCAGCCATATTGCTCCACTGCTGCTTGATTGACATAAGGCAGCACCGCATACGCACCACCAAAAGTCACCATCGCCGCTTTGCTAAAAAACCAGCCCATTTGGGTGAGCGAGTTGCTCCAACCCAAGCTGGCTAACAAAGCCCACATTGGTAGCGCCCACAGCACCAGCCCGATAACGAGCACCGCAAACAAGCGCGTGTGTGTAAAGCGGGCATGCACAGGTGTGGAGGTGTTGTCGTCAATCACGGCAGGCAAAGCATGCGCTTTGGCGCTGCTGCTGTGGCCAGCGCTGGCAAACTGTGCAGGCGCTAGCCGAGAACTTAGCCAGCCGACGATGGCTGCCGCCGCCACAATCCACGGAAAGCCGATGTGCAAAAATTCAATGGCCGCAAAACTAGCCACTGCCACCGCCCACAAAATAGGCGACTGCTTTGGACTTCTTAAAGTTTTGCTACCCACCCGCCACAGCGCATGCAGCACCAGCGCGGCCACTGCGCACTGGATGCCGTAGAACAGTGCCGCCACCCACGGCACGTTGCCGTAACTGATATACAGCGCAGACAGCACGATCAATAAAAACAGCGACGGCAGCACAAATAATGCGCCCGCTGCAATACCGCCGCGCGTGCCGTGCATCAGCCAGCCTATGTAGGTGGCCAGCTGCTGCGCCTCGGGCCCGGGCAGTAGCATGCAGTAATTGAGCGCATGGTTAAACCGCCCTTGGCTGATCCAGTGCCGCTCGTCTACCAGCTCACGCTGCATGATGGAGATCTGCCCTGCGGGCCCGCCAAAGCTAATGCAACCTAGCTTGAGCCAGAATGTGAGGGCTTGGCTCAAGCTGATGGCGGGTGGTGCTATAGATGGCGCAGCGTCTTGATAAGCAGTGTCTTGCATTAGAGCGCCGCCTTATCTTCTTGTATTTTGCGGGCCGCAGCTAAGCGGCGCAACGCTGCATCGCTTAAGCTGGGCTGCTTCCAGCGATGGATTTCAGCACGCCCTTGCACTTTGTCTTGGCACCAAGCGTACAAGGCGTCGTACATCGGCATAGCCGCCGTTAGCATGGCGTGGTCATTGCCTGCATGCAGGCGCGATAAGCCCAGCGATATCGCAAGCAAGCCTGCAGACTCTCCGGCCAAGCCGCAGTCCGTGTCAGCACCACGCACAATGCGCGCCAGCAAGTCAACCGCGCCATGACGCAAATCAAAACCCTGCAACAAAGCATCTAAAGTGCACTGGTCCGCGTTGTGCGACACCGGCGCGCCGAGGATATCGAAAGCCACTGCGTTCATGCGTTTGGCTTCGTTTAAAACTTCGCTTGTAGGCACATAGAAAAACTCAGCACGTGGGTCGATAAAGCGGCGAATCAACCAAGGGCAGGCAATGCGGTCTATCTTAGGCTGCACGCGGGTGACCCAACGTGAAGCCGCCTGACCAGTAACGCCCCAGTCAGCACGCTTGGTGATAGTGGGCACAGCTTGGCCGCGCCACCGTGCTATGTTGTCGGCAGTGTCCACGCCGTCTTCACCACCCTCGATGCCGCCTGCCAGAACACGCGCATTCCACCCCGCTGCACGTAACTGCGCTGCGGCGTCTGCGCTGACGTTATGCCCATACACGCAGTACACCACCACATCGCGTGGGGCGTGCTGGCGTGCAAAAGCTTCTACATCTTCAGGCGCACAGCGCACAGCGCCTGCCACAATGCGCGCGCTAGCGTCAAACTTCAGCGAACGTCTAACGTCCAATATCAAGGGGGTATCGGCGCGGCCCAGCGTGGTCTGCAGGGCCATAGGCTCTATAACAAGCGGGTAAGAAGTGGTGGCTGCGTGAGAAGGCATAGCGGTGTCCATGGAAAGCTCCAGTTCAGAAGTTTCAGCGCTTGGACGGGACACCGTCTATCTGCAAGAGATTCGGGAGGCTGCTATCCCGATGGTCTATCTTACTGCGCTTTTTTGCGCCGTCAAATGTTTTAAATTTAAGGCTTTATAGGCTACCTACGCTCAAACGCAAACACCGCTGTACTGGCGCGCGCGTTGGGCCACCAGCGCACTGCATTGCCACCCTGCATGCCAAATGCATCGTTAATACGCAATTGGTTAATAGCGGCCAGTTGCGCAAAGTCTGCAAAGGTGCCCACGCGAATGTTGGGCGTGTCGTACCACTGGTAGGGCAAGGTTTTGGTCACTGGCATTTGACCCAACATCACCTGCCAGCGGTTGGGCCAATGGGCAAAGTTGGGAAAAGCCACAATCCCTTGCTTGCCCACACGTGCCGTCTCGCGCAGCATCACTTGGGCATTGCGCAGATGCTGCAGTGTGTCGATCTGCAGCACCACGTCAAAGCTTTGGTCTTGGAACATGGCCAAGCCTTCGTCCAAATTTAGCTGCACCACGTTGACGCCGCGCGCTATGCAGGCATGTACATTGGCGTCATCAATCTCTACGCCGTAGCCACTGCAGTCGCGCGTGGCCTGCAGGTGTGCCAGCAACGCGCCATCGCCGCAGCCTAGGTCGAGCACGCGCGCACCGCGTGGCACCATCTGGGCGATCACTTGGTGCAAGGCTATATCGCTCATCCGGCAATCTCCTTAGCCACGTTAGCAAAATAGGTGCGCACCGCGTTCATGTAGCGTGCATCGTCAAGCAAAAAAGCATCGTGTCCGTGGGGCGCGTCAATCTCGGCGTAGCTGACGGGGTGTTTGTTGTCCAGCAGCGCCTTGACAATCTCGCGGCTGCGCGCAGGGGAGAAGCGCCAGTCGGTAGTAAAACTGATGATGAGAAACTTGGCCGTAGCATTAGCCAACGCTTGGGTTAAATTACCACCGAAAGCTTTGGCCGGGTCAAAGTAATCTAAGGCGCGGGTAATCAGCAGGTATGTGTTGGCATCAAAATACTCAGCGAACTTGTCGCCTTGGTAGCGCAGATAGCTTTCGATTTGAAACTCTACATCTTGCGTGGAATATTTCAGATCGAAGCCTTCTTTTAATTGCCGTCCGAATTTTTCGTTCATCACGTCATCGCTCAAGTACGTGATGTGTCCCACCATGCGCGCGATGCGCAAGCCGCGTTTGGGGATGGTGTTATGTTGGTAAAAGTTGCCGCTATAAAAGTCAGGGTCAGTAGCTATCGCGCGGCGGGCTACTTCGTTAAAGGCGATGTTCTCGGCCGTCAAATTGGGCGCTGTCGCCACGCCAATGCAGTGGCGCACTCGGCTAGGGTAGCGCAGCGTCCAGCTCAGGGCCTGCATGCCGCCTAAGCTGCCACCCATGACGGCGGCCAGCGTTTGGATGCCTAGGGCATCTAGTAAACGCGCTTGTGAATCTACCCAATCTTCTACGGTGACAACCGGAAAATCTGCACCGTAGACGATGCCTGTATCCGGACTGGCATGCATAGGGCCTGTGGAGCCAAAGCACGATCCCAGGTTATTGACGCCGATGACAAAAAACTGGTTAGTATCTAGCGGTTTGCCGGGGCCAATCATGTTGTCCCACCAACCTTCGGACTTGTCTTGCCCCTCGTACACGCCGGCCACATGGTGCGATGCGTTGAGCGCGTGGCACACCAGCACGGCGTTGGATTTGGCAGCGTTCAGCGTGCCATAGGTTTCATACGCCAGCATGTACGCACGAATCGACGCGCCGCTTTGCAAGGGCAAAGGTGCATCAAACAGCATAAACTGTGGCGTAGCGATTAAGGTCATGGCACAAACAAAAAAACCCAGCACGCTAAAAACGGACACTGGGTTTGCGTTTTTAGCGGAATTTATAACGCGCCCGCAAGCTGGTGCAAATCGGCGCAGATGACAGTATAGGGGATAAATTTATCTGCGGCGCACTCAGTTTTGTACGGGAGCAGGCCGACGGTGTACTCAGCTTCGCGGCTGTCCTCCGTGACGGCCTAGGGCCGCCTACTCCCCCTTTATGCCGCTGCGCTGAGTACACCGCCGGCCTGCTCTTGCCTGCGTGGCGAATGCACATACCGCAACGTAACACCGCTGACCAATTCTTGTGAAGTGGCTGGCGATCCACCGCCGCAGACCCGCCTTGCTCGCTGCCTGGGTGCTTGGTTTGGACGGCGTAGCGGCATAAAGGAGGAGGCCAAAGGCCGGGGGACAGCCGCGTAGCCGACCAAGCCAAGCACCCGGGCATACGTGACCAAGCCCCGAACCAAGAGTCGATCAACCACCGACAACCATCAACAACCTCACTTAGAGCGAAAAATAATCTCTTTCATCCGCACCAACTTAGGCGACACCACCGGCACCGTCATCATCGTGCTGGCAATCGCCATCAACAACAAAGCGGTAAAAGTCTCGCTGGTAATGATGGCTTTGTCCAGCAAGATATTGACAAAAATAATCATGATCAAGGCCTTGGTTTGCAGCAGCCAACCAATAATCGACGCCTCACCCGGTGCCCATTTCAGCAGCTTACCGGCCATGTGCACACCGATCAATTTACCCGACACCGAGGCCACTAGTAACACGGCTGCGGCAATAAACACGGCCTGCCCGCCCAGCGTCCAGTTGGTGCGCAGGCCAGTGCTTAAAAAGAACACCGGCATCAGCACCAGCAGCACGTTGTGGCGCAGCATGTCCATATGCTCTTGGTTAAACCAGTCGCTGTCCAGCACCGCGCCTGCAATGAATGCGCCCACCATAAAATGCAGGCCCGACCAGTCAGCGCCCAAGCTGCACACAATCAGCCAAACTAGGCCCACATACCAACGGTCTTTCTCGGGCAACCAGCGCATTAACTTGCGCAGCAAATAGCTGCACACCGCAAACGCGGCCAAGAACGCTACTTGCTTACCTACACGCTCCCAGTCCATCAAAATCAGGGCCAGTACACCCCAAATAGCAATGTCGTCGATGCTGGCGTATCGCAAAATACGCTGGCCAATCGGCTGGCGCAAGATGGCCAGCTTTTCCATCAGCAAAATCAAAATCGGCAGCGCCGTTACAGCGCAGGCCATGCCAACGCCCAGTACAAACTGCCACTGCGTCGCCTTGGGGCCGATCCAGCCTGCAAAACTTAGCAGGCCTATAGCCACTACGCTGCCAAAAACCAATGGCACGCCCAGCGCCAAGCCAGCGGTGATGCCGCTTTCGCGTTTATGCGCCCACGCTTTTTTCAGGTCTAGCTCAATGCCTGCAATCCACACAAAAAGCATCACGCCCCACCACGCCACGCCGTTGAGCGCGGTGATCACCGAAGGGTTGAAGACAAAGGTGTAATAGTCGGGGTACATCTTGCCCAAAATACCCGGGCCTAGCAGCACACCTGCAATGATCTGCACCACCACCAAGGGTGCGTAGTAGTCGGTCTTGCCCAGCCGCCATACCAAGTACGGCAGAGTAAAAATAATCGCCATGGCGATCAGGTAAATTTCAGTGGTGGTCATGGCGGTTTCGCACTGCAGCCCATCGGCTGCCTATAAGGAACAAGCCGCGTATTATGCCTGCCTGCTATGCTGGTGGTTCAGGCCAAATTAGGTGCCAAAATCCGCGCCATCAGCGCCTCGGTTTCGCCGCGCCGCTGGGCCATGTCTTGCAACTGGTCTTCGCCAATTTTGCCGACGTTAAAGTACACCGCATCCGGGTGGCTAAGATAAAAACCGCTGACGCTGGCCGCAGGGGTCATCGCCATCGACTCGGTAATGCCCATGCCGATGTCCTCGCATTTGAGCAAGTCAAACATGGCGGCCTTGCAGCTGTGGTCAGGGCAGGCTGGGTAACCCGGTGCGGGGCGAATGCCTTGGTATTTTTCGGCAATCATCTCGTCGTTAGTCAAGCCTTCGTGGGCAGCGTAGCCCCACAAGTCAAGGCGTGCACGGGCGTGCAGGGCTTCGGCAAATGCTTCGGCCAGCCGGTCAGCCAGTGCCTTGAGCATGATGGCGCTGTAGTCGTCGTGGTCGTCAGTAAAGTACTTTTCTTTCTTTTCAACCCCAATGCCTGCGGTCACGGCAAATAGGCCGATGTAGTCTTGCTTTTGAACGGAATTATCGGCATTTGAAGCCGTAGAACCTGCTCGAGCAGCTATGATTTTAGTAGTACTAATCTTGGGTGCAATAAAGTCTGCCAAGCAGCGGCTCGGGCGCATGACGCCCTCGATCATCTGCTTTTCGGTTTGCTGGCGCATGCCATACCACGTCATGGCCACTGCGCTGCGCGTCTCGTCGGTGTAGATTTCAATGTCGTCGTCGTTCACCGTGTTGGCCGGGTAAAACGCCAGCACGCCATTAGCCGTTAACCAGCGGCCATCCATCAAGCGCTGCAGCATGCGCTTGCCGTCGGCAAACACGCGCACGGCCTCGGTGCCCACTACCTCGTCTTTTAAGATTGCGGGGAAGGGCCCGGCCAAATCCCAGGTTTGAAAGAACGGGCCCCAGTCGATGAACTTGGCCAGCTCAGTCAAGTCAAAATTCTTGAACACACGACGGCCAATAAACTTAGGCACTGGTGGCATGTAGTTAGCCCAATCCACAGGGG
This sequence comes from Polaromonas sp., assembly GCA_043718065.1. Taxonomy (GTDB): domain Bacteria; phylum Pseudomonadota; class Gammaproteobacteria; order Burkholderiales; family Burkholderiaceae_C; genus JAAFIP01. Next base: position 16,580 of record JAYSWJ010000315.1, read on the forward strand.
TTTTATTAGCGCGGGCTTTGGCCAGTGGCCACATAGGCACTTGCTTCTTATTGGCATGCTGCTCGCGCACCTTGGCGTAGTCGGCATTGACCTCGTCAATGTACTTGGTGGCATGGTCAGACAGCAGGCCTTGCGCCACGCTCACGCTGCGCGAGGCGTCGGGCACATACACCACTGGGCCTTCGTAGTGCGGGGCAATTTTGACAGCGGTGTGCACGCGGCTGGTGGTGGCACCGCCAATCAGCAGCGGTATTTTGCGAATGCGGAAATGGTCGTCTTTTTGCATCTCAGCAGCTACATACTGCATTTCTTCCAGGCTGGGCGTGATCAAACCCGACAATCCAATAATGTCAGCGCCTTCTACCTTGGCACGCGCCAAAATCTCGTGGCAGGGCACCATCACCCCCATGTTGACGACTTCAAAGTTATTGCACTGCAAGACTACGGTGACAATGTTTTTGCCAATGTCGTGCACATCGCCTTTGACGGTGGCAATCACAATTTTGCCTTTGGCTTTCACATCCATGCCTGCTGCGGCTTGCTGCTTTTTTTCTTCTTCAATGTAAGGCACCAGGTGGGCTACGGCCTGCTTCATCACGCGGGCAGATTTGACCACCTGCGGTAAAAACATTTTGCCTTGGCCAAACAAATCACCCACGATGTTCATGCCGTCCATGAGCGGGCCTTCAATCACATGCAGCGGTCGGCCGCCCTTGGCCAAGATGATTTGGTACACCTCTTCGGTGTCTTCCACAATAAAGTCGGTGATGCCGCGCACCAGCGCGTGCGACAAGCGTTCGTTGACGGGCAGGGCGCGCCATTCGTTCTTTTTGCTGTCATCTTTAGCCGCGCCTTTGGCACCTTCGGCCACTTCAATTAAACGCTCGCCTGCGTCGGGACGGCGGTTTAGCACGACATCTTCTACGCGTTCGCGCAGAGTGGGCTCTAGCTCGCTGTACACGCCCATCATGCCCGCGTTAACGATACCCATATCCATGCCGGCTTGTATGGCGTGGTACAAAAACACGGTGTGAATGGCCTCGCGCACGGGGTCGTTGCCGCGAAAGCTAAAGCTTACGTTGCTCACGCCGCCTGATACTTTGGCACCGGGTAAATTGGCTTTAATCCAGCGCGTGGCATTGATAAAGTCCACCGCGTAGTTGTTATGTTCTTCAATGCCAGTGGCAATGGCAAAGATGTTGGGGTCAAAAATAATGTCTTCAGGCGGAAAGCCTATTTCTTCAACCAACACTTTGTAGGCGCGGGTGCAAATTTCGATTTTGCGTTCGTAGGTATCAGCCTGGCCATTTTCGTCAACCGCCATTACCACGGCGGCTGCGCCGTAGCGGCGCAGCAATTTGGCTTGGTGTTTAAA